>JABDFS010000001.1 GCA_013286425.1 Bacteroidota bacterium
TTTCTTGGTTTTTCTGAAAATGTAACCTCTTTTTTTGAAGAGGCTCATTGTTTTGTGCTGCCTTCTTATTACCAGGAAGGCGTGCCAAGATCTTTACTGGAAGCATGTGCAATGGAAGTGCCTTGCATTACAACTGATAACAATGGCTGTAAAGAAGTAATAAATGATAATGTAAACGGATTCATCTGTAATAAAAATGACGCAGCTGATCTTGCTTTAAAAATGCAACAAATGCTTTGCTTGCCGGCAACTCAATTATCTGAAATGGGCAGGAGAGGCAGAGAGATTGTTTTGGAAAAATTTGATGTTCGTATAACTATAGAAAAATATGATGAAGCTGTAAAGAAAATAATTAGTAAAAAAGATTTTGTGTAATCTGATTATTTTATTTACCCGGCTTATAATACGTTAACGCTTCAGGCATTAAGTCTTTCAGTTTTTGTATGCGTGAAGCATCGCTCGGATGATCGCTTAACCATACAGGCGGTGCAGACCCATTATTTAAGTTCATCATGCGTGTCCAGAAAGGTATGGCTTGCTGCGGGTCATAACCAGCCATAGCTGCGAATATCAGCCCGTAATGATCGGCTTCATATTCCTGGTTACGGCTGTTAGGAAGCAACACGCCCACCTGGGCTGATGACCCATAAACACTATTGAAAATATTAACGGTTTGAGGATTACTTCCCAATGCTACATCTCCTGCTACCTGTATTCCCTGTGCTACCATTTCCTGGCTCATTCTTTCTCTTCCATGACCTGCAACTGCGTGCGTGATCTCATGCCCTAATACTATAGCTAAAGCAGTTTCATTTTGTGTAACAGGCAATATACCTGTATACACAACAACTTTTCCGCCGGGCATACACCAGGCATTTACTTCTTTGCTTTCAACAAGATTGAATTCCCATTTGTAGTTTGAAATATCATTTGCTATGCCTTTTTGCTGATAATATTGTGTAATGGCATTGGCTATGCGCTGGCCAACACGTTTAACCATTTCAGCATCGGTACTTGTGGCGGCTACAACTTTATTAGAAGACAGGAATTGCTTGTATTGGGTTAATGACAATTGTTCAACCTGGCTCTCAGATACAAGATTGAGTTGATTTCTGCCTGTAATAGCATTTCTTGTGCAGGAAAAACATGAGCTTACAGCAACTAACAGCAGGATTACTTTTAATTTCATAATTAAAACTTCAAAAAATAATTTATGATCTTCTTCTTTTTTGCCTGTTGCTGCGGCGCCGGTCGCGGTGTTTAAGAATGGGTACTTTACTTTCAGTTCCGTTAAGTAAGCGGTTTATATTTTTTTGATGCGTAAGTATTACCATCAAAGCAACTGCAACTGAAAACACCCTGTACAGAGTAACATCGTCATTAAAAATAAACAAGATAAATACTGCAAACGCTATACTTGAAAGTATTGAGCTAAGAGAAACGAACCTTGTTAAATATAACACCAGCAAAAAAACTCCCACACAACACACAGCAACAATTGGTTGAATAGCCAATATCATTCCAAATAAAGTTGCAACGCCTTTACCGCCTTTGAAACCGGCCCAGATGGGGAATATATGGCCCGCTACTGCGGCAAGTCCAAGGCCAATCATAAAATTAGTTCTGTCCCAGTCATTTGATTTTGTTACATAGTAAGGTATCAGTATGTAGAGAGAAGTTGCAATAACACCTTTAAGCATATCAACTACCATTACGAAGGTTCCCCATTTTGGGCCAAGAACGCGGTAAGTATTGGTAGCGCCGGCATTGCCGCTTCCATAATCGCGTATATCAATTCCAAAATAATAACGGCTAACCCAAACAGAGGTAGGGATAGAACCAATCAGGTAGGCTGCTATGATCAATAAAAGTTCATTCATCAGGAGCTAAGCAAATTAATTCAAGGTTGGCAAATATAAGCGCATTGTGATAAAAAAAACAGATAAAATTATGATATCCACGAAATTGGTTTTGCTTTTTGTTTCTTAAATCAAACAGATAAACCATTTAATAAATTACCTAATGGATTGTGAAACAAAATAGAAAGCGAAGGTTACATTTGCAAAAATTTAAGAAATAATGGCTGACATATTACACCCATGGCATGGCGTTTCTTACGGCGATAAAGCACCCAGAATAGTTAATGCAATAATTGAAATTTCCCAAGGCTCAAGATGTAAATATGAAATTGACAAGGAGAGTGGCCTTCTGAAACTTGACAGGGTGATTTATTCATCATTCTATTATCCCAATAATTACGGTTTTATTCCACAAACCTATGGCGATGATAAAGATCCTTTGGATATACTTGTAATAACTTCTTTGCCTGTGCAACCGCTAACTTTAATGGAAGCAAAAGTTATTGGTGTTATGCAAATGATCGATAGCGGCGATGCAGATGACAAAATTATTGCTGTAGCCAATAATGATCCGGCTGTAAACCACTATAATAATATTGAAGAATTACCACCACATTTTTTTGAAGAACTCCGTCACTTCTTTGAGGAATATAAAACACTTGAAAAGAAAACCGTTAAGGTTGCAGATTTTGGTGATAAGGCAAAAGCGCTGGATATAATTACAGACGCTATTAATTTGTACAAGAAAAAGTTTCGCTGAAAATATAAACGTTTTTCAACTTATAAATTAGTGATTTAATTTTTTACCGGTAAATGAACCTTGATACTTTACGGTTCTGTCACTTCGCTTGCCTGTCCCGAGAGCAAAGCGATTCGGGATACTGCATATCATTGAGCAGCTACGGTTTCCTGTTTATACTACGCAGAATTTCTTCCCGCATTAATAATTCCGAATGAACAGCGCATAGCCAGCTTTTCATACTTTTCTTTAAAAGCTGCATCACTGCCTTCTCTTATTTTCATTAACGCATATTGTTGTATGGTTACAAGCGGAAGCACAATGCGTTCGCGCATATTAATGCTTGAATGTTCAACCGGAAGCCCTTCCATCAAACTTTTATTGCCTGAAAGCTTTTTAAGATACTCTAGTGTAAGATTAAATTCATCATACATCATCTTCCAAAGCTTGCCGAAACGCGCATCATTGGAAACATATTTTGTAAGCGGAAAAAAGCATTTCATCATTGCCATCTCGCAATTGTCAAGCAAGGTTCTGAAGAACATTGAATTTTTATAGAGATATTGTACCTGTCTCCATTTTCCTGATGCTTCTGCCTGTTTTAAAGCAGTTCCCACACCATAATAACCGGTAACATTTTGTTTTAACTGACTGAAAGCGCCAACAAAAGGAATAGCGCGCAGGTCTTTTAATGAAAGCCCTGATGTTTTACCGCGTTTTGTAGGCCTGCTGCCAATATTTGTTTCTGAATAAAATCTCAGTGGACTTATCTCTGCTAAATAATCAACAAATGCAGGATGATTTTTAAGCTGCATATAAGCCTTGTAACTGTCTTCAGATAATTGCTTCAGCAATTTTTCTTCGCTTCTTGTTAATGTATTTTCTTTAACAGAGAATAATTCATTGGCAACACCTGCATGCACCAATTGTTCAATATTGAATTGAGCTGAATCTATTGTTCCGAAGTTTGAGCTTACCGTTTGTCCTTGCACAGTCAACTGGATTTCTTTGTTGGAAATATCACGCCCCATTGATGCATAGAACCTGTGGGTTTTGCCACCGCCACGTGCAGGCGGGCCACCACGTCCATCAAAAAAGATAACATCAATATCATAATTTTTGGAGATAGCTGTAAGCTCTTCTTTCGCTTTATAAATACTCCAGTTGGCCATCAAATAACCGCCATCTTTTGTACCGTCAGAAAAACCAAGCATGATGGTTTGTTTGTTGCCACGCAATTTTAAATGTTCACGATACTCTTTATTCGAGTATAGTTTTTTCATTATTGCAGAAGCATTTTCCAGGTCATCAATTGTTTCAAACAGAGGCACAATATCAACAGTTAATGCTTCTTTCTTCCATCCGTTCAACAAAAACAAGGCATATACCTCGATCACGTTCAACGCACTGTTGCATTGACTTATAACATACCTGTGACAAGCTTCTTTACCATTTTGCTGTTGAATGGTTTTAACAGCTTCTGCAGATTTAAGCGTATCAGTAAAAAGTTCATTGTCAGAAAATGAAACGGTTGTTTCATGCACTTTTAATAACGCTGCGATCTTCCTGTTCTCATCCAGGCTGTTGTAATTTGAAGGCAGAACATCCTGTTCTATCAATGATTCAAAAAAGCGTGTGTGCACCGTACTTTCCTGCCTTATATCAAGCGAAGCGAAATACAAACCAAATATCTCTGCTTTGAATAACAGCTTATAAACATCTTCAATAAAAAGGTTGTTGTTATCTTTTAGAATAACAATGATCTTGTTGAGAATGCCTTTGATTTCTTCCTTGCTTATTTTATCTGTTGCATTGTTATATAAATTATCATACAACCTTTTTTCAAGCTGCGTGATCAATTCATGAGCGCCTTTAAATGTAAGCCTGCGTTTAAGCCATTTTGCATTTCTGTGATAAGAACGCAAAACGCCCATGCGCAATGTTTCTGCAACTTTTAAAGTTATCTCAGTTGTAACAAAAGGATTGCCATCGCGGTCTGCGCCGGGCCAGAATCCCATCTGGATTAAAGGATGCTTTATTGCTTCCGACTGATCAAATTCATTTTTAAAAATGAACATGATGTTTCCAATAGCATCGTAGAAAACATTTTCTAAAAACCATAACAAGCTTATGGCTTCATCGTATGGAGTTGGCTTCTGCTTTTTGAGAAAAGGCGTTCTTCCTAATTGTTGCAGGTAAATATTAACCAGTTCAGTTTCGTCGGTTTTTAATGCTTTTGAAAGATCGTTGATAATACCCAAAACTTCGCCTGTATAAAACTGCGTTGGATGCGCTGTTAAAACAATACGCACTGCAAAATCGTTCAGCTTTTTTATGAACTCTTTTTCTTTATGCATCTGATCGATCTGCGAACACAACTGCTTTAACGTGCCCGGGCCATTCACATCGTTCACATGTGTAAATGCTGCATCTTCCAAAGCATCAAACAAAACAACCTGTCTTTCGGCATATTGAACAAAGCGAAATAAAAGATCTATCTGTTCATCTTTTTCATACGAAGTGTTTTGCTTGAGAAAATTATCAATGATTTCAGCCGGGCTTTTTTCTTTGCTGTATCCTTCTTCGCACTCCAATAAAAACAATGAAAGCAATACACCTGTTTTTTCAATGCGGTGAAAGGGCAATGAAGTAAATAAACTGTTATATAACTGAAACTTTAACGCAACAAGATTCTTAAACTCCTGCAACGCTGCGGAAGATAGCTGGCTCATACGCGATAAATATATAAAATATTGCGCAAGCGATTAAACTGCCTTTATAAAATATTAAGCTGGTTGCGTAATCCTGCCTTTGCGAGAATGAAAATTTTGGTGTGATCAGCAATGCGGATTCTCTTTTGCAATATTGATTTAGGCTGAAGTTTTTTTATTTTTTTGAACAATGAATAATAATACTGATAGGCAACATATACACCAAACTTTGCGCTTGCAGGAAGCTGCATAATGCCTTTATAAGCATGATCAAAATCTCTTTGGATACCTGATTCTATTTTTCTCTTTTCTTCATTGCTGAAGTTTTTAAAGTTGCAGTTTGGAAAATACATGCGGTCAAGCAATTCATTATCAACTTTCATATCGCGTAAAAAATTTACTTTCTGAAATGCTGCACCAAGGCTGCATGCATATTCTTTCAAACGCGTGAACAACTGTTTGTCTTTTGCGCAAAAAATACTCAGGCACATTAAACCAACTGCTTCAGCACTTCCATAAATATATTCTTTATAAGAAGCTTCATCATGCACATTTTTATACAAATCTTTTTGCATGCTGCAGAAAAAAGCATCGATCAATTTATGATCAATTGAATACTTATTTACTGTAAGCTGAAAACTATTCAGGATTGGATTGAGGCTTATTTTTTCATAAATAGCTTTATATGTTTCTGCTTTAAAATTTTGCAACATTGCTGCTTTGTCAAATTCATGAAATGTATCTACGATCTCGTCAGTAAACCTAACGAAACCATAAATATTATGTATATCGCTGCGAATATCTTTATGCAATAACTTAACTGCAGCAGCAAACGAAGTGCTGTAATTTTCAGTAACTATTTTACTGCATTGCCTGCTTGTTTCATGAAAACGTTCAATCATAATAAAAGTCTTAAACAAAAGAATGCAAATAATTAATTTTTCCCTGTGTTTAAATTAACGCAAAAAAGCAATGAATGTTTACCTGAACAATTTATTTATACAGGCTGATACAACTTCGCCGCTTATTAAAGCCGGCGGAACGCCCGGGCCCGGAACAGTGAACTGGCCTGTGTAAAATAAATTCCTTACTTTTTTATTTTTTATGGATGGTTTTAACATCGCTGTCTGCATCAATGTATTAGCTAAACCATAAGCATTGCCTTTATATGCGTTATAATCACCTACGAAATTGCTATATGCATAAGATTTTTTTACAATAATATTTTGCCTGATAGTTTCACCGGTTTTCTTTTCAAAGCGATCTATGATCTTTTCAAAATAACTGTTTCGCAGATCTTCGTTGTCATCTGTAAGCCCTGATGCAACAGGAATTAAAAAGAAAAGATTCTCACACCCTTCCGGCGCTGATGAATTATCAGTCACCGATGTTGCACTAACATAAAATAAAGGGTCAGTTGGCCATTGCTTTGTTGTATAAATTTCTTTTGCATGCTGTTCAAACGAAGTATCAAAAAACAATGAATGATGATGAATGTTATTGAGCTTCTTATTTAATCCAACATAGAAGATAATGCACGATGGCGCCAATACTTTTTGATTCCAATATGCTTCTGAATAATTCCTGTATGCAGCAGGCAAAAGTTTGTTTTCTACATGATGGTAATCTGCATTCGCAATAACAACATCAGCTTTATAAACTGAGATTTCGCCATCTATATTTTGTGCAATTACTTTTGAAGCAAGCCCACCTTTAATTTCAATATTCTTAACATCCTGGTTGAAGCAGAACTTTACATTCAGCTCAAGCGCAAGTGTATACATTGCTTCAACAATTTTGTACATACCACCTTTGGGAAACCATGTTCCGCCTTTTATGTCTGCATAATTCATCAGGCTGTATAATGCGGGAGTTTTTTCAGGTAAAGCACCAAGAAACAAAACAGGGAATTCCAGCAACTGCTGCAAATGCGGATGATGAAAATATTGCTGTATATGTCTTTTAATTGAAGTAAAAACGTCAAGCTTTATTATGCCTTTCAATAAGTCAACATCAAAAAATTCAGTAACAGAAATACCGGGTTTGTATACAAGCCTGTTCATTCCGGCTTCATACTTGAATGCAGCTTCTTTTAAAAATAAATCAAGTTTATTGCTGCTTCCGGGTTCAATACTTTCAAATAATTTTTTTAATGAAGTATAATCCGCAGGAACATCCATCACCCCATCATTCCAATAAATGCTGTACGACGGATCAAGCCTTATTAAATCATAATAGTCGCCGGCTTTTTTATTGAACTGGTAAAAGAATCTTTCAAACACATCCGGCATCCAATACCAGCTTGGGCCCATGTCAAAACTAAACCCATCAATTTTTAATTGGCGTGCCCTGCCTCCGGGCTCATCATGTTTCTCAAGCACCGTTACATTCCATCCTGCCTTCGCCATAAAACAGGCAGCCGACATGCCTGCAAACCCGCTTCCGATTATAATGGCATTTTTATTATTCACTGTATAAATATCAGAAACGTTCTACCTGAGACTTTAATAATTTACGCGCAAAATGTACACGGCTTTTTATAGTGCCCAAAGGTTCGGAAAGTATATCTGCTATCTCGGTGTATTTATACCCATCGAAGTGTAACAGGAATGGGTGTTTAAAAATTTCGGGCAGATTTATAATAGCCTTTTTTATTTCTTTAATGTTGATGGAAGCCACTGCATCATTGTATGTAACTGCCCTGGTTGAATTGATGTAATAATCGCCCGCCGTTCCATCAAATATTAATTGTTGCCTGCTTTTCTTACGATAATCATTTATAAAAATATTCCGCATGATGGTATATAACCATGCTTTGAGATTTGTGCCTGTGCTATATTTCTCTTCATTGGCAAGCGCCTTATATATCGTTTCCTGGAAAAGATCGCGCGCTTCTTCATGATCCTGGGTTAATTTGAATGCAAAAGGCATCAGGAATTCTGCACTGTTCAATAAGACATGATTAAAATCAATCTCCATTTTTGTTTAATTTTTCACATATCAAACTTAAACAAAAAGTATATACAAAACCTCTTTTAAAAATTCAAACCCAATTTTTTTTACACACTTACATTAAAATCTCTCAGGGCATCGTTTAGACTTGTTTTAAGATCTGTGCTGGGTTTGCGTTTGCCGATGATCAATGCACAGCTTACCCCAAAAGAACCTGCGGGAAAATCTTTGTTGTATGTGCCGGGAATAACAACACTGCCGGCCGGAACATGGCCTTTGTATTCAACAGGCGAGGATTTACTTACATCTATAATTTTTGTGGATTGTGTAAGCACTACGTTTGCACCAAGCACTGCCTCTTTTTCAACGATAACGCCTTCAACCACTATGCAACGGCTGCCGATAAAACACCCATCTTCTATAATTACAGGCGAGGCTTGTAACGGTTCCAAAACACCGCCAATACCAACACCGCCGCTCAGGTGAACATGCTTGCCTATCTGCGCACAACTGCCAACAGTTGCCCATGTATCAACCATGGTTCCTTCATCTACATACGCACCAATATTTATGAAGCTTGGAAGCTGTATCACGTTCTTTGCAACATAAGCGCCGTAACGCGAAACAGCACCGGGAATAGTTCTGACGCCTAAGCTTTTAAAATCTTTTTTTAATGGGATCTTATCATGGAACTCAAAGGGCGGCATTTGTATGGTTTCCATCGGCTGCACAGCGAAGTACATAAGTATTGCCTGTTTTACCCACTCGTTTACCTGCCATCCGTTCTCAGTTGGTGAAGCTGTGCGCAACCTTCCTTTATCCACTTCTTCAATAACTGCTTTTACTGCGTCTGAATATTTCTGATCTTTTAATAATTCCCGGTTGGACCATGCTTCTGAAATCAATGATTGTAATTCCATGAATTTTTTTTGCGAAGATAAATATTGAACAATTCGCAAAAGAAATTATAGCCAGGTACAGGCAGGATTAAGCAAACGTCACGGGGAAAGTAAACGAAGCTGAAAATTGAAAGGTTTTTTCACTACCAGCCTATAAGGAATGACAGGTGTATACCTGCAAGCTGTACTGATCATCTTATTTATCAATTACCTGTTTTATATTTAACAGGGAGCATATTTTTACGATAAAACTTCGATATTTATTCGACATTTCTTCGATCTTATTGATCGAAGTTATATCGAAGTTTTATCGAAGAAATATCGAAGTTATATCGAAGAAATGAACTGCCAGATATTTTTTGTTAAATGAGTTTAGGATGAGACAACAAAAAACTTTAAAGGTTAGTAGTTAGCCGGCTAAAAGGTTGCAGTTTATATTATGAAACAAAAAACCTTAAAGGCATTATGCCTCTAAGGTTTTTGAAGAATTTTTAAGTAAACAGTTTGATTATACTATTTCACTTCTTTATGAATTAAAAATATACAACAACTAATTTGGGTCTGTAATTCACGGTATTTTCTGATGTACCAAAAGTTATAGAACGATATGGAGTTTCGCTCAGTAAAGACATTAACATCCCGTTATTCGGAGTTCCGTTTACCCAACTTTGAACAAAATTTGTAATGTTAACTACTTTATTTTCACTCCATTGCTGCGAAGTTGCCGGAATTAAAACCTGGTTTCCAATTGTGCCAGGTTGTGTAGCCCAGGTAACAGTATTTTGATTCCACATTGGTGTTGCAGCACACATTTGTAAAAAGCTTTTGTTATTTTGATAGCTTGGTGGAGTGTTGGGATGAAATGAATTTCCCTGCGGGCAATTAGGAGAACCTCCTGCAGGCAATCCATAGAGGTACAGTGTTGCTGAAACGATGGTTGAATTTGCAGGTATTAAAGAAAGCTGTGTGAATTTAATAAGATCTCTGCGATAAGTAGGTATTCCACCGGCAGTCCAGGTTAATGCAGGTATATCTACTTCGTGACCTTTGTTCATATTCACATATGTTGGATCAGGATCATACCTTAAAATCATAGCATCCTGTCCACTGTCTTTTGCCGGGCGAAGCGTAAGTTTAATATTGCCATTAGCGGTGCTTGTTGTTGCTGTTGCAACGCCTTCTTCTGAAGAAATTACGGTTTCACCTACAGATTGCGAACCAACGCTTTCTGTTTCCGGTGCTATATCCTGCGATTTTTGACAGCCTGTAGCTGTAAGTATTAGCATCGCAACTGCTAAAACTGTGTTTGTGATCTTTTTCATTTTTGATAGTTTTTAAATTTTGTTTGATAAATGCTGTTTTAAATCAGCACCACAAAAATGATATTGCATAAACCCTTTTCATAGAGTAGTGCTACTGAATCTTACTTCGATGTTTACCTGAAAAAACTGCGTAGAAATACGTATGAGTGCAGGCAGTTTTATCTTCGTTATATAACAGCAAAAATGTTTGTTCAATCTTATCGATCATGATGAGATTGAACAAACATTTACTTTTTAGGAGTACTTATTATTGCTTTATAATTTTTTGTACTGCCTGGCCATCTGCGTGAACTATATAAATTCCATTGGCCTCTTTGGATAGGTCTATTTTAGTTAAAGTGCTGCCCTTGGTAGAAATATTAAAAAGCATTCTGCCCATCATATCAAACACCTGTAATTGTTTTATCGCAGTTGAATGCTGAATAGTTACAGGACCACCCGTCGGATTGGGATATATAATCAGTTTGAATTGTGCATCTTTACCTTGGCTATCGGCATAAGCATTTGCTTCATTTTGCTTTGTGCCCTGCTTCTTAATTATCATCGGTATGCCCGGCCCGCAACCATCTAATGCCTGTGCTATAAAAACACAACCTGCCTGGGTTTCAAATCCCGGATCGAGCTCTACGTAACCTGCTGTTGGTTCCGCGTCTAATTTTACAGTAGCGTTTGAAGGGATTGTTGTAGTGCCATTGTTCCTGATCCAGTTTTGTGATTGTGTAAGTGGTTGTGTATAGTTACCGCTGATGGTTATGTTTGGAAGACAAGGTGGAGTGCAGGAAAATACCTGGCTGTAATTTTCATAATCCAATTGCTTGGGTAAGGTAAAAAAGCCGGATGCATTACTGGTAACCGTCATACTTATTGGCGTAGTATTGTATGAAGCATCTATGCCTGTTAAACCATTTGCAGAGGCGGTATATATTTTTCCATCCAATGCCTTTTCCAGATTACTGTAATAATACATGCTGTTGCTGATTTTTAGCGTTGAGGTTGGGATTGAAGTTAAATTAGCTTCGTATATGCCGCCGTTTGTTCCGCTGCCTGCAGCAACCATAACCTTTGTATTATCAATAAACTCAAGTCCGTATGCAGGGTACAAAGACGGTGATGCATCTTTTGTTTGTATAGTTAAAAAATCGCCGTTTGCATCGAGATTAATCCAGCAAATACTGTAAGCGTTTCCACCAAATGCATTAGCCCAGGCTAATTTATCTCCTGTTGGAGAAACTTCTGCATCGGCAGCATTGCTTGAAGTATTCTGGTTAAAAGAACTTACAAATGAAATTCCTGTGCTGCTTATTAAATATTTATACGCAAAGGCATTACCAACTGCATATAAAAACCGGTTACCATTTGCCTGGGGCTTTGATACACATATAGCAAGAGAAAGATTATAACAATCAAATATATCGGTGCCGGCAAAATAGTTTTGCTGAATTGTTAATGCATTTCCTGTATGCGTGATTCTTGTAACCAACACTTTTTTTATGTAATTACATCCGCTGCCAACAATAATATCGGATGAAGTATGAATAATTAAATGCGCATTACAATTGCCCGGATCAGGAATTATGATAATATCTCTGCCGTTATTGCCAAAGCCTGCAGATAGATTTCCTGCTAAGACCCCGGTTTTATCGTACACCTTTCCATCAACAACATAGAACAATATACTACCTGTATTATCATACCCGCAATTGGCGGCGGTGTAAGGTGTTGTATAAGTGCCGGGCATTGTACCCGTGGTAACAGCAGATGTAGAAAAATTCAGCGTTTTCGGTACAATCGTCCAATCAGGGCTTTGAGCCCAAACGCAATAACTGTACATAAATAAAATGGTTATAAATATTGGTTTCATTTTTTCTGTTTTTTGGATGAATCAATAGTTGTTTTCAAAGCAGCATTTTCTTTTTCTACTGTTTCAAGGCGTTCATTTATTTGAATAAGTTGCAGTGTTAATTCTTCTATTTTCTGCATTTGTAATGCTGCCATAGAACCGAGATCCAGGCCGTTGTTTTCCATTTCTTTTGCTGAGGGTACATCGGGTAAATGTTTATTGGTTTCCACGTATTTTTTCACCTCTTTAAGTGGCATCAGTTTATAGCCGGGTGCGAATACATAATCAGCCCAGTTAGATGAATTTTTTACGGCAACTTTTACTTTTTCTGTTAAGATACCTGTCTCAACATATAGCTTATATCCTGCCGGAAGTGTGGTGGTTGAAGGATCGCCTATCAGCATATTTCCATTTACAGTTAATTGTGCAGTTGGATTATCAGTATTAACGCCAACCATGCCATCATTGTGAAGAAACAAAAAGCTGTTGCCTGATGTTCCTGTTGAGCCGAATGGTTTCCAGAAATTTAACCCATCATGGCCCGGAGTTGCAGTAGTGTATTCAATTCCCCATTCGCCACCGCTTGCAACTGTAGAACTTCCGCCAAAAAGTATCATTGGGCCTCCTGAAGGATTTGGTCCCGTAATTCTGATTGCACCATTATCTACATGAAATTTTGCAAGTGGGTTACTTGTACCTACACCAACATAGCCGTTATTTTTAATAATTAATTGAGGCGATACATTATTGGTAGAAAATGCCATGTCGGGGATCAAAGAATTAGGTGTAGGATGCAGGATAAAATTGCATGAGCCACCAGTGGTTCCACCGCCGCTAAATGAGGAAGTTGAAAAATCGATGGAAAGTGCACCATCCTGATTGCTGCCGCCTGCATCTGCCCGCTGAATATACAGGCCCTGGGCCAGGGGATCTCCTATTCCACCAAGAATATGAACTCCATAGTTTGTTAAGGGCGTTGCGGTTCCGATTCCAATATTAGAGAGGGTAGGGCTATGTTTAAAAGTCATCCTGACTTTATTGCCCGTTATCACGTTCAGGTCAAATGCATTTGTTGTTCCTACTTTGTTAGCTGACTGAGGAGATACGCCTGTGTTCCCGCCAATGTACCAGGGAGTTTGTGCCTGTATCCCTGTTGTAATAACCAAGGCCGATACAAGCATCAAAGTGAATAATAGTGTTTTCATAAATTATAGTTTTAATTTTTATTGCCTACTCTAACCGGTTTTCGGCTTACCCGTTTTTATTTAATAATTGTTGTTTGCAGTTGTATGAGTAACTTTAAACAGCACACCAAAAATGACATTGCTTAAAACTTTTGCATAGCGTGCTGCTACTGATTCTTACTTCGATATTTACCTGAAAAAAATGCGTAGAAATACGTAACAGGTTAAAAAGGGCCAATACTATTTTCGTTTAGAAAAAAAACACCATTTATGAAAAAGAAATTACCACTGATTGCCAGCTTTTTATTTGTAGCAATACTGATAATAAACCTGGATGCATGTACAGCTAAATGCAAAGACTGTGTTGAAATACCACCCGCAGTTGCACCACAAGCCATCGCGTTACAAAACATTAATCATTTAATTGATACTGCAACCAGCAATGCATGGATTGCACGTTACAAGTTATATAAAGACAGTATCTGTAATAACAAAGTCGGCGCAGATTCCAACATCTTATCAAATGGTGAAAATTTTAATAAACAGGGCATTCTTCAAATTCTGTGTATTAAAGATTGTATTGGTATTTCCATAGCTTATGGAATGGACAGTAGTTTTGAAGTACACCAGATTATTTCAGGTATCAGTAAAAACTATACTGAATTGCTTATACCTGACAGCATTACAGGTAATGCTGCTTACAGAATAGAAACAGGTCAAATGCCTTGCTGCCCATAATATAGATACGATTATGAATGGATTATTATCTTTTATACTATCGATGGTATGTGTTGTTCCATTACTTGTTGGCCTTGCCAAATGGAGAACTGTAAAAAAAGAATACTATCCATTTATTATATTGATGCTTGCTGCTTTTCTCACAGAACTAATTGTAGGTATAGGTAAGCATAAATTTAATAACCAGGAAATATACATACCTGTTTATAATCTTTACTTTCTTGAAGAATACATTTTGTATTTGATGCTGTTTAAAAATTGTACAATTATCAATAAGAAGGTTTTTGTATCACTTATTATTTTGGGTGGTATAATTCAGATACTTGAATTATGTTTTGCTGGTAAGGATAATTTTTTAGAAATGTTTTGGAAGCATTTTTCTATATACACAGAAATTATTTTATCTCTTATCATATTCTTTCTCTCGGTAAAACAATTAAGCATGCAGATTTTTAAGAATGCACCATTTATTACAAATGCAGAGAATTTTATAGCTATCGGTACATTGCTTATGAAAGGTTATAGCATATTAGCTTTTAGTTTTGTAGCACTAAGGGTATCGCATTTATCATCAGTGCTTGCCTATAGTATCTTTCAATTTTTAAATCCTGTTTGTTACCTTATATTCACCTGGGCTATTTTATGTATTCCTCACAGAAAGAAATATCAAATATTATAATAACGGTTGTTATTTTTTTAGGTGTCATTGTTTTTTACATGATCTATACTTTCAGTAAACAACATCGTAAAATTACAAAGTGGCAGGAAGCCCGTATTAAAGCTGAAATTGATACACTGGAAAATGAGCGCAAACGCATTGCAAGCGACCTGCATGATGATATTGGCCCAATGCTTTCAGCTATAAAATTGCAGGTAAATCATGTAGAGCCGGTAAATGAAGAAGAAAAGATCATCATTGAAAAATCAGGTAAACTGATGGATGAAGTAATTGGCCGCTTTCGCGAAATTGCTTATGATCTTTTGCCCAACACACTTATACGAAAAGGACTGATAAAGGCAGTAGCGGAATTCATCACTAAAATGAATGAAGCACATGCATTGCAAATACGTTTTGTACATGATGAAAACATTCCGTTATCGTCTGAAGGCGAATTAAACCTTTACCGCATTGTTCAGGAAATAATTCATAACACTATAAAACATGCAGAGGCATCTGAACTTATTATTGAACTAAATAAAAAAAATAACCAGCTTGTTTTTGCAGCAACAGACAATGGAAAAGGCTTTAATTATAATCAGACAAGCCAATTGCCTGCACAAGGTTTAGGCTTAATGAACATACAAAACCGCGTTGCACTCCTTAATGGAAAATTAGTTATAGAAAGCCAACCGCTAAAAGGTACTCATTATAATATTTTGATACCTTTAGAATACAATGACTAACGTGCTTCCTGATATTAAAGTCGTTATTGCAGACGATCATGAGATCTTCAGAGATGGATTAAAACTAATGCTTGGCAAATATCCTGAAATACATATTGCGGGTGAAGCGCAGAACGGTTTGGAGCTTGTTGAAATGGTAATTGAACATGCGCCTGATGTTATTTTAACGGATATAAAAATGCCTGTGATGGATGGCATTGATGCAGTGAAAAAAATTATTTCAGCAAATAAAGATGCGGCTATTATCTGCCTTTCAATGTTTGATGAAGACGATCTTATACTTGATATGATTGAGGCAGGTGCGAAAGGTTACCTGCTCAAGAACAGCGATAAAACAGAGATCATAGATGCTATCACAACTGTTTATCATGGCAATTATCATTATAGTAAAAGCACCAGCCATAAAATGATGAACATGCTTGCAAAAAGCAGGTTTAATCCATACGCTAAAAAGATGAAACCCGAATTCAGCGAACGTGAAATTGAGATCATCAATCTTATCTGCAGCGAAAAATCCAATAAAGAAATAGGTGAACAATTATTTTTAAGCAGCCGCACCGTTGAAGGCCACCGCCAGCGCATCATGGAAAAAATGGATGTAAAAAATTCTGTTGGGCTTGTAGTTTATGCTGTAAAAAATGAGCTTGTAAAACTTTAAGCCATTTACCTTCGCATTCATGCAAAAATTTTTGATTATTCAAACGGCGTTTATCGGCGATGTTGTGCTGGCAACGGTTTTAATTGAAAAATTGCATGCATCGTTTCCTGATGCACAAATTGATTTTTTATTACGCAAAGGCAATGAAGGTTTGCTTGCAGATCATCCTTATTTGAATGAGGTTTTGATTTGGGTGAAGAAAGAAAATAAAACAAAAAATCTCTTTAAACTTATCAATATAATTCGCTCAGGAAAATATGATAAGGTTATAAATGTGCAGCGTTTTTTTTCAACAGGATTGATAACTGCATTATCAAATGCAAAAGAAAAAATTGGATTTGATAAAAACCCTTTGAGCTTTTTGTTTGATGTAAAAGTGAAACATATTGTCGGTACAAAAGAACAACCTGTACATGAAGTAGAGCGTAACCTTTCTTTACTAAAACACTTTACAAATGCTTCGCCTGCGCGAATGAGATTATATCCTTCAGAAGAAGATTTTGAATTCGTCAAACGTGAAACGTCAAACGTGAATGTAATAATTCATAGCCCGCAGCCCGCAGCCCGCTACATCTGCGTTGCACCTTCATCAGTGTGGTTTACGAAACAATATCCTATAGAAAAATGGACAGAGTTTTTAAAGGAAGTTCCATCATCCATAAACATTTATTTTTTAGGCGCGTCTTCAGATAAAAATTTATGCGATGATATTATTGCTGCCTTGCCTGGTCGCTCAACAAAAAATTTATCAGGTAAATTAAGTTTTCTTCAATCCGCCGCATTGATGAAAAATGCATTGATGAATTATGCGAACGATTCTGCGCCGCTGCACATTGCTTCTGCAATGAATGCACCAGTTACTGCTGTTTTTTGCTCAACTGTTACATGGTTTGGTTACTGGCCTTTGAGTGATGTAAGTTTTGTTGTAGAGAAAACCGAGCCTTTATATTGCAGGCCTTGTACAACGCACGGCAAAAAAGAATGTCCTGAAAAACATTTTAAATGTGCACTTGATATAAATAAACAACAACTGCTATCAACACTTGAATATGAATGAAGAAATTTTTATTGATGATGCAGAAAACGCATTGAATGTTTTGCGGCAGGGTGGAATTATTTTATATCCAACCGATACCATTTGGGGCATTGGCTGTGATGCGACGAACGCTGAAGCCGTCGGAAAAATAATTGCACTTAAACAACGGCCGCCGCAAAAAAGCTTTGTTGTATTAGCAACTTCAGAAAAAGATATTTTACAATACACTGCATCACCTGACCTTGCTGTGTTTGATTACCTGCAAACAGTTACAAAACCTACCACTGTTATTTACGAGCATGCTTTAGGCCTGGCAGAAAATGTAATTAATGAAGATGGCTCTGTCGCGATCCGTATTTGCAGCGATGAATTTTGCAGGTATATTATCAAACGTTTTCGCAAACCAATTGTAAGCACTTCAGCCAATATAAGTGGTGAAATATCACCCGCAAACTTTGATGAAATTTCAAGTACTGTAAAACAAAGTGTGGATTATATTGTGCAATACAGGCAACAGGATAAAAGCCGTAACACTGCTTCATCCATTATTAAGTGGAAAAATGGTGTATTACAAATCATCCGGCCTTAATTTATACGCATTCACGCAACCAAATCCTGCATTGCACAGTTTTTGGATTTTACCTGTTTTATTCGCTAAATGTTGTGTTATGGAATCACCAGCTAAAATAATTTCAAAAAAGCCTGCTCGTAGTATTATTAAGGTTAAGAACCAATATGTAAAGAGTAAGGCCCGTGAGATAAAACATATCATTCAAAGCCTTATTCATCCTGATTATGTTTTGTTCGACTGGGAGTTCTTTAATAACCAGCTTGAATTTGAATAAAAGAACGCTTACTTTTTTCGCGCCCGTATCTTTGCACTGTATGCAAATACAGTGTACGGATAAAGAGTTATTCATCTTTAATAAGATAGCAAAGGCATCGAAAGCACTTTCGATGCCTTGCTATCTTATCGGAGGTTTTGTACGTGATAAATTATTGGATCGCGAAACAAAAGATGCAGATATAGTTTGTATTGGCGATGGTATTAGGCTGGCGCATACTGTTGCTGAACTCTTTAATCCCAAACCGCCAGTTGCTTTCTTTAAAAATTTTGGAACAGCTCAAATAAAAATTCCGGGGCTTGATATTGAATTTGTTGGCGCAAGGAAAGAAAGTTATGCTGAGCATTCACGCAAACCTTCTGTTGAAACAGGAACGCTGGAAGAAGATACAAGTCGTCGCGATTTTACCATTAACGCACTTGCAATAAGTTTGAATGAAAATGATTTTGGAGATCTGCTTGATCCTTTTAATGGCATTGAACATCTTGAGCAAAAAATTATTCAAACACCACTTGAGCCGATAAAGACTTTTAGTGATGATCCTTTACGTATGATGCGTGCAATTCGTTTTGCAACGCAATTGGGTTTTACAATTGAAGCAAATACATTTAATGCTATTAAGACAGATGTGGAACGTATTAAAATTGTTTCGCAGGAACGCATAACAGATGAACTGAATAAAATAATGCTTGCTTCAAAGCCTTCTGTAGGTTGGTATTTGCTACGTGATAGTGGTTTACTCGAAATAATTTTTCCTCTGTTGTTACAGTTGCAAGGCGCTGAATATATTGATGGCGTTGGTCATAAAGATAATTTCTCGCACACATTGCAGGTACTCGATAATATTGCAACAAATACAAACGATCTTTGGTTACGTTGGGCTGCTTTATTGCATGATATTGCAAAACCTGCAACAAAGCGATTCAGCAAAGAAGAAGGATGGACATTTCATGGCCATGAAGTTGTTGGTGCACGCATGGTACCCAAAATTTTTACAAAGCTGAAGCTGCCTCAAAATGAAAAGATGCGTCTCGTTCAAAAGTTAGTTGCACTGCATCTTAGACCTATCAGTTTAACAAAAGAAAATATTACAGACAGTGCTATAAGGCGTTTATTGTTTGATGCAGGTGAAGACATTGATGCATTGATGTTGTTATGTAATGCAGACATCACGAGCAAGAATAGAGCAAAGGTGAAGCGTTACCTGGCCAATTTTGAAATTGTTCGCAAGCGTTTAATTGAAGTTGAAGAAAAAGATAAGATGCGTAACTGGCAACCACCAATAACCGGTGAGATCATCATGCAAACTTTTGGTTTACCACCAGGCAGAAATATCGGAATAATAAAGGATGCAATACGCGAAGCTATATTAGATGGTGAAATTCCTAATGAATACGAAGCGGCTTATGAACTTATGTTGAAAAATGCAGCCAGGCTTGATCTTAAGCCAGTAATATAATTTTATTGCGTAACAGATTTTTATGTATGTTGCCGCCTGTTTTTATAGGTGAAAACGGGTAATAACGAGTATAATTTTTGTTTAAAACAAACAGCATTAAAATAAAAATATTTAAGTTGCAATAAGCTAAGCTTATCGGGCAACAAACTAAAGAATTCCATCCATGGCAGTTTTAAAATTCAGAGCATACTACGAGGAAGATGACGCAGTTTACCGTGATGTTGTAATTAAGCATTCGCAAACTTTTTTTGATCTGCATAATGCTATTCTTAAATCTTTCGAATTTGACAATAAACACCAGGGAACTTTTTACAGGAGCAATGATAACTGGCAGCGCGGAAGAGAAATTACATTGGACAAATATGATAAAGAGTATAAGGCAGAACCTTTGTTAATGGTGAGCACAACAATCGGCAGCGAGATTCGCGATACCAACCAGAAATTTGTATATGTTTATGATTTTGTGAAAAACTGGACATTTCACCTTGAGTTAATTAATATCTCGAAAGAAGAAAGCAGCAAGATCGCATATCCTGCAACATCAAGAACAGAAGGTATTGGCCCGCAACAATATGGTACACGCAGTTTGCTGGGAAAAAAGTTTGTTGATATTGAAGAGAAATATGACCTGCCTCAGAAGAGTGAAGGTTTTAGTGATGAAGGTGAAGGTGAAGATGGAGAACAAACAGAAGATGAACAAACAGAAAGCACGTCCGAAGAGGATATTATAGAAAGTACAGATGAGGAATAATCTTAGAAAAATTTTAAGTGAAAATTTTAAAGCAGGCTTAATGCCTGCTTTTCTTTTACATAGCGAAGCTTTTTCTTTGCAATTAATTTTGTTTTAATGAAGGTTCTTGTTATTCGTTTTTCTTCCATTGGTGATATTGTTCTTACAACGCCTGCAATACGTTGCCTTAAGCAACAACTGCCTGGTGTTGAAGTTCATTTTCTTACCAAGGAAAAAATGAAAGCAGTAACAATTGCAAATCCGTATATAGATAAATTTCATTACTTCAAAGATGATCTCTCAACTCTTGCTGCTGATTTGCGCCAGGAGAATTACGATTACATCATTGACCTTCATAAGAACATTCGTACTTATTTGTTGCGTTTAAAACTTATGCGCAACAAAGCCGTTTGGTATAGCTACAAAAAGCTGAGTATTCAAAAATTTATTCTTACGAAGTTTAAAATAAATCTTATGCCTGAACGGCATATTTCTTTGCGTTGTATTGATGCATTGTCGCCGCTTGGTATTGTTGACGATGGTAAAGGACTTGATTATTTTATTAGTGATACAGAAAAAATAAAAGATGAATACCTGCCTTCGGGACATTTGTTCGGTTATGTTGCAATTGTTATAGGCGCATCGTATTATACAAAAAAGCTTCCGGTATATAAGCTGCAGGAAATATGCTCACTGATAAATTATCCAATCATTTTAGTTGGCGGCAAAGAAGATGCAAAGGAAGGAGAAGAAGTAGCATCCGTTAATCCTGAAAAAATATATAATGCCTGCGGAAAATTCACATTGAATGAATCTGCAGACATTGTACAAAGAGCACACCTTGTAATTTCTCACGATACAGGCCTTCAATACATTGCCAGCGCTTATCAAAAACCAACATTGGCAATCTGGGGCGGCACTTCACCCAAATTACAGGTTGAACCTTTTTACGGAACATCCAACAAACCTTTATATAAAAACTTTATTGTGCCTGATTTATCTTGTCAGCCTTGTTCAAACTTTGGAACAAAAAAATGCCCGCGCGGCCATTTTAAATGCATGCGTTTGCAAAAGACAGAGTTAATTGTATCAACGGCCACATCTATTTTAAAACAATAATTTACTTTAGCAGCAATTTGAAACAGCAACATATTTATATGAAAAAAATAATTTTCTCTTTTTTAGCCTTAGCTCTTTTTGTAACTGCACAATCGCAGACGGATACATCATTGGACAAAACTGCAAATGCGGTTTGTGATTGTCTTGGAAAATCCAGTATAACTGATAAAAGTTCGCAGGAAGATATAGAAAAAGCATTTACGAGTTGTGTGATTCAATCAGCGCCTGATCTTGTTTCTAAAATTGTTTCAAGCGGTAAAGATTATGAAACTGCAGGGCAGGAAATAGGCACCCAGCTTGTAATGGCAATGATGAAAAATAATTGTGCTGCATTTATGAAAATCGCAGGCGCCTTATCAGCAAACGGTGGTAATGGTTTTGAAATGACTTTGCCGGGTGAAACAGAAACTGAAGCAACAAACGCCCAAAGCACAGACGGTACGGTAATAAAAGTTGAAGAAAGAGATTTTACTTACATAACTATTAAAACAACATCAGGCCGAGAACTTACTTTTATGTATTATGAATACGTTCCCGGTTCAGATGATTGGATTAAAAGTGCTACAACCAAACTTACAAATAAAAAAGTTACGCTTTCTTATATTGAAACAGAAGTATATCAACCAAAATTCAAACAGTTTATGAATGTGAAGGAAATAAAAACACTTACCATTAAATAAGAGCTGTACCGGCAATGAGTGATCAGGATAATAAGTCGCCGCAGATATTAAATTCATCATCCAATTTATTAGGCTTCTGCTTTGTTGTATTGACCTCGATCAAATTCTTTAAGCTTTCCGATATAACAATAGTCGACAATATAACTGCTGTTTGTTTTGTATTGTTTATGACCAGTAGTTTATGCGCGTTTCTTTCTATCAGGAGCAAAACAAAGCGTGCTGATTTGTATGAAACTATTGCTGAATATGCTTTTCTTGGAGGGTTGATCATTATCTTTTTTATGACACTTTTATTTTTGATGGAAGTTATTCATTGATTGATATGAGTGAAAAATATTAAACGACTGAAGCAAGTTTGCTCACATAGTCATTTATAAACTCATCTTTTCTTTTCAACCTGTATTGCATTACAAATCTTGGATGCGCCAAAGTTTCAATCTTATCAAACCAATTGTATTGCGAATTTAATTTTTGCAAATACTTAAAATTTTCACCTTCGCCAATACAAAAACAAACATCAGTGGTTAAGCCAAATGCAATTTGTTGTTGCATAGAATCAATTACAAACGGCTGAATGCGTTGCATGAGTTCTTTGTCGTCATAATAATTCAAATTCTTTGCATGTTTTACAAATCCAAGCGGACTAATTGCAGAAATATAGAATTGATGATAAAACTTTTTTGCTCCACCAAATGCTTCTATCATTTCATAAATAAACACAGAAGATAATTCCTGTTTCTTTTGAAAATCATTTTGGATATCGCAAACTTTTTCTAAACGAATTGGATCAGTAAACGGAATGCCTGTAATACCGCCGCCAAACCTCCCGGGATTAATGCCTAACAATAAATGGCGCTTATGATCATCGCTATAATATTTCTTGTAAAATGAAACACATGCCTGTTGCACATCTTTGCGTTTGTGTGCATCAAGCACTTCAACATCTTTTGGCAATCTGAAAGGAAGCTGAAGATTGAAGATAAAATTGAGGATAGCAGTATCAAAATTCATAATGCGAATAAACAAACTGTTCATCGCATATGAACAATAAAATAGTTTCTTTTAAATATAGATGTGCTTAAAACTCGCCGATAACCTGGGTGTAATTAATATCTGTTAAAATGGTGCGCAACTGGTCTTTTACTTTTATTATATGCATTACCAGTTTTGATTCTTTGCAGCTATGCAGGAATTCAATGATCTCTTTAAAGCGTGGATTATCGCTGCCCTTTTCTTCTTTGTGCGATTCATTTCTTAACTGAAATAAATGCAACAGCTTTTTTGTTTCCTGCGGTGTAGATTCAAGGTAATCTTTTATATCATGCACATCTTCAGCGATCTTTCTGAAGAATTTCTGATAATAGATCTTTGATAAAATCTCAAGATTAAGAATAGGCATGGCAAAGGCTTTTATTGGTTAGAAATAAACTTCACTTAAACAATGCAATAACAGCAATTGGCGGCAAGTTATATTTTACAGCGATAGTAACGCTGCAATTTTTTCCACATAACAATTTAATAACGCAACCTTAATCTTCACCTTCAAGTTGTGCTAATTCACCTTCATCCAAATCATCAGCGGGATCTTTTGGCGGAGTAAGATCCAGGTCTTTTTTTATATCAGCTTCTGCAGCATTTTCAGCTGCCTTTGTATCGTTATCGTTATGTTGCTGTTTTAAAATCTCTTTATCTTTTTCGAGGTTCTTATCCATAGAATCAAAATTATTTTATTAATGCGCTTCCAGCCAATTATCACCAACACCTAATTCTGCATCCACAGGTACATCAAACGGCAAAGGCAATGCCGATTTCATATTGTTTAAAATTAATGGCTGCAATACATCCAGTTCTAAAGGCAAAGCATCAAACACCAATTCATCATGCACCTGCATGATCATTTTGCTTTTTAAATTTTCTTTTTTTATGGCATCATGAATTTTTATCATCGCCATTTTAATCATGTCTGCTGCAGTGCCTTGTATGGGTGAATTGATCGCATTGCGCTCTGCATAACCACGCACCGTAAAGTTTGATGAGTTGATATCTTTCAGCCAGCGTTTTCTGCCCATCAATGTTTGCACATAACCATGTTCGCGGCAAAAATTTATCATATTGTCCATGTACTTTGTAATACCATTAAATTCCTTTTTATAGTTGTCGATAATTTCTTTTGCTTCTGTTCTGCTTATTCCCAGGTTATCGGCCAAACCAAATGCACCCTGCCCATAAATAATTCCAAAGTTTACGCTCTTTGCTTTATAGCGCATTTCTTTGGTTACATCTTTCGCATCAACATTAAATACTTTAGATGCAGTTGCCGTATGAATATCTGCGTTATTGCGAAATGCATTGCACATGTTTTCATCGCCGCTGATGGCTGCAACAATTCTTAGTTCTATCTGCGAATAATCTGCGCTGATAATTACATTGCCCTGCCTTGGAATAAACGCTTTGCGGATTTCTTTTCCGCGTTCTGTTCTTATTGGTATGTTTTGAAGATTCGGATTGTTGCTTGCCAATCTTCCTGTTACTGCAACTGCCTGCCCGTATGTTGTATGTACTCTTCCGCTTTTGCGGTTGATCAGTGAAGGCAATGCATCAACATAGGTTGATCTTAGTTTTGTTAATTGACGATACGCTAAAATATCATCAACAATAGGATTGGAATGTGCAAGTTTCGTCAA
Source organism: Bacteroidota bacterium (assembly GCA_013286425.1). Lineage (GTDB taxonomy): Bacteria > Bacteroidota > Bacteroidia > Chitinophagales > Chitinophagaceae > Parafilimonas. The sequence continues at coordinate 24,860 of JABDFS010000001.1, forward strand.
CACATCTTCACCGGTTGCATACTGGCCGCTCTTGGTTTTTTTAGCTGATGGATTAAGCTTTAATTTTTCAAACAACACTTCACCCAATTGCTTGGGCGAACCAATATTAAACTTAACACCAGCGCCTGCATACACAGCCTGTTCGGCCTGGTAAGCTTCACGTTCCAGGTCTTTTGAATAATTTACCAGGAAAGGCACATCGATCATTACGCCTTCATATTCCATATCGGTCAATACTTTTACCAATGGATTTTCCACTTCATAAAAAACACGTTCAACATCTTTCGCTTTTAATAAAGGATGCAATGAATTCTTTAACTGCAACGTAATGTCTGCATCTTCAGCTGCATAATCTTTTAGCTTTTGAATTTCAACATCACGCATTGTTCCCTGGCCTTTTCCTTTTTTACCAATCAGTTCTTCAATATGAACAGGCTCATAACTTAAGAATTGTGCACTCAATAAATCCATGCTACGCTTACCATCCGGCTCAACAACATAATGTGCAAGCATGGTATCATAAACGGCGCCTTTTATTTCGCGGTTGTAATATTTTAAAACAAGCAGGTCGTATTTTAAATTATGGCCAATCCATATGAGGTCCGGATTATCAAATAAAGGCTTTAATAATTCAAGCAAGTTGCAGGTGGCCTCATAATCATCTTTGCAGGTAACAAAATAAGCTTCGCCGGGTTTATAAGAAAAACTCATTCCAACCAGCTCTGCATCGTTGGCATCAATGCCTGTGGTTTCTGTATCAAAACAAATTTCTGTTTGCTGCATCAATACATCAACCAGTTCTTTTATCTTCTTTTCATCATCAACTAAAATATATTCATGCTGTGTGTTGTTGATGTTATTCGATGCGGATAGGCCGCTATCTTCAATCTCGTTGTCTTCTGTTTTTTCAATGATGGTTCTTGCCGCAGCACTTTCAATTGCATTACCAAACAGATCTGTCTGAACGCCAACAGGCGCACCACCAAACACATTAAAATCATCTCCGAGAATTCTTTTGCCAAGTGTTTTAAACTCAAGTTCGGTAAACACTTCTATCAATGCCGGTTTATTCCATTCTTTTAAACAAAACTCTTCTTCATGAAACTGAACCGGGACATTGGTGATAATAGTTGCAAGCTTCTTGCTCAGTATGGCTGATTCTTTTCCCGCAACAATTTTTTGTCCCAACGCGCCTTTAATGTTCTCTGCATTTGCAACAACGTTTTCTACATTGCCATATTCTTTCAACAATTTTGCTGCAGTCTTTTCACCCACACCTGCAATGCCCGGGATATTATCCACCGCATCGCCCATCAAACCCAAAATATCAATTACCTGGCTTACATCTGCAATATCCCATTTTGCACAAACCTCTGCAGAACCCATGATCTCAACATTGCTACCCTGGTAACCGGGTTTATAAATTTTTACACCATCACGCACAAGCTGGCCATAATCTTTATCAGGCGTAACCATGAACACTTCATAACCCGCATCATGCGCCTGCCATGCCAATGTGCCAATTACATCATCAGCCTCATAACCGGCAACGCCAATGCATGGAATATTAAAGCCTTCAATGATCTTTTTTATTTCGGGAATAGATTCAACCAGGTCTTCCGGCGCTTCCTGCCGGTTGGCTTTATAATCAGAGAAATCTGTATGGCGTTCTGTTTTTCCTTCCACATCAAAACATACAGCAAGGTGTGTAGGCCTTTCTTTGTTAATGAGATCAATCAATGTATTGGTGAAACCAAATTGTGCATTGGTATTTTTTCCTTTTGAAGTTATGCGCGGGTTGCGAATGAGTGCATAATAGGCACGAAAAATAAGTGCATAGGCATCCAGCAAAAACAAACGTTTATCCATGGTGCTAAGATAAACCCCATCCCATAAAGGGGAGTAAAATTTTTTGGTCAAAATGTAAACCGGTAATTAATGCACAGGCATTTTAATTCTGCTTCTAATCAATTGATTATTTTATTTATTACTTGCTGGTCTTATGTTTACCCGGTAGCTTATTTTTACGATATAATTTCGATATAACTTCGATATTTATTCGATCTAATTAATCGAAATTATATCGAAGAAATATCGAAATTACATCGAAGAAATGTGTTTACAAGTACGAATAAATTAATCCGCAAATATGCAGATCATGAAAAATAGCCAACTTGTTACAAGCCGGAAGGTTATGAATAAGATAATTAGCCAAACATCTTTCCTGCTTTATCTCTTATAAAAAAACTTCGCCAGGGAGTTAAACCATTAAAATTTTATTTATTAATGAACAGAGCCAACATAACATCTGATCTTCATCATATCACACAGCAGCCTGTTTCATTAATTCTCATAATGAAATTATAAATCGAATAAAAAGCCGGGTGCACATAACACCTTCAGAAAGATTCTTCGTATTCAATTTTAAATTTTGCATTTATGGGAAAAATTTTCGCTCTTTTCCCTGCTGTATTCTTCTGTTTAAATCTCTATGCTCAAGTCTCTGACTCCTTAAGAAATGTTGATTCAATACCTTACCCGGGTATACATGGCCATAGCGCCCCTAACGGAACATGCGATAGTTTAAATCTGTATGCTGCTAATAATTGGTCGGCATATTATTATGAATACCGGGGTGGCGGTTCTGTTTTGGGCGTATGCAACCTGCAGACGCCGGATCATTCAAGAATTTTAGAAACGGCAAATTACTTCGATGCCTCTGCCGATAAATACAATTACATTACAGGCGGCCTTGTTTATTTTGCCTTTGCCAATTCAACAGATTCTACTCACATGACTCGTCATGTACTATTTAAATTGTATGACGATGCAGGTGGATTACCCGGGAAAGCACTTGATTCAGCAGGGCTAACGCTTGCCGAAATTCACCAGGATGTTTTGGCGGGAAAGATGACTGAGTTTAAGTTTAAATCCCCGGTTCTTTTGCCTTCTTCCAAAAAGTTTTACATCTCGGTAGATGCACAAAGCTTTAACTGGGGGCCGGTTATAAAGGATTCAATTGCAGTGGTTGCTACAGGCAATAATACAACTGATCCGAAGGCTTATCAATACATGTCGAGCGACTCAATACCTTATTACTGGAGGTCTGTTGATTCATTTTTCCTGAGTAATAACCAATCGCTTAATGTATCGCTGTTTGTTTTTCCTTACGTGGTTACCACTACCAATGCATGTTCTGTTTTACCTGTAAGTATTTTTAATTTTGGAGGGATTATAAAAAATTACGGGGCTTATTTAAACTGGAGCACTGCAATGGAAAGCAATAACAAAGGTTTTTATATTGAAAGGAGTAAAGACGGAAGGAATTTTACAGACATTGGATTTATTGCAGGTGCAGGTAATTCAAACCAGGTAAAAAACTATGCTTTTACAGATGGCAGCTTAAAGGATATAACTGTGAGCACAACTTACTATCGTTTAAGGCAGGTTGATGATGATGGGCAATTCAGTTATTCGCAGGTATTGGCTTTAAATCTTCAAAATATTACTTCTTCATTAAAGTTGTATCCTAACCCGGTTAAAGATGTTGCAACAATAGAAACAAATTTGGATGCAGCATCAAAGGTTGAGGTGCGGGTTGTAACAGGTAACGGGAAAGTAGTGCAGGATCTTGATAAAGGTGTATTGAATGCAGGCCTTCAACAGATTTATATTAATACTTCAGGCCTTGCAACAGGTTCTTATGTTGTACAGGTAACCGTTGGAAACAATCATTATTCGCAGGTTTTGATAAAAGAATAAATCTTATTTACAATTTAAAAAGAGCCGCAATTTATTGCGGCTCTTTTGTTTTATATAATTTAGTAAAATTCCAGTACTCCGTAATCTGAAGATTTATTTAAGGCCTCAATATCTTCAATATGTTTTATAAGAAGTCCGAGAATAAAATTATTGCTTTGATTGCCGGTTTTTAAAAGCACAATTTTAGGAGAAAAACCTTTTATGTTTAAAGGGTTTAAAAAATCTTCATCATTTGTTACAATGATGAAATTTTCGTTTAAGGCATAATTCCATATTTCGATATCTTTTGCAGGAATAACCAAACCAATATTATCAACGTGAAAACATTCTTCAAAATACAATTTCAAGTTTGCTATTAAACGCCAGGATATATTAGCATCTAAAGGCAGCTTCATGTTATGCTGCAATTATTTTAATTACAGATTCACGGTTGGCAGCAAAAGCAAGGGCAGCAAAAATATCATCTTTTGTAAGCGCGGGATAATCATTCAAAATTTCTTCCTGTGTCATGCCTGAAGCAAGCCATTGCAATATGTCAGATACAGCTATCCTTGTTCCCTTAATGCAGGGTTTGCCGAATCGTATTTCAGAATTAATGGAAATATGAGCAGCTATTTCTTTCATGCTTTAAAGGTAACTAAGATTAATAAAGATTTTTACTTGTGTAAGTGAAGTGAATTTTTAGAATGTATGTTTGCATTTTACATTAATTTCACCGCGAAAAAAAGCATCATAGCATTAATGCAGATGACGGTAGTGCGACGCAACGAAGCTCAATCGGAGTTACTGCTGCCTGCCACCAAAAAATAAAACTATTATGGCTGAAAAAATTTTAATGCCGCGTTTGAGTGATACCATGACTGAAGGTGTTATTGCCGCATGGCACAAGAATGTTGGCGACCCTGTAAAGAAAGGCGATCTGCTTGCTGAAATTGAAACGGATAAAGCAACAATGGAATTAGAAAGTTATAAAGATGGCGTACTGCTGCATCGTGGCGCTGAACAGGGCAGCAAGTTACAGGTGAACGACCTGCTGGCAATTGTGGGTGATAAGGGTGAAGATGTAAGCGGATTGGTAGGCGGAAATGGAAAACAAGTTGCAAGTTCCAAGGTGCAAGATTCAAGTATCAAGGCCCAGGATGCAAGTGCTAAAAAACCTGCGCCTGAAAAACAACCTGAAACAGTTAATCAGCAACCGGCAACTGAAAGTGTTGATATTTCAAAAATGGAAGAAGTGGTTTTAATGCCGCGCTTGAGCGATACAATGACAGAAGGTGTTATTGCATCATGGCAAAAGAATGTGGGTGATGACGTGAAGAAGGGTGACATTCTTGCCGAGATAGAAACGGATAAAGCAACCATGGAACTGGAAAGTTATAAAGACGGAAAGCTTTTATTCCAGGGCGCAAAAGCAGGTGAGAAAATTGCTGTGAATGACCTGCTTGCAATAATTGGTAAAGAAGGGATTGATATAAATAAAATTGTTGCGGCAGCAAAAGGTGGCGCAACTGCACCTGCAGCTTCAACAGAAAATAAAGAACAAGCTACAGGCATACAGGAAACAGGTAAGCAAGAGACTGCACCTGAACAACAGGTAGTGAATGAAGGAAGAATATTTGCATCTCCGCTGGCTAAAAAATTAGCAGAAGAAAAAGGCATCGACCTTAAATATGTAAAAGGCAGTGGCGATAACGGAAGAATAACAAAGAGCGATATTGATAGCTATAAACAGTCAACAGTCGACAGTCAACAGTCAATAGAAGAACAGAAACCAGTAACTGAAACGAAAGCTCCGGCACCTGTTGCTTACTCCCCTTCAGGGGTTGGGGGCGAAGAGTTTGAAGAAGTTCCTGTATCGCAGATGCGCAAGACAATTGCAAGGAGATTGTCTGAAAGCATGTTCACAGCTCCGCATTTTTATCTTACTATGAGCATTGATATGGATGCATGTGTTGCAGCACGCAAACGTATTAATGATCTAAGCCCGGTTAAGATCAGTTTTAATGATATGGTGTTGAAAGCTGTTGCAGTGGCATTGAAGCAGCATCCTAAAGTTAACAGCAGTTGGCTGGGTGATAAGATCCGCATCAACAAACATGTAAGTATTGGTGTTGCTGTTGCTGTTGAGGAAGGCTTATTGGTTCCTGTTGTACGCTTTGCTGATACAAAACAATTAAGCCAGATCGCAACTGAAGTAAAAGCATTGGCTGATAAAGCAAAGAATAAAAAATTGCAGCCTTCAGAATGGGAGGGAAGCACATTCACTATTTCTAATCTCGGTATGTTTGGAATAGATGAGTTTACTGCGATCATTAATCCGCCGGATGCATGCATTCTTGCCGTTGGCGGTATTGCACAGGTTCCTGTTGTAAAGAATGGTACAATTGTTCCGGGCAATGTGATGAAAGTAACATTGAGTTGTGACCATCGTGTTGTTGATGGCGCAACAGGTTCTGCTTTCCTGCAAACGCTGAAAAGCCTGCTGGAAGAGCCTTTGAGAATGTTGGTATAATATCAATACAATAGTGATTATAAAATTAAAGCCCCGCAATGCGGGGCTTTTTATGTGATGTTTACTATAAGAGTCTATTTGCTTATTACTATTTTTTGTACTTCACCGGTGCGGTTGTCTTTCACATAATATATACCTGCAGGCAACTTACTTATATTTATAGTGCGTGTGTTTTTTATTTGTTGAGTAAACACAACTATGCCTTGCTGGTTGATCAAAGAAATATTTGTTTCGGTATTGGTATTTATATGCAGAACATCTTTAACTGGATTAGGGTAAACGATAAAACTTTTTGTTTTGGCAACTGCATCAGACATTGTAATATTTTTTATTAATGATGGTTTTGCAGTTGTATCAGCCAGGACAACTGGCCAATAGTCGAAGCCACCTAACGTTTTTTTCGTTTTGTCGCCTGCGATACCGCTGCTGGAGATACCTCCCAGTAAGTAAATGTTGGGCCTTAGCTCTTTCAGATCTTTTAAATAACTGGAGCTGCCATCCACTATTTTTGACCATTGTGGAGAGCCTGCACTATTTAATTTAAGCGTGTAATACTGGTATCCTCCACCATGATTGGTTGTACTTCCAACCAGGTAACCTCCATCGCTTGTTTGCAATATTGAAATATCAAAACTGGCCGAGAATTTAGTTTCATCAGCTATAGTAGTCCATAAAAGATTACCTGCCTTATCTAATTTGTGAACAATCAGCTTAAAGCGAAGGCGCCTGCCATCTCCGTTTGTAACAGACTCTGAGTAGTTTACATATACACCGCACATTATAAAACCGCTGTCTTTTGTGCATTGTGTTTTAAAGCGACATTCTACAATAGTATCATAATCACGCCTCCACAAAATGTTTCCTAAAGAATCTGTCTTTTGAATTTCTCCGAAGGGAGATGTTACTATATACCCTTTATCTAATGTTTCCGATGTATAAGCGGCACCATCATTTGATACAGCATTATTTATCCATTGTATATTTCCATATTGATCTGTTTTTATTAAGCCAGAATTTGTTGTTAATATACAACCGCCATCATCCGTTGTATCCATGTCATAAGCACGGTCACTTTGAGAAAGTGCGCTACCCACAGTTTTTTGCCATGCAATACTTCCGTCAGCATTCAATTTCACTAACCAGATTCCTGTTGTTTTTGTTATATCCACCGTTTTGTTGCCGGATATGCCGGAATAAGAATTGCCTGCAAGTATATAGCCGCCATCCCTGGTAGACCGTGCGGCAATCAATGTATCATCTTTATCTCCTCCAATTGTTTCATCCCATTGTATTGTTGCCTTGCCTGTTATTTTATCTTCTGCAAATTTTATTACCCAATAATCATTTGCGCCCCAACTGTTTTGTGTTTTATACTTTGAGTGATCGGAGAATGAAGTGCCGGCTAAAAGAAATCCATTATCGGACAAACAAATATCAGATAACAATTCATTGTAGGCGCCTCCAACATCTGCCTGGGCTTTTATTTGTGTTTGAGCAAAGCTGCTTAAGGACATAAGAACTGAGAAGGCTGTTAAAGCGAATAGTTTACATTTCATAATGGTGTTTTTAATTTATGCAATAGGTTAGATAAAGTTTAGCGCATGTATATTATCTGCGTTAATTAAATAATAGTAAACGGGAATCAACGAACAATGAAATTAAACATTATTCTAAAGCCTAAATGATTTTAAACAAGAGCAAATTTTAAAAGCGAAAAGCCCGCATTTGCGGGGCTTTTCGCTTTGTATGAATAATATTTATTTGTATTCAAACGATTTATCCGGATGTGGCGGCGCCTGTGGTACGTCAACAGGATTATCTTTTATCTGTTTCTTTAAATAATCAACTGCATATTCAAGCTGTGCATCTTTACCATTAAATGTTGCAAAAGGTAAATTGTCAACCGTAATATCAGGCTCAACACCGTGGCCTTCTATTAACCATTTACCTTCTGGTCCGTATACTCCCAATTCAGCAGCGCTGGCAATACCATTATCCACTAAACGGTTATCCGAGCTTAACCAGATCTCTCCGCCCCATGTACGCATACCGATCACTTTTCCAAAACCTAATCTTCTGAATCCTTCTGTGATTGCTTCACCGTCAGATGAAGTTTCCTGGTCGCACAAAATAACCATGTGGCCGCGAAATGCATACGGCATATTCCATGTTGGCCCGCCGCTTCTGCTTTGCCAGTACATCCATGCTTTACGCATTAATTTTTCCAGCACCCAGCTATCAATATTACCACCAAAATTGTCACGCACATCCAATATCAAGCCTTTGCGGTTAAACACAGGATAAAATTGTTTTACAAAATCATCCATATCGCTTCCGGTCATTGCTTTTAAATGTATATAGCCAATATCGTTGTTGCTCATGCTGTCAACTTTTTCACGATTCGTCAGTTCCCATTCTTCATATCTCAGCGTAAATGCATCTCTCGCTGAACAAGGTTTTACAACCTGGTCATACGCTTTACCTGCTTTGTCGATCAAACTTAATTTTACAGGTTGCTGCACTTTATTCGCCAGCAACATATCCATATCCGGTTCATTTTTTACAGGCATATTGTTGACAGAAGTAATAATGTCGCCTTCTTTAATTTGTAATTCAGGTCTATTCAATGGAGAAGAAAAATCAGGGTAATCAGGATCGCTTTTATAAATATGATCAATGCGCAAGCCTTTTGATGTTGCAGTAAGGTTTGCGCCTAAAAATCCTGTCTGAATATTATCATCGGCCCTGCGTTGATCGCCGCCATACACAAATGTGTGCAATGCAGAAAGCTCACCAACCATTTGCGCCAGCAGGTCGTCTAATTCATACCTGTCAGTCAGTCTTGAAACCAATGGCAGGTATTGATCATGTACAGCCTGCCAGTTTACTTTATGCAGGTCGCGGTCATAAAAATAATCACGCATCATACGCCATGCATCGTTGAACATTTGATTCCAGTCCTGCTGCGGATCAACAACAAAGCTCCAGTTGTTTAATTGCAGCTTGCTTTTATCTGCATCAATCTTTGCGCCATCTGCATCTGCAATAGCCATTGATTTATTTGTGAAGAATACCAACAATTTTTTCCTGTTAGCTGATGGTGTAAAGTCTGATACACCTTCTGCAACTAATGTTGGATCATATTTTTTGCTTTCCGTAATTTTTAATGCATACAATTTATTACCGCTGTTATCATTCTGATCTGAAGATGCGTTTTCCCAATATAAATAGCCATTCATGGCAACTGCATTAAAAATGTTCCCGCTTTTTACAGGCACCTGGTAAAGCAATGTTTTTATGTATTCCCAGTTAATATTTTTTGCCTTTGCATTTTTATTTTTTTGTTTATCGTTAATTGAAGGATTGAAAGTTGAATCCGCAAGCCATGAATCTGTTTGAAGAAAAGGAAATCTTGCAGCGCTATCCAATGGCATTGCATAAATATTTTCGGTATTGGTGTAATACGGTTCCGGTTGAAGCGACCCCCATGGTGAACGCGTTTGCGTTACAATATTTCTTTCAGAAACAAAGAACAACCAATTGCTGTCAACAGACCATGAAGGATTATAGCTGTTCATCCGCTCCGTTGTTAAAGGCAACAGCTTCATATCATGCGTATCCACTATGCATATCTGCGAATTAAGGTTTGCAATATTTTGTGTGAAAGAAAGGTACCTTCCATTGGGTGACCATACCAATTCATTAATTCCCCGGTAAGCGCTGTCATACCGAAACTTTACTGCACCTGTTGCGATATCAGCAATATGCAGCACTTCATTTTTATCATCATAAGCAATATATTTTCCGTCAGGTGAAACACTGAAAGAGCTAATAATCGTTTTTGTATTTTTAGTGATTTGTGTTGCGCTGTCACTTCCATCTGCATTCATCCTCCATATTTCATATTCACCGGAAGCATCAGATAAAGCTGCCAGTGTTTTTTCATTTATAAAGTGAACTTCTTTAAAACGAATACCGCTTTTCCTGCTCACTTCCTGCCAGCGATCGCTTTTAGCGGGCGATACAAAAACTCTTCCGCGACTAACAATAGCTGCATAATTTCCGCCAGGTGAAATATCTGCCTGCGATATAGTTTCAACAGGGCTTTTTATCCATTTGGGTTTGCGCTGATCAAAGTCTGACACAAGATTGATGTCTAACAATTTTTCCTGGCTAGTACTGATGTCATATAAATAAATATCAGCGCCTTTCTGATAAACAATTCTTGAACCATTAATTGATGGCGATTGAATATCCCAGCGTTTTGCAAATGTTTGTTGCTTCATATCTTTTCCATCTTTATTCATGCTCCAGATATTCATTGTGCCATCACGATCTGATAAAAAATATACACGGTCATTGTACAACATCGGGCTGGTGCTTGTTCCATCAAAATCTGCAGTAAGATTTGTTGCTTCATGTGAGCCGTCAAACTTCCATACCTGTTCTATAAAACCACCTTTGTATCTTTTTGTTTTGCTGCCCTGGTTTTGAAATCGCGTAAAGAATAAAGTATTGTTATCGTCGTAACAGCCATACGATGCCTGCCACAACGGAATTTTTTGTTTGGTAAGCGTTGCCGGATCAAGCTTAATAATCTGTGCTGATGGTATTGAACTGTAAGCATTGGTGCGGTATAAGAGTTTGCTATCTTTTGTCCAGCTATATGCCTGTACTAAATTGCCTGAATAATCATAAGTAATACGTTTGGGAACGCTGCCATTTATATCCATTATATACAATTCAGAAGCGCCTTCATACTGACCTGTAAAAACAACCTGCTTTCCATCCGGCGATATACAGGGATATGTTTCCAAACCTTTATCAGTTGTTAAACGCGTAGTGAAGCCGTTGCTTATATCATATTTCCATAAGTCGCCTTCTGCAGTAAAAATTACCGTGTTTCCATTAATGGCGGGCGTGCGGTAATAACCTTTTTGCTGACTGTAAACCAATACAGAAAAAAGCAATGAGATGATCGTTAGAGAAATGGCGGGACGCATAAGCTGTTTTTGATTTTAGTAAAAATATCAATAATAAATAATGAGTTGGCAGGAAAATTTTTAGATTGTTTTTTGGTTATCTACTAATGAACTCCGATGAAGCACGGTTGCGTCGCATCACTTGTACTGCATGTCATTGATCAACTACTGCTCACTGTTCATAACACTTTTTTAGCGGTTAGTTTTAACAAGTTTTAAATATAAATAGACAAAGATTTAGTTGTAATTTTGTAAGGTAAACTTATAAGTTTAGTGAATAAATGGCAAAGCAATCTGACATAGAATTAATTTCTGAAATACGTACAACAATTACAAGATTGGTAAAAAAATTACGTAAGCATACTGTTACGGGCATGGCACTTTCTTTAACAGAAAGATCTGTATTGGGCCTTTTAAATGAAGAAAAAGAAATGTTGCCAAATGAATTAGCCACAAGAGAAAAGATCACCAACCAATCCATGTCGCAGATATTAAACCATCTTGACGAATTAGGTTACATCTTAAGGCGTATTTCAAAAGAAGACAAGCGTAAATCGCTGATAACATTATCCGCGAAAGGCACTGCTGCCATTAACCAGTTGCGCAACGAAAAAGATACCTGGTTATATGAAGCCGTAATAAACTCCTGTACTGCAGAAGAAATTTCCATATTAAAAAAGGCGTTAGCGCCATTAAAAAAATTAGTTGATTTTGAAGACGACTGAAGAAAAAAAGAAGAGTAAGATCACTACGTTCACCGCGTTTAAAAGTAGGAATTACAGGTTATATTTTGTTGGGCAATCCTTATCACTCATCGGCACATGGATGCAGAAGACCGCAGTAAGCTGGGTTGTTTATTCCCTCACACATTCAAAGTTCATGCTTGGCCTTTCTTTATTTGCCAGCATGTTTCCGGCGTTCGTGTTTTCGTTTGTAGGCGGTGCAACAGCAGACCGCTATAACCGTTACAGGTTGTTATTGATAACACAGATCGCATCTATGGTACAGGCTGTGTTGCTTACGTTACTGGTTCTTTCCAATCATTATAATGTATGGGCAATTCTTTCGCTGAGTTTTATATTGGGAATTATAAATGCGTTTGATGTTCCTGCAAGGCAATCACTCGTAAATGAATTAATAGAAGACAAAAAATATTTGAATAATGCCATTGCATTGAATTCATCCATGGTGAATTTATCAAGGTTGATCGGCCCTGCTATCGCCGGGTTTATTCTTGAAAAATTTGGTGATGTATTTTGTTTTGGATTAAATGCAATAAGCTTTATCGCAGTTATTACTTCTGTGTTATTAATAAAACTTCCACCACAAAAAGTGCAGCATCATACAAAAAATATTCTGCAGGATGTAAAAGACGGATGGAACTATCTGAAAGAAGTAAAAGAGTTGAAGTTTATTATTTCAATGCTGGGTTTAATTGCATTGTTTGTGTTGCCTTATACAACAATGATCGCTGTATATGCAAAAGATATTTTTAAAGGTACCGCATCAACGTTTGGTATCATTGACAGCATGATCGGCCTGGGTGCTTTTGGCGGCGCACTATTTCTTGCTTCATTAAAACCCGGTAGTAATCTTAGAAAAATACTTGCAATAAATACGTTATTGTTTGGAACAGGATTAGTGCTATTCTCACACATGCATTCTTATCCGCTCGCACTTGCATGCGCAATGCTTACAGGCTTCGGAATGATGTCACAGGTAACCATTACAAATACATTAGTGCAAACAACAGTTGACCCGAATATGCGCGGAAGAATGATAAGTTTTTATGCAATGGCTTTCTTTGGAATGCAACCTTTAGGTGGCTTAATTGTTGGTTCTGTTTCGCAGCTAATTGGTGTACCTAATACCGTTTTGGCAGAAGGATGTATTGCATTGCTGATCGGCTTGTTACACCTGAGATTTTTGAAACGCAATAAAGTAAAGACGATTCAAATGAATATGCAAACTGATGCAAGTCGCGTTGAAGTTGCTTCTTAATTAAGTTTGAATTTGTGTCAGGATGTGAATACTTTAAGCCACGAATGCACTAATGATAAAACTATTCGTGCATTCGTGGCAAATTAAGTATTGTGATGAAAGCAAGAACAGCAAAGCAAAAGCTGCTAAATACAGTAATGAATCTTACACTAAACAATCGGGCTAATCATTTAATCCCATAAATCGTGGTTCAGACAATTATTGCTATTTACTTTTTCTGCATTGCCTGTTTAAAGAATTCCCCGGTAGGTGTAAGGTCATAATTCCATGATTGCAGCATTTGCGGCCACCACTCAGGATCGTACACCCAGGCCAGCCAGCTGATGCCATTGTTTTCGAGATAAGTTGTTATGCGCGATCCATAATTATCAGCGCCATCCGCAGGCCCGCCTTTCTGTGTGATAAAGCCAATCTCCGTTGCAATGATGGGATAACGTTGTGCAGCGAAACCAAAATCTTCTTCCCATTTAGGCTCCCATGGCTGAGAGCGTTTATTGGGATAAGGATGCGTAACATACGCAACGTTTGGTGCATTGACAGGCTCTTCGCGCAAAGGCGTAAGATCATAAGCCCAATCGAAACCCGCAACCAATGGAATGGTTTCCTTATCATAAGAACGTATAAGATGTATAATGTTTTCATTTATCTTTTTCCAGTCGCTCCAGCTTATTGAACCTAATTGGCCGTTGTATGTTGTAGGCTCGTTGAAGAGTTCATAAAAAGCAACGGTGTTATTGCCTGTAAAATGCTTGGAAATAGTACGCCAGAACTCATACGTTTCCTGCTTGCTTGTATTATACATCGGGTCCTGGAACAATTCCATTTCAAGATTGCCGATAGAATGCCAGTCAATGTCTACATACATATTAAGATCAGCGCACCAGCTTACAGCAGAATCAAGCAAAACAAGGTAAGCAGCTGGTGTTCTTTCACGCCATGCAACCGGATGTACAGGAATACGTACCAACATTGTGCCCATACTTTTTACTGATTGAAACAATTGTTTGTTCCAATGGCCTTCATGTTCAATTTTATCAGGGTCGGCAATAGATAAGCCGCGAAATAAAACAGTATCGCCTTTGTCATTAATAAACTTATTTCCTTTCACAGAAATCAAGGGAAGCAGTTTTGCTTTTGAATCTCTTTTTTGCATGGAAGGATAATCGTCTTTCCACCATGCGTGATAGTTGTTTGCAGAGGTTGTTTGTGCAGATAAACTATTAATCAAAAAAAGCTGAATGATGATGATTGAATAAGCAATGCGTTGTAGTTGCATAGATAAATTGTGAGGAGTAAAAATATTGAAATCTATACAACTGTGTAATGCTTTAATAACTATAAGGCAAACATTCAAAGCTAATTTATTACTGACCCTGGCTATGTAATGTTTTTACTCTAATCATCTCAATAACAACAAGCTCATTTCTTCGATATAATTTCGATATTTCTTCGATATAACTTCGATATAACTTCGATCAATTAAATCGAAGAAACATCGAAGTTATATCGAAGTTTTTTCGTAGAAAAGAAGAACTTGGTATTTTTTAACTCCATGGTTGTATGCCTTCAGTGCCGTAATGGCTTAGCTTCTTATTGTGTCTAAGCAGGTAAATAGGAAATTGCGTAAATTGGTTTTATATTAGCAAAAAGATTAACTGTTGTATGCCCTTAAGCTGGAATGAAATTAAATCGAGAGCCCTTGCCTTTACCAATGAATGGAAAGATGAAGTAAGTGAAGATGCAGAAGCAAAAAGTTTCTGGGATGATTTTTTCAATGTATTTGGTATCAGTCGCCGCCGTGTTGCAACATTTGAGCAACAGGTAAAAAAGATCGACGATAAGCAAGGCTTTATTGATTTGCTTTGGAAAGGAATGATCCTTATTGAGCATAAGAGCCGAGGTAAAGATTTAGAAAGAGCATATAAGCAGGCTAAAGATTATTTTCCCGGGCTCAAAGAAAAAGAGTTACCACGTTATATTTTAGTAAGCGACTTTGAACATTTTAAACTATATGATCTTGAAGCTAACTATAACCACAATTTTGTTATCACCGATTTTGTAAATAATGTACACCTTTTTGGTTTTATCGCAGGATATGAGAAACGTACCTATAAAGAGCAAGACCCTGTAAACATTGATGCAGCAGAACTAATGGGAAAGCTGCATGATAAACTAAAAGCAGTTGGATACACAGGGCATGCCTTAGAAAGATATTTAGTACGATTAGTATTTATGCTGTTTGCTGATGATACTAATATTTTTGAACGAGGCATTTTTTATGAGTATTTAGAACTGAAAACAGCCGAGGACGGCAGTGATCTTGCAGCGCATCTTGGACAATTATTTGAAGTATTGAACACACCCAAAGAAAACCGTTTAAGAAATCTTGATGAAAGCCTGAATGCTTTTCCTTATGTAAATGGCAGGCTGTTTGACGAACATTTGCCAACGGCATCTTTTGACAGTGAGATGCGTAAAATATTAGTGGATTGTTGTTTACTTGATTGGGGTAAAATCTCTCCCGCCATATTTGGTTCGCTTTTTCAAAGTGTGATGGATGCGAAAGCAAGAAGAAATCTAGGTGCGCATTATACGAGTGAAAAAAATATACTGAAGCTTATTAAGCCTTTATTCCTGGATGAATTTTGGGCAGCTTATGAAAAGGTAAAAGACAATCGTATTCAGCTTCAAAAGCTGCATGAAAGCATAACAAACCTTCGCTTTCTTGATCCGGCTTGTGGTTGTGGCAATTTCTTAATTGTAGCCTATCGTGAATTGCGTTTGCTTGAAATAGAAATCATTAAAGGATTATTGAAAGATGTTTTAGAGAGGAAACAAGCAGTTACCAACATTGATATTTATTTTCAGTTAGACGTTGACCGTTTCTATGGAATAGAATATGAAGAATTTCCGGCGCAGATAGCACAGGTTGCAATGTGGCTGATAGACCACCAGATGAATATGAAAGCGAGTGAGATTTTTGGCGAATATTATGTGCGTTTGCCATTACGGAAAAGTGCAAATATTGTTCATGGAAATGCTTTGCGTATTGAGTGGCAAAGTTTGATTGATTCTTTGCCTTGGGAAAAAAGAGAGCCGAAGTTTAATTACATATTGGGTAATCCTCCGTTTATTGGCTATGCTTTAAGAAATGATCAACAAAGACAAGAAATGGATTTATTCTTTAATCAAATTCGTGGAGGTGGAGAATTAGATTATGTTGCTTGTTGGTTTATAAAAGCATCAGAATACTTGGAAAAATATAATGCTGTTGAACAAAAAAATGTTGAGTTAAGCAAAATTGCATTTGTAAGTACGAATTCGCTCATACAAGGTGAACAAGTCGGTGTTTTATGGAATGTGCTTTTTAATAAATATCATATCAAAATACAATTTGCACATAGAACATTTAGCTGGAGTAATGAAGCAAAAGGAAATGCTGCTGTTCATGTAGTAATTATTGGATTTTCAAATTTTGATATTACAGACAAAATACTGTATGAATATTTAAATCTCAAAAGCGAACCACATGAAGTAAAAGCCAAAAATATAAATGGCTATTTAGTTGATGGAAAAGATGTGTTTATTCAAAATAGGAGCTTTCCAGTTAATAATGTTTCGAAGATGGTTTATGGGAGTAAGCCAACAGACGGAGGTAATTTCCTGTTAGATGATGAACAAAAAGAAATTTTAATAAAGGACGAACCCTTAACTGAGCAATATATTAAACCTTTTTTATCCGCTTATGAATATTTGAATGGGAAAAAAAGATGGTGCTTATGGTTAGAAAATATAAACCCAACTGATTTAAAGAAGTTTCCTGCAATTTATGAACGCGTAATTAATGTAAGAAAGTCAAGGCTTAATAGTAGTAAAGCAGCGACAAGAAAATTAGCTGATTTTCCAACAAGGTTTGAATACAATTCTCAACCTGATTCTGATTATATTTTAGTACCCTTACACACGTCAGAAGGAAGAACCTATATTCCGTTTGGCTTTTTTAGTAAAAACTTTATTGCAGGCAATAGTTGTTCTGTAATACCGAAAGCTTCACTATATGAATTCGGAGTAATCAGTTCCATTATGCACATGGCATGGGTAAAAACTGTTTGTGGTAGAATTAAGAGTGACTATAGATATTCTGGGACAATCGTTTACAACAACTTTCCATGGCCAGAAAGTTCAACAGAAAAGCAAATACAAGGGATAGAAACAGCCGCACAAAATGTTTTAGATGCAAGAGCACAATTTCCAGATGCAAGCCTTGCAGATCTATATGATCCTAATACAATGCCGCCAGTCTTAGTAAAAGCACACCAAGCTTTAGACAAAGCAGTAGATTTATGTTACAGGCCTCAGCCTTTCATAAATGAAACTAAGCGAATAGAATTTTTATTTGAGTTGTATGATAAATATACCAGCGGGTTATTTGCAAAAGAAAAATCAAAACGTAAAAGGAAAGCTGACAATCTATAACTACTTTTTAAAATATTATTATGGAACTAACATCGGATAAAATTAAGATTAAGGATTTACTTGAATGGAAACGTGGTAATATTTTACGAATCAATTCAGAATATCAAAGAGGAGCAGTATGGAAAGAGAATCAGCAAAAAAAATTAATTGATAGTGTTTTAAGAGGCTACCCTCTTCCGCTAATTTATCTGCATCATAAAAAACAGGTAGTTGCTGGCATTACAAGAGAAGATTTTGAAGTTATCGACGGGCAGCAAAGAATAAATGCATTGTACTATTTCGCTGAAGGCGCAATTAAACTTTTTGATCCCGTAGAAGATGATAAAGAAGCAAGGTTTCCTCAGTTTATCAAAGATGCACCATGCCTATGGTCGCATTCCTTTTATGACATGCTTTCTGAAGAGTTAAGAAAAAAATTCGATGACACTGAAATATTCATAGTTAAGATCATAACAAATAATGATGATGAAGCACGAGATCTATTCATACGCTTACAGGCAGGGCTGCCTTTAAACCCACAAGAAAAAAGAGATGCATGGCCTGGAGGTTATACAGAGTTTGTTTTAAAATATGGTGGGAAAAAAGAAATACCACGATATCCGGGCGATGAATTTTTT
The DNA here is from genome assembly GCA_013286425.1 of Bacteroidota bacterium. Lineage (GTDB taxonomy): Bacteria > Bacteroidota > Bacteroidia > Chitinophagales > Chitinophagaceae > Parafilimonas. The sequence goes on from JABDFS010000001.1 coordinate 43,210, forward strand.
AGAAAAGTTGTAGCAAACCCTTCTTCTGACAGAGGTGAAGTGCGAACACTTTGTGCCCAACTTGGAATGCTTTTTTTTGAAGAAGCTACTAAAGGCAATTGGATGAATATATCTACAAAAAACATCGATGATTATTATTACCAGAATTTAAATTTTAATGTTTATTCTGATGAGGTGATGCGGTTTGGAAAAGTTCTTCATGTTACAACAAATATTTTCCATGGCTATAAAGGCCCAAAATTAAAAGTTCATGAAGTAATACATGTAGCATTATTAATCGATAGCTTACTAGATGATTACACAAATTCATGGCAAGCAAATTTTATTAGCGCTTTTGATGAATTTCGACACAAATCAGCGGTGGATAAGAGACAAAAAAGCGGTGAGTATTGGTATAGTTATGTTGCTCTTACAATGACATCTGCAGCGAATGCAGCAACTATACAAACTCGGCATGAATTCTTTTCCGAAAAAATGTTAGAGTTCTTAGTTCCTATTAAAAAAGATAGTACAAGAATTTATGGTCAGGTTGAAAGAGAAATTTTATATTTTAAATACAAGAAATTATGTGCAGTATGCGGCAAAGAAATTGACTGGAAAGATTTAGATATTCATCACATTAATGAGCATCAAAATGGTGGTGAAACAAGTTTGGAAAATGGAGTGCCAGTACATAAATTTTGTCATCCAAAAGGTGGGGCAGCAGATATTTTTTATAAGCGATGGATGGAAAAAAAAGCTGATGAGGAAAATATGCAGACTAGTTTCAGCAGTACTTTATATGAAAATGTGCCACGCAGCTTAAAAATAGAAAACGACAAAAAAAATATACTTGCTTTTGCTTCTGTCACTGATGCAGGAAAAATAATTGTCTTCAGAGGATCAAGAATTTCATCCGATGTCTCACAAAACTTTGAAGAAACCTGTGAAGCTGCTGCGAAACGTCGATATAATTTAATTCAGGATGGAAGTATTGATAAAAACTTTGAATTTACAAGAGATGTTATGTTCAATTCCAAAAGCAATGCTGCAAGTTTGGTTTTAGGGTTTTCTGCAAATGGCAATACTGCATGGGTCGAAACATCTGTCGTAGCAGGTCCTGCATAATTAGCTAATGAGCATAGCTGCGACCCCGCGTTATTTACTTCTCTAAATTTAATTCAGTTTAGTAATCTGCCTGAAAAACGGAGGGTCGCCGCATCAACACAAAAGCGGTATCACAGAATCTGCTAAGGACCAAAATTTCCTGGTGAGTAGTGAGTTGTCAGTAGTGGGTAACAGGCTTACACCTTAATCCTTCTGCCTTTTACCTTTTGTTCCCTTTTGTGCCTTTTTATTCCTTTTCGTGCCCTTTTGTGCCCAAACGGGAAATGATGTTTTCAGCCTGTTCTAATCTTGCATATCGGTTTTACGGAAACAATGTTGAAATGGTTTTGAAACCGGAGTTCTTTGAAATATGGAGTTTAAACAGATTGCATAAAAAAGGCTGACTCAACATTTGAGACAGCCATATTCTTCAGGTATAAAGTAAGATTATTTTTTTACTAACTTAAGTATTGCTTCCTGGTTTTTAATAATCACTTTAAGGCTCTTTTGATTATCAAGTATTGCCTTTTGGTTCTTCAGAATTGTCTGCTGATTCTTAAGAATAGTTGTTTGATTAGTTTTTAAACCTGCTTGATTTTTAAATATAGCAGACTGGTTGGTTTTTATGTCGGCCTGGTTTTTTACGATCGTGCCCTGATTGGTTTTAATTACACCCTGGTTCTTTACGATTGTACCCTGGTTATCTTTCAACAATTTTTGATTACCAAGAATTGTTGTTTGGTTGCCTTTTAATGCCTTTTGATTTTCCTGAATAGCAGCCTGGTTATCTTTTATAGCCGTTTGGTTGTCTAAAATAGCTCCCTGGTTCTTTAGTAACACGTCGTCGTTTTCAACAGTGCTCATAGTAATTTTTTTAGGTTAATTAATAATTTCAGTAAAATTAAAATAGCAATTTAAAACATATTCATAAAACTTTATATGATTCATTGCCTGTATATTTTTTCTTATGCCGCATTCAGATTATTTTCGACACGTATTTGTAAACTTTTTGTATGGCAGGCACTATGAGCTCCGCAACTTTACCGAAGAAAACAACAGTTCAATCTGCAACTGCAAAAAAAAGCAACCGTGCTTTATCATATGTATTGCCTGTAGCAGTATTACTTTTTTTTGTACTTGGCTGGTGGTTGATTTCTCATTTTAATTTATTCCCCGCATATGCATTACCAACACCTGCAGATGTAGTAAAAAGCTTTGGAGAAGAAATAACTTCAGGAAGGTTGTATAACGATGTGATAGCCTCTCTTTGGCGCGTTGCTGTTGGTTTTATTCTTTCTGCCGGCCTGGGTATACCGCTTGGTTTATGGCTCGGCCAGCATTTACATGCAAGGCAGGCCTTTTTGCCCATGCTAAATTTCTTTCGCTTCCTTTCACCGCTTGCATGGATACCTTTTGCCATACTTTGGTTTCATATTGGTGATAAGCCTGCTATCTTTTTAATATTCATGGCAACGTTTTTTCCGTTGGTGATTGCAACAATGTCTGCCGTTTCTACTATACCGGCAATTTATTTTCGGGTAGCGCATGATTATAAATATAAAGGCGCTGAATTGTTGACGAAAGTTACTTTCCCTGCTGTGCTTCCGCAAATCATCACATCGCTGCGTGTTAGTTATGGCATTTCATGGGTAGTGATTGTTGCTGCAGAAATGGTGGGTTGCCAGGATGGTTTGGGTTACGGCATTTGGGAAGCACGTAATGGACTAAGGCTTGACTCCGCCGTTTGTTATATGGTCGTTATTGGAGTGCTCGGAATGCTGATTGACCGGTTATTGATTCAATTTACAAAACTTCCTAATGTACGCTGGGGTTATGAAAGATAATGTAACTACAAGGCTTATACTTGAAAATGTTTCGCATGATTACGGGTCACTCGCAGTGCTGCGTAATCTTAACCTTGCGGTTATGCATGGTGAATTTTTGGTATTGGTGGGCCCTTCGGGTTGTGGTAAAACAACTTTGCTCAATATTTTATCCGGTTATATAAAACCTGTTTCGGGTAATGTGCAGATCAACGGGATTATTCGCACCGTGTACCAGCAGGATGGCCTTTTTCCCTGGCTTACTGTTGCTGAAAATATAAGCATGAGCCTGCGCGATGTAAAAGACAAATCATTGCGGGAGAAAGAAGTAAAAGAACTGATAGCGCTTATTCATCTGGAAGGTTTCGAAAATCATTATCCGCACCAGTTATCGGGTGGTATGCGCCAGCGTGTTGAACTTGCACGTGTGCTTGCCGGTGACTCTGACATTTTATTGATGGACGAACCTTTTTCTGCGCTTGATTATCAAACAAGGTTACGCATGCGGTACGAGCTTGTGCGACTGCTTTCCAAACGGAAGCGTACCGTGGTTTTTGTAACGCATGATATAGAAGAAGCTGCGCAGCTTGCAGACCGTGTGTTGGTGTTAGCAGACCGCCCGGCACATATCAGTAAAGAATTGAAGATAGAAGCAGCACGGCCACGCAATCCTACAGATGATGCAGTTATCGAAGCAACGAAAACTATATTGGGTGAACTCGGATTGCATTCATCCGTAATAAAAGAATTATGAGTATTTTTCTTTGCTGAGTAATGAACAAAAGTACAAGGGAGTGATCCCGCATTGGCGGGACAAGCTATAACGAAGCTTCATAGCAGTATTGCAGTTAAGTTAATAAATACATTACTAATTTTGTATAAACACTTTTGAAATAACGTCATGAAATTATCTACGAAACTTTTTATTGCCGGCACCATTCTTATAATTGTTGTGCTGGGATTACTGCGGTATAAGCCGTGGAGCAGCAATGGCGCTGTCAATGTAAGAGATGTAGTACATGAAGGGCCGAATGATAAAGCAAAACGATCATTAACGGTGGGTTTTCTTCCGGTGACATGCCATCTTACCTGTCCCGTTACAGATTTTGCATCAAAGACCACGCAATCGAATACCAATTTCAATTCAAGAGTGTTCACTGATTTTCCAACGGTAGTAAGTGCATTGGAAGCAAAGCAGATAGAGGCAACATTTATGATTGTCCCTCTTGCTATGAAATTGCGTGAAGAAGGTGTACCTGTTAAAATATGTTATCTCGGCCACCGCGACGGCTCTGAGATCATTGTTGCAAAAAAGAGTTCCGCAAGAAGCCTTAAGGACCTCAAAGGCAAAACGATTGCTATACCCAGCTTATTCAGTAACCAGAATTTTGTTATTCATAAATTGATGGGGGATTACGGTTTAAAAAGTACTGACATCAATTTTGTGGTGTTGCCTCCGCCTGATATGCCTACATCGCTGGCATCGGGCGCTATTGACGGCTATTTTGTTGGCGAACCTTTTTGTGCAAAAGCTGAATTAGATGGCTATGGGCGTGTGTTGTATTATGCAAGAGATATATGGCCCAATTTTATTTCCTGCGCATTGGTGGTACATGAAGACCTGATAAAAGAGCATCCTGAAATTGTACAGGATCTTGTACGTGGCATTGCGCAATCAGGTGCATGGGCAGAAACACATCGCGCAGAAGCTGCGAAACTGGTAGCACCTTATTACAGGCAGGATGAAAAGGTTTTGAATTATGTATTGACATCTGAACCACGCCGGGTAAGTTATGTACAGCTAACGCCTACAGACCAGGATTTCCAGCTGATACAGGATATGGGAATCAAAATGGGCTTACTAAAAAAACACATTCCCATGGATGAGCTGATCGACCGTGATTTTATACCAAAAGAAATTACACCTGCACCAATTGATGCAGCAAAGATTCCTTAACTGTTATGCATACACAATAGATACGAAATCATAAATCGTATATTTTTGATGCATGCAAAGCAATAATTTACGATCACAGTTTTTATTAAACCCAAACATTACATTTTTAAACTTCGGATCATTTGGTGCCTGCGTTAAACCGGTGTTTGAATTATATCAAAAACTGCAGCTTGATCTTGAATCAGAACCTGTACAATTCATAGCATTTAACGGCCCTGTTAATTTAAAAAGATCGCGCGAAACGCTTGCTGCATATGTGCATTGTGATGCAGATGATCTTGTATATGTTACCAATCCTTCTTATGCAGTAAATGTTGTTGCAAAGAATTTTAAATTAAATCCCGGAGATGAGGTGTTAAGCACCGATATTGAATACGGAGCATGTGATCGTACATGGAATTATTATTGTGAAAAAGCAGGCGCAAAATATGTACGCCAGCGTATAGAGTTGCCGCTTGTTTCAAAAGGAAAATTTATTGAAGATTTCTTTAAGGGGGTATCATCAAAAACAAAAGCAATTTTTATAAGTCATATTACAAGTACTACTGCATTAAAATTCCCGGTGAAAGAAATTTGCGCCCTTGCAAAAGAAAAAGGTTTGTTCACTATGGTGGATGGCGCTCATGCGCCGGGCCATATTCCACTTGATATAACCGATATCAATGCCGATGCTTACACCGGCGCTTGTCATAAATGGATGTGTGCGCCAAAAGGTTGTTCATTTTTGTATGTAAGAAAAGAATTGCAGCATTTGTTTGATCCGCTTGTTGTAAGCTGGGGTTATAAAAGTGCGATGCCTTCCAATTCCCAGTTCATAGATTATCACCAGATGAATGGTACAAGAGATTTTTCCGCATTCTTAACAGTACCCAGGCTGATTGAATTTTTAAATGAGCACAACTGGCCGCAGGTAGCTGCTGATTGCAGGAAATTAGCGCATTTAAATTATCAGCGCTTTTGTAATTTATTAAATACACAACCGCTTGCACCAATATCAGATGAATTTTTAGGGCAGATGTGCAGCATGCAGATTAAAACAAATGAACCTGAAAAATTGCAGCGTTTGTTGTATGAAAAATATAAAATTGAAATTCCTGTAATGCGGCAGGATGAGAAGGTTTATCTGCGTTATTCCATCAATGCATTTAACAGCCAGGATGACCTGGATAAATTATATGATGCGTTGAATGAAATTGTTCTGCAAACAACTTCGCTGAATATTAAATAAAGTTGATTGTATATTTATCTTCAATCATCAAATTGTAAATGAAAAAGTTTTTTGGAATACTGATTGCAATTGTATTTACTCATATGGAAAGTACATCACAAATTCTTGCCCCCGGCGCAAAACTTACTTTGATTGACAGCAGTTTTAGTTTTACTGAAGGCGCGTCAACAGATAAAGCAGGCAATGTTTTTTTTACTGATCAGCCCAATGATAATATCTGGAAGTATGATATTGATGGCAAGCTTTCATTGTTTATGCATGGCACAAAAAGATCGAATGGAACATACTTCGATGCAAAAGGAAACCTGGTAAGCTGCGCAGATGAACAGGATGAATTGATATCAATATCTCCTGATAAAAAAATAACTGTTCTTGTAAAAGATTATGAAGGCCATACATTGAACGGGCCGAATGATGTTTGGATTGATGCAAAAGGCGGCATGTATATTACCGATCCATATTATCAACGTGATTACTGGACGAGAACCAAACCTGATGAAGCATTAGGGGGTGAAAAATTATATTACCTGCCTCCACATTCAACGCAATTGATAAAAGTTGACAATGATGTTAAAAAACCTAATGGCATTGTTGGCACTCCCGATGGAAAATATTTATATGTAGCGGATATGGGGGCCTGGAAAACGTATCGTTATGATATAAACAATGATGGCTCGTTAAGCAACAAAACTTTATTTGCAAACGAAGCATCTGATGGAATGACATTGGATGATCTTGGAAACGTTTATTTAACCGGCAATGGTGTTATTGTTTATAATTCAAAAGGAGCGAAGATCGAACATATTGATGTGCCTGAAAAATGGACGGGCAATATTTGCTTTGGCGGAAAAGATAAAACCATGTTGTTTATTACAGCGTCTAAATCTATATATACTATTCAAACAATAGTGAAGGGAATTGAGTAAAATGTTTGCAATAACTTCATGCTTCAAAAAAACTTATGGAACACAAAACACATTACGATACTGTTTCAAATGCAATTGATGCATTGCGTAAACAAGGTTATACTTCAGATTTTAAAATTCAGAACGATAGCATAACCTGTGATGAAGGGAAGTTTAATGCAAACAATTTTGAAGTAGTGGATGTGTATCGTTATGAAGGTAATTCAGATCCTGCAGATGAAGCTGCCGTATACGCTGTTAAATCTTCCAATGGATTAAAAGGAATTCTTATTACCGGATACGGTGCTTCTGCAGATACCGCTTCTGCAGAAATATTAGAAAAGCTTGGCAGGCATTAAACCTGCTGGTTTGTTTCTTTATGATATTCTTTATCGTAAGCTCTGATGATAGCTTTTACAAGGCGGTGACGAACCACATCTTCTTCATCTAATTCTATCTGTGCAATGCCATTAATATTTTTAAGTATGCGCATGGCTTTATCCAAACCGCTACGCTGATTTTTAGGAAGATCTACCTGCGTAGGATCACCTGTAATAATAGCTTTTGCACTTGCGCCTATACGCGTTAAAAACATTTTCAACTGAAGATCATTCGCATTCTGCGCTTCATCCAGTAATATAAAAGCATTATCCAATGTACGGCCGCGCATGTATGCAAGCGGTGCAATTTCAATGGTGCGTGTGCTCATATAATAACCTAACTTATCGGCAGGTATCATATCATCCAATGCATCATATAAAGGCCTTAAATACGGATCAATTTTTTCTTTCAGATCACCGGGCAAAAAGCCAAGGCTTTCACCGGCCTCAACAGCAGGACGTGTTAAGATGATCTTCTTTACCAATTTGTTTTTTAAAGCTCTTACTGCAATGGCAACTGCAGTATATGTTTTACCGGTTCCGGCAGGGCCAACTGCAAACACAATGTCATTGACATCTGCTGCCTGCACCATTCTTTTTTGGTTAACGGTTCTTGCGCGAACTGTTTTACCGTTTGGTCCAAATACGAGGATATCATTCGGGTTTTTATCAACAAAGTTGTCTATTGTTTCAGCATCATCACCCCCTAAGATCTGTTCAAAATAATTCTCACTCATGCCGCCGTTGCGTTCCATGTATTGTACCAGCAAATCAATTTTTTCTTTTGCTGATTCTACCTGTTCCGGTGCGCCACTGAGTTTTAGTTGTGTGCCTCTTGAAAGTATTTTAAGCAGCGGAAATTTTTTTCTGAGTATGTCGAGCTTTCTGTTGTTAACACCGAAGAATTCTATTGGATTTAATGTATCGAGGTTAATTATTGTTTCTGTCAAAGGTTTCTAATTTTAAAGATGGATTAATCATGTTTACTATTACTTGCTAACCTGTTCTCAAATATATTTCCTTGAAAAGGTGCAAAGCAATTATTGTTGTTCACATGATGTTAATTGTTCTTTCTAAAGGTACATTGAAAAATGAAAATATTATCTTAAACAGATGTTATGAAATTGAGTACAGCGTTTTATAAAGTGAGATTAAAACCAAAGAAGACGCCAAAACGTTGTGGTTTTTCTTCAGGTAGCGGAGTGGGTAAAACACGCCAGATAAAATCAACAGAAAAGAATTTGAAAATATTATCAATGCCTGTCCCTAATTCAAGATACATTTTATTATTAAGTGTTTGAAAGGGATCGCTGTTACTAAAATTGAGTTTATAATTTGCATCTGATAAATCGCCTACTATACCTTTTGCTTCCCAAAACTGGCGCAGCTTTAATTTACGGGTAAGTTTTGTATAACGAAATATTCCTGAACCAAGATGATGCTGAATGCTAAAGCCTGCATACTGATCAGTAAGATATTGAAAACGGTTCATGAGATTAAAAGAATATTTGCTATAATAAAACCAATCGTTGCCCGGCAATATATCTAACATCTGGTAAGGCAATGTTCCAAATAATTTCCCTGCAAACACATTATAATATAAATATCCGTATGGAGAAATATTTATATAATCAGAAACAGAAAGATCAATCTTATCATATTTATAACTGCTGTTAAAAACGCCGGGGAAACCATGTACATAACGTAGTTCTATTATGGGGAAATCACTGCCTAAACTGTAACGCGTAAAATTATCTTCAAAAGTGCGTTCCTGGTAAGCATACCTTATACGCAAACCAGTTTCAAAAGTATTAAACGGCTCGCCTTCTTTTGTTGGATACAATTCTGATCCGGGTAGGTTTAATAAAGCTTCATATTGCCTGCTGCTTCCTGTAATACCAAAACCGAAACCGTTATTTGTTTCAGCATAGTATTCTAATTTCTTTTCTGTTACCTGCTGGTATTTATATGTTATGCCCGGTTTGCGAAAGAAGAACGCAAAAATGTTATCTGAACCTAACTGATCATAAAACACCTGGCCGTTATCAATATCTTTTTTATAATACGCATCAATATAACTCCACGGTGTGCGGCTGAGCTGATATTTTACTTCAGCCTGCCCTTTGTATGTTTGATCTTTAAAACCATAAGCAAGATATCCGCGCAGGTTGAGGTTTTTATTAAAGCCTGAGTTGGTTGCAAGATCAAACCTTAACCTTGTTCCTTCATATTGATTTGCCGATATCCAGTTATACCACGGGCCTATGCGAACGTTGCCGATATCTTTTGTTCCTGTAGTTAGAAAATTAACATCGTTGCGGTAATGTATGTAGGTTTTATTTTTTTCTAAAGTATCCAATACTTTATATACTGTTTGCTCATCTGAGTTTAAAGGTTCATGCCTTCGCTGCAACCAAAAAGAATCAGGTTTGTTCTGCGCATCTTTGTTCAATAAAATATCTTCATTTGATTTATTTGAATCAAGACTTGCCGTGACCAGGTCACTATTGACCAGGACATTCTTGTAGGTTGCCGTTTTTCGCGCTTTAAAACCAATATGATTTTTCCCGATGGGCGATACATCTGCAACAAACTTATCTTTATATAAAAACCATATAGAATCATTTACCAGTTTAAATTCCTGTATTAATGTAAGGCCTGTTACGAAATTCAGATTAGCATCCATTGAAGGCCGCAACATTATTTTCTGAATGGAAAAACTGCTATCGTGAATCCAGCAATCTCCTGTAAACAAATCGCCGCCCGGATGTTTGGGCGTGAAAGCAAAATGAACCAATCTTTTACCGGCAAGATATTGTGTATCCAGTAATTTGAAATTGTAATAGATCTCGCCATAATCACTAAAAGGGCCAACATACATTTTATTGAACACCGGGATTAAATTGGCATATGCATCAATGTTCTGATAAGTAGAACCCAATTGTTTTATGATGCTTTCATTATCTATGCCATTGGTGATGGTAGCTTTAATTACTTCACGTGTTTTTCGAGGGTCGCGCTGGTAATAATAATCAGAAAGCGTTTCTGTTAAATATACAGGCAGGTAAGGTTCTTTTTCTGTTGTGCTGTCAACATAATCCAATACAAAACCAAGCTTTTTAAGAAACATGGTTTTCTCAAGCTTTTCTTTATTTACATTGTTAAGATCAAGCTCAAGTTTGTTATATACTTCGTAACTGAAATTATCAAACTTGCGCCGGTCGTTTGCAGGTTTATGTTGAATTACTTTTTTCCAGAACCATAAAGCGCGGTTATATTTTGTTTTCACAACAACTTCCTGTTGTGGTAACAGGATAAGATGAACAGTTATAAACGAAGAATCTTTAAGATCGGCTTCGGCAATTTTTAAAGGCGTATATCCAACACTTGTAATTTGCAAGGTATCGTGTGCGCCAATGTTATTTAATGAAAGAGAAAACCGGCCTAACGTATCGGTAAGCATACCACTTCCATTCACCAAAAATCTTACAGAAACAAAAGGTATAGGCTCATCGCTTTGCTTATCCAGTACTTCCCCGCTTATAGTTTTTGTTTGTGCTGATAAATGAATAGGTACATATAGAGCTAAAATCAATAAAACCTGCCGCAACACTTTATGCATGTGGTCAAAATTATTCTCAAACTGCGAGAAAACAGAAATCGTAACTTAAAACAAGTAATTATTAAACTTGGTTTTAACAACCTCTACGCGGTTCAACAGTACAAGATGCATTAAACGCTTAAATGGTTTGCCATGAATTATTTAAAAAAATTTAGAATTTCAAAGTGTCTAATTGGTATGAAATTAGATTTCACTATTACAATAAATCCAATATAAAAACAACTATATGAAAAAAGAAACAAGCGAAGCTCCACGAAAAACCGCAGCAGGTAAGTCTGCTTCCAACGATTCGAACAATAAAGAAAATCTATCAAAAATCTTTGAAGACACTTTAAAAGATATTTACTGGGCAGAAAAACATCTTACAAAAGCTTTACCTAAAATGAGTAAAGCTGCATATGATGAAGACCTTAGTAGTGCCTTCACTAATCACCTACAGGAAACACAAGGACATGTTGAAAGACTGGAACGTGTTTTTGAACAATTAGGTAAAAAAGCCCAGGCAAAAAAATGTCCCGCAATGGAAGGTTTAGTTGAAGAAGGGAGCGAAGCTATTGATGAATATGAACCGGGTTATGCACGTGATGCCGCACTTATTATCGCAGCGCAAAAGATAGAACATTATGAAATTGCTGCATACGGAAGTTTAAAGGCTCATGCAAAATTGATGGGCGAGGAAGATATTGCAGCTTTGCTGGAAGAAACAGAAACAGAAGAAGGCAACGCTGATAAAAAGCTTACAGAAATTTCGGAAACAGTGAATCAGCAAGCTTACAACGGTGAATAAACGATAAAAAACATTTTATTATTTAACTATAAAAATTAAACATTATGACAAAGAAAATAATAACCGGTGCTGTATTAGCACTTGCTGCAGGTGTAGCAACATATTTCTATAGAAAGAACAAGAATAGAATAAATGAAGCAGCTTCAAATGCGTACGATAAGGTGAATGATGCAGTTAATTATACTGAAGATAAAGCAGAAAATATTTTTTCTTGATTGTTCATTTCAGACTAAAACCTCCTGACAATCGTCGGGGGGTTTTGGTATATATATTTTCAACCTGACTTAATTAAATTATACCAAACATTTTTTCTGACCTGATTTTTTCATCTTACTCATCATGCATCAATTGCAGAATCTTACATTTGCGATTTATTTCGACTGATGAAATTATATCCAGATTCTGCAGAGCAACAGCTTGAATTCTCAAAAATAAAAAGCCTTCTTTCTTCTTTTTGCAATACAGAATACGCCAAAGAAAAAGTTTTGAATTTGCGTATTCACACAAAAAAAGAAATCATTATACTGCAGTTGCAACAATCGTACGAGTGCAAACTTATTCTTGAACAAAGCCAATCGTTACCGAATGATTTCAGTATAGACCTTAGTCGTGCTTTAAAACTATTAAGCATTCAGGGCGGTATTTTACAGGTAGAAGATTTTATGCATATACGCAGGCTTGCTGCAAATACAGAAAGAATCTTTCGCTGGTTCGATGGTGAACGTAAACTTGCTTATCCTGGTTTATATAAAGTGATCGAAGATTCACATTACGAAAAAGCGATCACAAAAATGATTGATGAAGTTTTTGATGAAGCAGGAAACATAAAAGACAATGCAAGTGAAGCGTTGCAGAAGATAAGGCACAATCTTTACCGCAAACGCAACGAATTAAGACGTGTGTTTGAAAAAGAAGTATCGCGTTTAAATAAAGCGGGTTATAGTGCAGAGATAGATGAAAGTTTCAGCAACGGAAGGAGAGTGGTTGCAGTATTCGCAGAATTTAAACGGCAGGTAAAAGGAATTTTGCATGGTGAAAGTGATAGTCGCAAAACAGCATTCATAGAACCTGAAGAAACCATTGAATTAAATAACGAAGTTTTCTCCTTGGAAAATGAAGAACGAAAAGAAATACAGCGCATATTAAAATCGCTTACTGCAAAGCTTTCTGTTTACAGCAACCTGTTACAACAATGGCTGCAGATTGCAGGCGAATTTGATTTCATCAATGCAAAAGCAAAGCTCGGCATTGAAATAAAAGGCAATTATCCAAACTTAACAGACGGAGCGATACTTGATCTGAAAGAAGCTTATCATCCGCTTTTGATCTTACATAATAAACAAACAAATAAACCAACAATTCCGCTTACATTAAAGCTGAATGAAAAGAATCGCATTCTGGTAATAAGTGGCCCGAATGCAGGTGGAAAAACTGTTGCCATGAAAACTATCGGGCTTAATCAAATGATGTTGCAAAGTGGTTTATTGGTTCCGGTTCGCCAAGATTCTGAAATGGGAATTTTTAAACAGTTATTCATTCATATTGGCGATACGCAAAGCATAGAGTTTGATCTCAGTACCTATTCATCGCATTTGCTGCACATGAAATATTTTATTGAAAATTGCAACGGCAAAACTTTATTCTTTATTGATGAACTCGGTAGCGGAACAGATCCTAATCTTGGAGGCGCATTTGCTGAAATTATTTTAAGCGAACTGAATCGCAGGCATTCCTTTGGCGTTGTTACAACGCATTATCTTAATCTTAAAATTTTCGCCAATCACACATCAGGAATTATTAATGGATCGATGATGTTTGATGAGGAAAATTTACAGGCGTTATATAAACTTAATATAGGAAAGCCAGGAAGCTCTTACACTTTTGCTATAGCAGAGCGTATCGGCTTGCCAAAGCATTTGATAAATCATGCAAAGAAACTGGTTGATGAAGATCATTTTCGATTGGATAAATTATTAAACCGCACAGAACAAGACCTTCAGCAAATACAAAAAGAAAGAAAAGAGTTAAATGATCTTATTGCTGAAAATGAGCGCTTGAAAAAACAATTATCAGTTACACTCGATAAAGAAAAGCACACGCAACAGGTTGAATTATTAAGACATCAAAATAAAATAACCGAAGAACGTATTGTTTATTTAAAAGACATGGAACGCAAGCTGAAACAGGTTGTTATTGACTGGAAAAAAGCAGACAATAAAAATGAAGTGATGAAGCAATTGCAGGAAATGTTATTTAAGCGAAAAGAAAGCCAGGTTAAAAATAAGTTGGAGAAAAAAATAGAATCAAAATACCGCGAAGTGCAGGCGCCGATCGCAGTTGGCTCTAAAGTGAAAATGAAAAAAAATTACCAGGTTGGTGAAGTAAAAGAAATCCGTGGTAAAAGAGCAGTGGTGCAAATTGGTACTGTGCCGATTAATATTAACTTAGATGATCTTGTAGTGATTGAAGAAAAGCAGGTAAGTTAATCTAAGTAAAATCTATGGCAGTGTTTGAGAAAGTATTATTTGTTGATGATGATCCCATCATGGCGAAAATATCTGAGCGCACCATGCAGCTGCTTGATTTTTCCAACCAGTTTATTTCTAAAAAAGATGGTTTGCAGGCAAAAGATTACCTCATCAATAATACAGATGGATTACCTGATATAATTTTTGTTGACCTGCACATGAATGTTATGAATGGATGGAAATTTATTGAATGGTTTAATGACTGGTCTTTATCTGAAAATATTAAAATACCATTGTATGTGCTTTCATCAGGTTTAAATGAAGATGGTTCAAGTCTGAATGATATTGAAGGATATTTACTGAAACCGATAACAGCAGAAAATCTTTCTGATATTTCTCAAAAGCACTCAGTTAAAAACTAAACTTTGTCAATACTAACAACTGTTTATTTTTGCCGCGCTTAAAACACTAAATAAAAAACAATGGCTGTTAAAACAGATACATTTCAATCACCGGATTATTACCTGGTTGATGAGTTACTGACTGAAGAACAAAAGCTGGTGCGTGATACCGTGCGCAATTATGTAAAGAAGGAAATATCGCCTATAATAGAAGATTATGCTCAGCGTGCAGAGTTTCCTGAGTTTATTGTAAAACAAATGGGAGAGCTAGGTTGTTTCGGCCCAACCATTCCACATGAATATGGCGGCGGTGGTTTGGATTATATAAGCTATGGTTTAATGATGCAGGAACTGGAACGTGGTGATAGCGGCGTGCGCTCAACTGCAAGTGTGCAAGGCAGTTTGGTAATGTATCCAATTTATGCTTATGGAAATGAAGAACAGCGGAATAAATATCTGCCTAAGCTTGCAAGCGGCGAATGGCTTGGGTGTTTTGGATTGACTGAACCTGATTTCGGAAGCAACCCTGCAGGCATGATCACAAACTTTAAAGAAGATGGTGACGATGTTATTTTAAACGGCTCTAAAATGTGGATCAGCAACGCACCTTTTGCGCAGGTTGCAGTGGTTTGGGCAAAAGATGAAAGCGGTGAAATATGCGGGCTTATTGTTGAGCGCGGGATGGAAGGTTTTACAACTCCAACCACACACGGAAAATGGAGTTTACGAGCAAGCGCAACAGGAGAGTTGGTTTTTCATGATGTACGTGTTCCCAAAGAAAATATACTGCCCAATGTAAAAGGTTTGAAAGGTCCGCTGGGTTGTTTAACAAAAGCCCGTTATGGAATTGCATGGGGCGCACTTGGCGCTGCTATGGATTGTTATGATACGGCTTTACAGTACAGCAAAGAGCGGGTGCAATTTGACAAACCTATTGGTGCTTTCCAATTGCAGCAAAAGAAACTGGCTGAAATGATAACTGAAATTACCAAAGCGCAATTACTCGTATGGCGCGTTGGTTCTTTAATGAATGAAGGGAGAGCAACTCCGCAACAGGTAAGCATGGCAAAGCGTAACAGTTGCGAAATTGCAACCAACATTACACGTGATGCACGCGCAATGCTTGGTGGAATGGGCATTACCGGTGAATACAGTATCATGCGCCACATGATGAATCTTGAAAGCGTACTTACGTATGAAGGCACGCACGATGTGCATTTGTTGATAACCGGTATGGATGTAACAGGCTTTAATGCATTCAAATAATTAGAACAGAATTTCTGCGATCAATAAATTGATGGAATTATTTTCTGATTGACGCATGCTATTAAAAACTAATTCCATTCTTTATTATCTTTTTCAACCTTGCTTTTATAAACTTTACGGCAGAGATAAGCACTTAGTTCATACAGTGCAAATAATGGAAGAAATACAATTGTTTGACTGTACCAATCCGGGCTTGGTGTAATCACTGCTGCGATCACCAGTAAAATAACAATGGCATATTTACGTGTACGTTTTAAAAACTGCGGCGTAACAATACCAATTTTTGTAAGCGCATAAGTAAGTACAGGCATTTCAAAAGCAATTCCGCATCCAATAATTACATTAGTTAAATTATCAATATAATCGTTTATCGTTGGCCGGGTTGTAACCATATTAAGTGCGCTTACCTGAAAAGTGGCAAGAAAATTAAAAGTAAATGGCCCTAAAACAAAATACCCAAATGCTGAACCCAAAAAGAAAAAGAATGACACCCAAAAAATAATAAAGCTTGTCCCCTTTATTTCCTTTGCATTTAATGCCGGTTTTACAAACCGCCAGAATTCCCAAAAAATATATGGAAATGCTGCTATTAACCCTCCTATAAACGCAATTGAAAAACTACTGAAGAACTGTCCGCCAAAAGTGGTGGTTTGCATACTTATCTCAACGGGAGGGAGGCATAATTCATTACCTAAACCAAGATGATTACTAAGGCTGCAAATTACTTTGTAACTTATAAAATTGGGATTGATGGGGCCTGCTATCACATTATCAAAAACCCACTGTATTTTAATAAATATTATTATCGATATAATAATCACCGCCAATAAGGAGCGGATAATATGCCATCTTAATGCTTCCAAATGATCTACAAAAGCCATCTCAGCTTTACCCTGGTTTCTTCGGTTTAAAAAACCTGCTGTTGTCATACTCATCTATTTTATGAATGCATTCATTTCAAAAAATATTTCTGCATCTAAATCTTAGAATATTATAAATCAAAATAAAAAAGCACCATTTGCTTGATGATGCTTTTTTATTTTTTTGTTTAACAGTAACTATGAAACAATAAAAGGTTGAATAAGCGCTAACACCTGTGCGGTTGTAAGCGGCTCATCAAATGCTTCAGATGCATCTTCCACACTAATATTAAAACCATCAATGCCCACAATATTAATTCCGAGCTGTACTGTATTATCTTCACCTGCATAATTTCCTGCAACGGAAGAACCTATTCCCGCAGTTGACGCGCCGGTTATCCAAGGCCTTATTTTTTCATCATTATAATAAGAAGAACGCAGGCTTCTTACATAAGATGCATGTCTTGCTTCAACAGAATGTATTTGCAAAGCGGCTGTAAGTACCGTATCATTCATTTTTAAATTAGGAGCCTGCCCCTTGTATGCTCTTACGCCGGTATCTTCAAATGTTTGAGATACTGCTAAAAATGTTTCATAATCTGAAAAAACAGTTGGAAAAGTTCCGCCTGCTGTAAAATCAAAAACCGGTGACTTTTGTGGAATGCCTCCCAATGCGGTAATTGTTGCTGAAAGAAAATCTACGTGCTCTTTTTCATGCTGCTGAATAATTTTATAACCCTGCAAAGCGGAAGCATCTTTTATTAATCCCGGAGTGCTTACTCCTGTGTTGTAAAACTGCGATTCAAGATGTTCAAGTACTAAAGCAAAATTTAAAACATGTGTTACGGTATCAGGTGTTTGTCCATATGCTTTTTTAAAGATTCCACCTAAGGCAAGCGGTAAAGCAGTAAGTGCAATTTTGCCACCGATACGTGCAAATTCACGCATAGAATCACGGCGTGTATCTACGCGGTTATATACCTCCGGATCTTGCTTTTCTATATCAGAAAATATTTGTTCAATATTCATAATATTTTTTTTAAATGGTGTAAGGAAATGATTTAAGATCAGGCATTACTTTAAGGTAAGGTGAAATTGTTTGCACAACATTATAAGGTTTATTGGCAACATCTAAACCATTGGAATCAACAATGGTACTATCTGCAAAAGATAACGGATCTATTAAGTCTCTTATGTAAGCAGCATGCCTTGCTTCCACTGAAACAATTTTACCGGCAGCCGTTAAATAATCCGAGCTTTTGATAGCATACGCAATACCATTGTAGGCAGATACTCCTGTGTCTTCAAAACTTTTTGAAGCGCCTAAAACACTCATCCTGTCAGAGAAATTAATTGAACTGAAATCAAATTGCATATCAGGAAGCGCACTGCTGCCTAGAGCAGTTTTAAAAAATTCCCTGTGCGAGATCTCATGATCCCTGATCTGTGCAAGTCTCGTTTTCTCCCAGGAAGAGCCGCCTGAATAAAAATTGCCAACTACCATAATGTAAAATGCCGCTTCCAGTTGCTCAAGCAAATAAGCATAATTTAAAATGTCGATATCGTTATACGTACCCGTTTTAAGCGAGTCACTAACGCTACCGGTGTTAAGTGCATTTGAAGTTTCTGATTTAGTACAGGCAGTAAGGCCGGTTATGGCAACTGCTGTAAGACCAAGATTGCTTAAAAATTTTCTTCGATGCAGAGTAGGCGATTGAACCTGGTCTTCATTTTCTGAAGAAGATACATGTGGTTGTTTCATAGTTGTGATTTTAAATGAGTAAATAAAAAAGCAAGTGCAACTACGAAGGATAACATCGGAAGGTTTTAGGATTATTAAAAAAAGAAAAAGAATTGTATAATTGATAATTAATATCTACAAAAAGAATTGTATTGATATAAGCATTTAATTTATTTGATAAAATAGTTTTCTTTTTGAAACCTTAGAAAAATTTATTGCGTAATTGCATCAAAATAATTTTTATGAGTACTCCTGGTATATCTGAATGGGTATTAATAATACTTGCTGTATTGATTTTATTTGGCGGAAAAAAAATCCCTGATTTTATGAGAGGCCTTGGAAAAGGAATACGTGAATTCAATGATGCTAAAAATAATGTTCGTAAAGAAATTGAAGATGGCATTAATGAAACGCCTCGTCAACCTGTGAACAATACGCAGCCATAATAATTTTTGATCTTTATTATAAAGCTGTATTAGAAAACTCAGTTATATAAATTTATATAACCTTGCTGTTGTAGTGTATTATTATAATAACACAAACAAGAGCGAAACAAATAAATTTATTGCTCTGATTCGTCTGTGTTTTTATACAGTTCGTTATTCAACTCTACAGGTTTTTCAAACTCTTCATTGCAATCATAGCAATGCCAAACCTGTTCAACACCGATGGCATAACTACCCAACATCCATGTAAATAGGGCACTTATCACATTAGAAGGTTTACGGCTAGTAGTTATGTATTCAATATTGTGACTACCACAATGCGGGCATGCAAAGCTTTTCCGTTTTATTTCTTTAATTGCATTTAATATTTCTGTAGCCTTATCAGTATCATTTTTTTCGATCATTAATTTTATTCCGCCTATTGCATTGCTGAGTATAGGATTAAGCGTAACTGTCTGTTCATCCTTCAACCAACAATTTATACCTGCTTCCTCAAGCCTTCCCATCATTAAATTGGCTTCAATGTAATTGTCAAATGTTTCAATAATTATAAAGTCCATAATTATTAAATGTAAAGCATAAAGTTTATTGTTATTATAATTCTATCCTATCGATATGAATGAAATATCAATAACAAATATTTCTTTATGTTTGACAACATAAAATTTTCAGCAATAAAAACCATATACGATATTTCCGTACATGCATAAAAAGATTTAATAAATTCAGATCGGTTTAATATTGTTGTAAAAGCTAACTCTTAATTTTTTTTGTTATAACCCGATGCATTGTTTCTATAATTATATAAAAAAGGTTTTGTTGCTTTTAAGCGTTATGTATTTGTTTTCCGCCGGCAAGGTTATGGCACAGGTAATTCATCAGTTGCCACCCAATCAACCTGAACAAGATGCCTGTAATGCTTTGCAGTTATGTGGCAATAGTTTTAATACGCCTTATAGTTATGTAGGAACAGGAAAAAAAATTGATTTAAACAGTACGCCATGTTTTTCCGGTACGGGTGGCGGAGAAGTAAACTCTGTATGGCTAAAAGTAAATGTACAAACTGCAGGCAGCATCGTATTTAAAATTATGCCCGTGAATCATGATGACGATTATGATTTTGCTGTACTGAATGCAACAGGCATAAGTTGTAGTTCTTTAGCGTCAAGTGATGTGGTGCGGTGTAATTTCAACAACAACTTTCCGGGTAGTAATGTTAATGGAGTTGTCGGACTAGATTCTCTCAGTACATTTTCCTTTGTTGAGGCAGGGGCAACGGGTGGCTCTTTCTGCAGGGAAATAGCAGCCAAACAAGGAGAGGTTTACCTGATCATGATAAATAACTATGGTAACTATAATTCAGCTGGTCCCAGTGAAGGCTTTACAATTGATTTTTCAGGTTCAACAGCCTCCTTTAATAATACAATTCCACCCAAATTAATTTCCATAGATCCGCCGTGTAAAAACGCAAGAAGCATTATAGTAAGAACGAGCACCGAAATTTTATGTGGCTCTATCGCTGTCGATGGAAGTGATTTTACATCAACGGCACCTGTAAAAATAGTTAGTGCTGCAGGCATTAACTGTACTAACGTTGGTGGTTATACAAATGCCGTTGTTATTAATTTTTCAACGCCGTTGCCTGCAGGCACTTATTTACTTAATGCACAAACCGGCAGTGATGGTAATACACTCATGAATCTTTGCAACAATCAACTGCAATTACCTGATGCAGGAATACAGTTTACAATATTACCGGCAGGTAAAGAACCGGTAGATAATGAATCTATCTGTTATAGTCAGCTTCCGTATTTATGGAATGGCATCAGTGTAACAAAGGCCAGCGACACTGCCGCTACCTATACAACGTCATCAGTAGGTGGCTGTGACTCAACCACAATATTAAATCTCAAAGTCTCGCCGGCAGTACAACAAATTAATTTATCGTACACTATCTGTAATGGCAGCTCTTATACTTTGCCATGGGACTCAACTGTAAACACAGCAGGTAGTTTTGTCCATACTTATATTAATACAAATGGTTGCGATAGCATGATTAAAAATATTACAATCAATGTTATCAAACCCAATAACGAAACTATTGCAACAGGTTTTTGCAGAGATGCAGCAGTTACTTTAAACATGCCAAACACTTTTACAAGTTATTTATGGAATACGGGAAATACTAATAGTTCAATTAATGTAAACAGCACAGGCACATATACTGTAGCTGCAACAGATAATTATGGATGTATTACGAAAGATACTTTTCTTGTTTCAGCTTATGCAGATCCGGTTGCTTCCTTTACCGATCCTTCAAAACTTTGTGACGGCAATACAACATCATTAGATGCCGGCAGCGGATTTAAAAATTATAGTTGGAATAATGGCGTCAATACAGAAGTGCTTATTGCAGATAAGCCGGGGAAATATTGGGTGAGTTTAACTGATATACATAATTGCACTGCAACAGACACGGTTAATGTTATAGTTGTTCCTGTGCCCGCTGATTTTTTAACTGCATCAATTACCAAATGCTTTTACGATGATGTTTTTGTAGCTCCATCAAAGTCTTTTGATAAATATGAATGGAGCGATGGCAGCAATTTTAAAACTATAAAAATATCTACCGGTGGTACTTATTGGCTCACAGCAACAGACGCCAATGGCTGCATCGGAACTGATTCTATTGCTATAATTGATTCTGCATGCGCAGAATATTTGTATATACCAACTGCATTCACACCAAATCATGATGCACGCAACGATGTTTTTAAACCAACCTTTGCGGGAAGGTTATTGAATTATCATTTCATGATTTATGACCGGTGGGGAAAAATGATCTTTTCTACTGAAGATTTTTCAAAAGGCTGGGATGGATCGCTGAATAGTTTAGAGCAACCTCCCGGCACGTATGTGTGGATATGCTCGTATGAATTGCAGGGGAGAGCGCCGCGTACTGAGAAAGGCACTGTTACATTAATCAGGTGATTTCTTTTAAACTTAAATTGATTTTGCTTTATTATAAGACTACTGCTTTTAATTTATTAAGCATTCAATCCACAGCTTGCTCACAGCTTATAATCCACTACACATAGCTCAAAGCTTTCTTCTTACCTTGCACACATGCAGCAATATCAACAATTACTTCAGTATATATTAGATAACGGCACGCAGAAAACTGATAGAACAGGAACAGGCACAATTAGTCATTTTGGGTACCAGGTGCGGTTCAATCTGGCTGATGGGTTTCCGCTTGTAACCACAAAAAAGGTTCATTTAAAAAGTATCATTTATGAATTACTTTGGTTTTTGCGTGGCGAAACCAATATTAAATATTTAAAGGAACATGGCGTGGGTATCTGGGATGAATGGGCCGATGAAAACGGCGAGCTTGGCCCTGTTTATGGCAAGCAGTGGAGAAGTTGGGAAGGCGCAGATGGTAAAGTAATAGACCAGGTAACTGATGCAATCAATCAAATAAAAAATAACCCGGACAGCCGCCGCATAATTGTGAGCGCATGGAATGTAGCTGACCTGTCGCAAATGGCTTTGATGCCCTGCCACACATTGTTCCAGTTTTATGTGGCTGAAGGAAAATTAAGTTGTCAGTTATACCAGCGTAGTGCAGATGTATTTCTCGGTGTTCCTTTCAACATTGCATCGTATGCATTGTTGACTATGATGATGGCGCAGGTTTGCGATCTTGAAGCCGGCGATTTTGTTCACACTTTTGGTGATGTACACATTTACAATAATCATATCGAACAGGTAAACCTGCAGCTTTCAAGAAAGCCATATACTTTGCCAACAATGAAATTAAATTCTTCAGTAAAAAATATTTTTGATTTTACTTATGAAGATTTCACGCTGGAGAATTACCAGTTTCATCCTGCTATAAAAGCACCGGTTGCGGTGTAAACAATTAACAATTAAAAATGAATAATTAATAATTCAAAAATTATTGTTCACTGATCGTTATTCATTTTTCATTTATGTCACTATATGATCAAATCACTCGTAGTAGCTGCAGCAACAAATAACGCTATTGGTAAAAACAACCAGTTGCTTTGGAATTTACCAAACGATTTGCGGTTTTTTAAAAATGTAACCTGGGGAATGCCTGTATTGATGGGCAGGAAAACTTTTGAAGCGTTGGGCAATAAACCTCTGAATGGAAGAATAAATATCGTGTTGACTTCAAGTAAATTTTTTAAGAAAGAAGGGACTGTTGTAGTAAATAAAATAAAAGATGCTGAATTTTTTGCCACTCAAAACGATTATAAAGAATTAATGATATTGGGTGGTGCACATGTTTACTCACAAACAATAGATGACGCCGATAAAATTTATATAACAAGAGTACATCATGTTTTTGAAGATGCCGATGCATTTTTCCCTGTGATTGATGAACAGAAATGGAAACTCATTTCAAATGAAGACCATTTTAAAGATGAGAAGCATGCATATGATTACAGTTTTCAATTATGGGAAAAGAAGCCCTAATCCTAAAGGGAGTAAGAAACAACTCTGCAAAATTTGAATGAATTATTTTTACCGTATTACTTAATCAATAACCGACTTTAAAGGAAGTTTCATAAACTCCCTTTAAAGTCGGGCTAAAACTCCCTTTAGGGCTGGGGTATGTATTCTTCCACACAACTTGCATTTAAATATTTAAAATACCGGTTAACCGCATCAAACGGAAAAGGTCATGGTGTGCATTCACCTTTTGTATTTGAATTTATAACAAAAATGTTGAATGATAAACGCGGCTTAGATTGTTTTAAAGACATCGAATCTTTGCGAAGTGAATTAAAAAAAAATAATACAGAGATAAGCGTTCCCGATTTTGGCGCTGGTTCAAGGATGCAACTGGATAATAGAAGAAAGATATCAGCAATTGCAAACTCATCGTTGAAACCAAAAAAATATAGTCGGCTTCTTTTTCGCATAGCTGAATATTATAAGCCTGCAACGATCATTGAACTCGGAACATCATTAGGTATTACTACATCTTATCTTGCTTGTGCAAATCCGCAGGCATCCATCATTACAATGGAAGGCGCGCCTGAAGTAGCACATATTGCACAGGAGAATTTTAATAACCTTCATCTTTACAACATAATAATAGTTGAAGGCAATTTTGATGAAACACTTCCTTCTGTCACTAATCAATTATCAACAATTGATTTTGCTTTTATTGATGGCAATCATCGCAAAGCACCAACGTTAAATTATTTCTACGAGCTATTAAAAATAGCAAAGCCTTCTTCTATTATTGTGTTTGATGACATTCACTGGAGCGAAGAAATGGAAGAAGCATGGAATGAAATCAAGGAACATCCTTCAGTAACACTTACAATAGATTTATTTTTTATAGGTATAGTGTTTTTCAGAACAGAACAAAAAATAAAACAGGATTTTACTATTCGCTATTGAATAATTTTTTCTGCTGGAATAGATAAGATGACACCATTAATTACATTGCTTATACTAATTATCTGTTTTGCGTTTTTCTATAATGTTTTTCTGCGCATCAGTTTACAGCGCATTGAAAAGTACCTGCCCACACCTTTGTTTTGGGGAACACTTATTTTTATAAGCCTTGTCCCTGTATTCTGGAAATTAAAAAACACTTCTGCAACTGTACTTGCATCAAGAGCAAACATGTCGTTGTGTGTTTTTTACTTCTGTATTTCTGCTGTTATTTTATTGGCATTATAATCAATAAGACAGAGTTAATTCTTAAAGATGCTATGAAAAGCTGTAGTAAAAGGGAGTGACGCAACCGTGATGCCATCACTACAACTGTTGGTTACATAAAAATAAAATGCGAAGCATTTAAAAATGATTGAATGAAACAGTGTCTTCGTTTATGAAAGGAAACGAGGGTGAGGTTATATTTTCTTTCCCATCCATTTATTACTTTGAATGTACCAGTAAGATGGAATGAATAATGCGATCCAATAAATCCATTCGCTCATCCAACCGATTGTAATTGGAAGATTGAGATATTCAAGCATCGTGTACACATAAAAGCAATACAAAATAATGGCGATAATTTCTGTAACAAGATTTCTTCTGCTGTTGCCTGTACCTACCACAGCATTCAACCAAATAGCAGATACTGATTGTAATATTAATGCAAGCGAAATAATTCTTGCAACAGGAATTGCAGCTTGAATAAAACTTTCTGATTGTCCATAAAGGCTTAAGAACGGCCTTGTAAAAAGATTGATGAGCATAGCAATGCTTACAGAAAACATCAAACCCAGGTTTGTTATTTTAACGATGAGTTCTTTTACACGGTGTTCAAGTTTTTGACCAATAATGTTACTCACCATACTGTTGCAAGCCGCTCCGAAAGACCATGCAAAGCATCCGAAAATGCCAAACATATTGCGCATGATATTGGAGATTGCCAACGGCTGCATGCCGTGATGTTCGATAAGTATATAAAAGAATTCCCAACTTCCTACACTTAATGCAAATTGTACAACAATAGGTGCAGATTGATGCAGTATTAGTCTTATTGAATCGTTGTTTAGTTTTTTGTTTTTAAAAAGATGAATATTCTTTCCAATGCCTTTGAAATGTATAACGCTGAATATGGTTATTAATCCCGTAAATTCTGCAATGATGGAAGCAACTGCTGCGCCGTTAAATCCTAATGCGGGCAAACCAAAATGGCCAAATATCAAAGCATAGTCAAAGAAAACATTGGCGAGTGTTTCTGCAAGTGTTCCAACAATTAAATATTTGCTTTGATTGATGCTTATCAACAAAGAGTTCCGCATTTGATAGATATATAAAAATGGCAAACCCCAAATGCGGATACGCAAAAAATCAGTCGCCATTTTTATATCATCTTCATTGTGTAATGCAGCTTTGAAAATAAAAGGTGCAATAAAATTGGTTACTAATATTCCTGTGATACTAAATGCAATTGAAATGCGTACTGCCTGGAAAAAAAGCAAGCCTATTTCTTCGTGCCTGTTTTCTCCCGCACGGCGACTCATTACTGATTGCAATCCGCTACTTAAACCAAAACCCATAACACCAAACACTAAATAATAAACACCGGTAATGCCTGCAACAGCAAGCGCCTGCTCGCTTAAATGACCAAGAAAAATATTATTAGTGATGAAGTTTATGTTAGGTACAAGAATAGAAACAGCAATAGGCAATGCTATGCGCAGAATTTGTTTATTGCTTATTTCTACCTGTAATTGCATAAAGGGCAGCAAAGCTAATGAAGTAATAATTGTGAATAGTGAATGGTGAATGGTGAATAGTGAGTGGTGAATAGTGAATAAAATTACTGTTTACCGTTTACTACGTGCATTTCACTGATTATATCATATTTCATCTTTACATTTATCGCATGGAGCAGCAACCAATTCAGGATATAAAAGAAGAAGTAAAAAAGGCCAGCAAACTGCGTATCTTATTTCGCCTCGCATTTATCTGCAACATTTTTTTCATCGTTTGCATCTTTTTACGTTATACAACTGCGCCAAAATTTATTCCGCAGCCTCTTGTAGAGTTTTCAATTATTTTAGGATGGTTTGCGCCTATAATAAATTTTATAAATTTTGTTTTGATACTGATTTTTCTTTCACGCATTCGTAAAAAGCTGATTCCATTCTGGCTTTTATACACAAACATTATTTGCTTTCTTATCCAAATTTATTTTTTCTTTATTTTGAAAGATGCATAACATACTTAAAGACAAACCGACTAAACTGTTTATTGGCTTCACTGCATTTTTTGTTGCCAACGCATTGATAGCGGAATGCATCGGCACAAAGATATTTTCACTTGAAAAATTGTTTGGCTTACAGCCTTCCAGCATTACATTGTTTGGAGAAAGTGGTTTATCATTCAATCTAACCTGCGGCGTTTTATTATGGCCATTGGAATTTGTTATGACTGATATTGTGAATGAATACTTCGGCCCGAAAGCAGTACGCCGTATAAGTTATACAGCAGTTGCATTAATAAGTTATGCGTTCCTTATGTTTTATAGCAGCATTCACATTCCGCCTGCAGATTTCTGGATAACAAGCAATCAAACGAAAGGGGTTGATAATATGCAAACTGCTTTCAACGGAATTTTCGGCCAGGGTTTATGGATAATCCTCGGAAGCTTAACCGCATTTCTTGTAAGCCAGATTGTTGATGTTACCATTTTTCACCGGATTAAAAGAATTACAGGTGATAAACATATCTGGCTGCGCGCAACAGGCTCAACATTGGTGTCGCAATTAGTAGACAGTTATATTGTTTTGGCCATTGCTTTTAAACTGGGCAGCAACTGGACCTGGGCTGAAGTGTTTGCTGTTGGTACAATGAACTACATCTATAAATTTATTATGGCAGTAATACTTACGCCCGTAATTATTATAGTTGAAAAACGAATAGAAAAATATGTTGGCCATTCAACTGCAATACAGATGAAAAAAATTGCTATGGGCGAAGAAAGTGATGGGTTTGAAAATATTCCAACTGCAGGATAAATGACGGATGTTGACTTTTGTGTTATTTAATTTTTGCAACGGTATTTATTTTTAGATTCGATTAATAATAAGATACTTATCAATGACGCTGGAAACCTACCTGCTAACCATATTGTCAATGTTGTTCGTGATTTCTATGCTGGCGATGGTTAGCGAAAAACTGAAAGTATCTTACCCGATACTTTTTGTTATATGCGGGTTGCTCATCAGCTTTATTCCTAATGTGCATGAAATTCTTTTAAACCCAAATGTTGTTTTCCTGATTTTTCTTCCGCCTTTATTATTTTTTTCTGCATGGACAACTTCATGGAAAAACTTTGTCGCCAACAGAAAACAGATTAGTTTATTAGCAATCGGCCTTGTTGTTTTTACATCTACCACCATTGCTTTATTGGCACATCTGCTTATTCCTGCATTTCCGCTGGCTTTAGGTTTTGTACTTGGCGCAATCATTTCTCCTCCTGATGCAATTGCTGCTTCATCTGTTTTACAAAACCTAAATGTATCACCAAGAGTTACTTCAATTCTTGAAGGTGAAAGCCTTGTAAACGATGCTTCTTCACTTATAATTTTCCGCTTTGCATTAGCTGCTGTGTTAACAGGCCAGTTCAGCTTTTGGCAAGCCACAGGTGATTTTTTTATTGTTGCAGGAATGGGTATTGCAACAGGGCTTATCTTGTCTGTCGCTATTTATAGTATACACAAATACCTGCCAACAAATTCGGATATTGATACTGCAATCACACTCATGGCTCCATATATTATTTATTTAACTGCGGAGCATTTTGGGTATTCCGGCGTAATGGCTGTTGTTACCGGTGGGCTGTTTCTCAGTTCACGGTCGCATGAAGTGTTTAGCTTTCAAAGCCGCCTGCAGGTTAATGCTGTATGGAAAACGCTTAATTTCTTATTAAACGGGTTTGTATTTATTTTAATCGGGTTGCAATTATACCGCATCGCTCACGGGCTTAAAGTTTTCACTTTTAAACAAGCTTCTTTTTACACACTCATAGTTTGTGGTATAACTATATTGATACGGCTATTATGGATTTATTCTTTTGCATATATTTCTTTTTTGGCAAGAAAAAAACGCGGCGCTTTGAACAAAGAAAAGTTCAATGCAAAAGCCACATTTTTAATTGGATGGAGTGGCATGCGTGGAATTGTTTCACTGGCGTCAGCATTATCTCTTCCTTTGTTACTTCCAGACGGATCTGTTTTTCCGCACAGAAACCTGATACTGTTTATTACATTCGGTATAATACTTTTCACCCTGGTTTTGCAAGGATTAAGCCTTCCATTATTGATACGGGTATTAAAAATTAATTACGTAGGAAGAAATGATATCGGAGACCAGGAGACAGCATTGCAATCCCGCCTTGAAACAGAATGCCTGAATTATCTTTTAAATAATTATCCTGCTGAAAAAAACAACAGTAGCGCAGTTGCATTATTGATAACCCGTTTCAGGCAAAGCATAAGCGTTGTTGAAAATAAACCGGATGGTGAAAACAGTAAAAAGCCAGATCGTTTTTCTGAAGAATATCATAATCTTTTGGTTCAGCTGGTAAATGTAAGAAGACAGGAATTACATAAGATAAGAAATGAAAAAATTTATACAGATGAGATAATTAATTCAAGGGAACGTGAACTGGATCATGAAGAAGCCCGGTTGCTATCTGTATATTAAATAATGAAAAGATAGGTTCGGGGTTGAAAAAATTCTTTGATTAGGTTAGCAACAGCCATTTATTGTACTGAATGCTTTGATTTGGGGTTGTGGTTCGTTCTGAGTGATAAAAAATTATTTTCAGCTTTCCTTAATTTTCTGCGTACTTTCTTTAGCTCAAGATATATTTTGTAATCATCCTGCATATTACTGTTTAAGTTGCCTTTAAAATATTTATACAGTCGTTCAAACTGCATTATTATATCGGGTTCGGTTTGCACAGTTCTTCTTTTTGAATTATAGATTTCAATATAATTGCAGACGAAAGGTATTGCATTCTGCAAACCACCAATACCGTATTTTTCCCGTATTTTAAATTTATGATTGTAAGTAAAGGGTTTGCAACAATTAACTGACCATTTGCGAAAAAAGATCAAGGCAAAAGGGTAAATATGTTTTTAAAAACTAATGTTTAAATTAAAACTTGTATTGTCTTGATGCAGTGCTGCTGCAGTAGCATTGCTCACACGGAAATTGATGCCTGCATTATCTTTAAGGTCACCCATATTCCATAACACTTTCGCATAAACAGTATTGCCATTATCTGCAGTTAGCTTAACAATAGTGCCGGGTTCAATATCATTAGCGAGAATATAAAATTTGCCATCAGTCCAGCCGCTTGCAGTTTTAAATGTTTTTGAAATACCGGAAACGCTCTTCATGTCTTTTTGTTTCCTATCCTGGAATTGAGAAGCAAAATATCCGTCACCTGAATAATTGGCTATAGGTTGACCGGTTGATTGTGTATTTATATCGGGTTGTGTTTGTGGGGCAGTTTGTGTTTGTGCAGTAATTGGCGGTTGCGCATCCTGTTTAGCAGGAACATCGGTTGTGGTATTTGTACCTG
Source organism: Bacteroidota bacterium (assembly GCA_013286425.1). Lineage (GTDB taxonomy): Bacteria > Bacteroidota > Bacteroidia > Chitinophagales > Chitinophagaceae > Parafilimonas. The sequence goes on from JABDFS010000001.1 coordinate 73,278, forward strand.
GTTGGGAAATTGTGCTTGAAACCACAGCAGCCTGCGCAGGCAATGTTGTAACAGCACCAGTTGTAGTTGTTTGTTTTGGTGCGGAAGCAGCAGTGAGTTTACCTGCACCGTTTTCATTAATAATGAGCAACGTTCCAACTTTTGCATTATCATCTGTGAGGTGATTCCATGTCTTTATCTGGTCAACTGTAATATTATATTTCTTGCTGATGCTGTATAAGGTTTCGCCCTTTGCAACAACATGTGTTATTTCATTTGAAGATGTAGCAGGTTGTTGTGGCGCCGGTGCAGCAACAACGGCAGTGGTTGTTTTTTTTGCAGCTTGTGCCTGTGTTTTTGTTGAAGGAATTTTTATGGGTGAACCATATACCAGTTTTGTATCGGCATGCATTCCGTTCAAACGCATAATATCTCCAACGTTCGTATTGTATTGTTTGGCGAGCATTGATAATGTTTCGCCTTGTTTTAATGTATGCGTAATATAATTGCTTTGTGCTGATGCAGACTGAACCGAAAGAATAAGACAAATAGCAACAATAATTGACCGTAGAAAATTCATGCCTTAAATTTTAGCAAATTTATTCTTTACGAATACGCCATTCAGTCGGGTAATAATTATTAACACGATTGTGCAAAATTTTTATCCAGCCCAGTGGAAAGTTTTTGTGTGTGCATAAAGCCCAGCCTTTGTCATCAATCAATACAGGCAATTCTTTCTTACGCAGGTATTGCAGTGACTGGTCATGATTAAGCTCAGTTTTTTTAACATTATCACTCACAATAAGGCTTAAAGCAAGCTCTTCATGCGGAACAAGGTCTTTGCCTTTTATCTCACCCAATTGCACGCCGGCTTTTCTTAAGTATAAATTTTTTTGAAGAAAAGCAACATCATTATTCCATTGCTTTTTTATAACACGAATGATTTCTTTTTGTTGGAAGAAAAGCCAGTCATCTTCTATTATGAATGATCGCAACGCATTACTTTCTTTATTTGCAACAGCAGGTAAAGAATTATTGTTTTGCTTTGAAAAAGATGATTCTTCCTTTTTTTTAAGGACTGCAATAAAAAATCCTTCGCCTTTTATTTTACCAGGCCAGAAACGGTAACCATAACATTTATGCTTATACGATGTTGTTTCAACAATGTTCCATTTGTCATCAATATTCAACTGTAAACTTTCAACGTCGAAATTATTTTTCATCCAATCTAAAATCTCTTCATCTTCCTGTCGCGAATAGGAACAGGTAGAATAAATTAAAAATCCATCCTGTTTTAATGATGCGAATGCATCGGCCAGAATCCTTTGCTGGCGCTGGCTGCAGAGCTGTACATTATTTTCACTCCATTCATCTATTGCTTCAGCATCTTTTCTGAAAAGTCCGCTTCCGCTGCACGGCGCATCAACAACCATCAGGTCGAAATAATTTTTTATGCGTTTAAAATCTGCCGCATCATTATTAGTTATTACAACATTTGGCGAACCCCATTTTGTAAGATTCTCATACAAAACATTAGTGCGTGTTTTTATTACTTCATTCGAAACGATCAATGCATTTGAAAAATAAGCAGCAAGCAGGGAACTCTTGCCACCGGGTGCAGCGCACAGGTCAAGCACTTTTATGTTTGCTTCGCGATGGAAGACTTGTTTCAACGCTTCCCATAAAAACATGCTGCTTGCTTCCTGCACATAATAAGCTCCTGCATGTAGTAAAGGATCAAATGTGAACTGCGGCCGTTCATTCAAATAAAAAGCATTCCCGCACCAGGGCACAGCATCATTCAACATAAATGAAGGGTGCGTAATGATTGATGTATGATTGAACCTTTCATGTTTATTCGCATTAAACCGAACAGAAGTTATTTGCTGCGGATGATAATGCGTTTCTTCAAAAGCAGTTTTATCAAAACCTTTTATGGTTGTGAGAGATTGTAATAACTCGTTTGGTAAAAGCTTTTGCAAAATATCAGGATAAAATTTTTACAAGCTGATCTACTTCATTCATTGTATTAAAAGCATGCAACACAATGCGCAGTCTTTCTTTATTTAAAGGAACAGTTGGATATAATATCGACCTTACATCAAAATTTTTTTGTTGTAACTCCAAAGCAATTTCTTTAACCGCATCATTACCCGGAACCATTACAATTTGTATTGGGGTGGATGAAGATAATTTCTCAAACCTCAATGCTGCCCGTTGAAAATAACTGATGAGTTGTTGCAAATGATTTCTTTCATCATTCAAAAAAGGAAATGTATTATATGACGTGCGAATGCAGGCCATTGCATGTTCAGGCAAAGCTGTTGTATAAATAAAACTCCGCGCAAAATTTATAAGATAATCTTTCAGTTGCTGAGAACCAGCAATTGCTGCACCATGGCAACCGCATGCTTTTCCAAAAGTGTAAACCCTGCAAAAAATTTCATCCTGCAAATCTTGCTGCATGCATAACCCTTCGCCTTGCTTTCCAACAACACCAGTGGCATGCGCTTCATCAATTATTAAATGTGCATTGTATTTTTTGCTGATAGAAACCAATTCTTTTAATGGACAAAAATCTCCGTCCATACTGAACACAGATTCAGTTACAATAAAAATATTAGCTGTATTTGATACAGGTGATTGCAGCTTTTTTTCCAGTTCATCAACATCATTGTGCGCGAAGGAAAAACTTTGTGCAAACGATAAACGTATTCCATCTCTTATCGAAGCATGGCATAACTGGTCATAAAAAATAATATCGCTTTTTTGCGGCACAGAACTTAATAAACCAAGATTTGCATCGTAACCTGAGTTAAATATCAACGCTGCTTCTGCTGTATGAAACGTTGCAATTTGTTGCTCCGTTTCCTCAATCAAATTATAATTACCTGCCAATAATCTTGAACCGGTTGAACCTGTTTTAGAGTTTGCATCAATTTCATCATTCAATAAATTATTATGAACAATGCCTAAATAATCGTTCGAGCAAAAATCAATTTTCCCCGAAGGCAATTTCAACCTGCGAAAAGCATTTTGTTCTTTACGTTGTGCTAATTTTTTTTGAAGAAAATCATCATTGTACATAAGATATCTACTCATGTCAAAACTAAATGTTTGTGGTTAAACAGGCTATTTGGCATAACCAACCTTTTTTCAGTATATGCATATTTCAAACCTGCTGCGTATACATCCTTTAACAAGCCTGTGGTTACGGTAAAATTGCTTAAACAAAAACCCGTTTGCACTTAATACCGCAAAAGGTAAAGATCATTTCCTGCTTTAACCGGTAAAGAATGAAAAAGGTGTTTAAATAAGATCACTGAGCTTATTTCCTCGAAAAAACTTCGATATAACTACGATATAACTTCGATCCAATTGATCGTAGTTATATCGAAATTATATCGAAGAAATATCGAAGTTATATCGAAGAAATGAACTCTCAGATACTAAGTTGCCAAAAGTCTCTTATGCTGTCTGCAGGTAACAGCAATCGTTATATTGTTGGTTGATGTACTTAATGCATTTCCGGTAATTGATGTTCACGTATGTTAACTACACAGTTTGTTGCACAATAATTTGATACTGATATTTGCACGAATACAACTTTATAAGCATCAGCATATCCTCATCCATACTAAGCTCACCGATTGAATATTTAAAAGGCGTTGGCCCTTTGCGCGCCGATCTTTTAAAAAAAGAGTTAGGCATTTTTACGTTTGAAGATCTGTTGAACCATTTTCCTTTACGGCATATTGACCGCACAAAAATTGAAAGCATTGGAAATATTACACCTCAAACCGAATACATACAGGTTGCGGGCACAATTACCGGCATAGAAATCCTGGGCGAAAGAAGAGCAAAGCGCATGGTTGCGTGGCTTGAGGATAAAACAGGTATTGTTGAATTAACCTGGTTCCAGGGCATCCAGTGGATGCAAAAAATTTTACATGAAGGAAGCGAATATTTAGTGTACGGGAGAACAGGGTTCTTTAACGGAAGGCCGCAAATAACACATCCCGAAATTGAATTGTTCACTGCTGAATTAAAGAGTGGTAAATCTTTTTTGGAACCTGTTTATCCAACAACAGAAAAATTAAAAGCGAAAGGTTTGAATGCAAGGCAACTTGCAAAACTTACTTCAGCATTATTGCCGTTGATTTCTGCTAAAGATGTTTATGAGAATATTCCTGAAACAGTATTGCAACAACTAAATCTTGTAAACAGGTTTGATGCTGTTACTGCTATCCATTTCCCAAAAAATGCAGAAGAACATGAAAAAGCTTTGCATCGTTTAAAATTTGAAGAATTTTTTATGGCACAGGTGCGCATGGGTATGTTGCGTGGCAAAAGGCACAGGCATAGTCATGGTGTTGTGTTTGAAAAAGTGGGCGGGCTGTTCAATTCATTTTATAATAATTACCTGCCGTTTGAATTAACGAATGCGCAAAAAAGAGTGATCAAAGAAATTAGATCAGATACTGCAAGGCCGCGGCAAATGAACCGTTTGTTACAAGGCGATGTGGGCAGCGGCAAAACTATTGTTGCTTTGCTTGTAATGTTAATCGCTGCAGATAATGGTTTTCAAAGTTGCCTGATGGCGCCTACTGAAATTCTTGCGCAACAGCATTATAATAACATCAGCAAATTGCTTGGTGATCTTCCGGTGCGCACAGCATTGTTAACAGGTAGCAGCAAACAATCTCAAAGAAAAGTTATTCTCGAAAATCTCAGCAAAGGCAACATACATATTCTTGTAGGTACGCATGCCGTTATTGAAGAAGCGGTGCAATTCAATAAACTTGGCCTTGCAGTAGTTGATGAACAGCATCGTTTTGGTGTGGCGCAAAGGGCAAGGCTTTGGGAGAAAGCAGAAACGCCACCGCATGTTTTGGTGATGACGGCAACGCCTATTCCGCGCACGCTTGCAATGACGGCTTATGGCGATCTTGATTACAGTATAATTGATGAGCTGCCGCCGGGAAGGCAACCTATAATAACTGTTCAACGTTTTGAAACAAAACGTGCTGCCGTTATGGATTTTGTAAAAGAAGAGATAGCGAAAGGAAGGCAGGCTTTTTTTGTTTATCCTTTGATAGAAGAAAGTGAGAAGATGAGTTACGAAAACCTGATGGAAGGCTATGAACAGGTAAAAACTTTTTTTCCTGAACATTTATACAGCATCAGTATGGTGCATGGAAAAATGCCTGCAGAGCAAAAGGATGTTAATATGCAACGTTTTAAAACCGGAGACACCCAGATACTCGTTGGTACTACGGTTATTGAAGTTGGAATTGATATTCCCAATGCATCAGTTATGGTTATTGAAAGTGCAGAAAAGTTTGGCCTTTCTCAATTGCACCAGTTAAGAGGCAGGGTAGGGCGCGGCAGTGATAAAAGTTACTGCATACTTTTATCTCCTTATAAATTAAGTAATGATGCACGGGAACGCCTTAAAATCATGTGTGCTACCAATGATGGTTTTGTAATTGCTGAAAAAGATCTTGAGCTGCGTGGCCCTGGTGAAATTGAAGGCACAAAGCAGAGTGGAGTGTTAAACTTTAAGCTGGCAAGTATAGTCAATGATAAGAGTTTACTCGAACTTTCAAAATTTTATGCGGACCAGGTGTTATCAAATGATGAAGATTTGTCAAAAGAAGAGAATTTACGGTTAAATGCTTTTCTTATTTCGCAAAAAGGAAAAACTTTGTGGAGCAGGATTTCATAACAACAAATTGAACACGGAAACGTTGTATAGCTAATATTAATAATAATTCATTGAAGCATTTTATACTTTTTATCATTCTTATAGGCGCATTCATTCAAAAATCACAGGCGCAATACCTTCAGTTTGTTGAAAACAAAGGCCAATGGGATAGCTCAATTAAATATAAAGCTGACTTCAAAGGCGGCGCTGTTTTCTTGACTTCTTCCGGTTATAGAGTTGTGTTACATAATAAAGACCAGCTTAAAGCAGTGGCAGAATATTACAGCAGGCATTACGACAGCACTTCCCGGCAAAACCCTGCAAAAGCGCTACAGAATTTTGTTGTTCATTCACACGCTTACCAGATAAATTTTTTAAATACAGATGGCAATGCTGTTCCGGAAGCGGATAAATCCCTGGGGCTTTACAATAATTATTTTGTAGGAACTGACAGTTCTAAGTGGAGAACAGGCTGTAAAGTCTTTAATGGCCTTACTTTCAAAAATGTTTACAAGAATGTTGATGTAAGATATTACTCAGATAATGGCAACCTGAAATATGACCTCGTTATAAAACCCGGTGCAGACATCAGCAAGATTGCTTTGCAGTTTGCAGGGCTTGATGGATTGGAGTTAAATAAGTATGGTAACCTTACCATGAAAACTTCTGTGGGTGATATTTATCAAACCATTCCTTCCAGCTACCAGATAATCAAAAATTTAAAAGCGAGTGTGAAAGCAAAGTTCAAACTTGATGGCAATACAGTACGTTTTAAGCTGGATAATTATGACAGGAACAGCACGCTTATAATTGACCCAACTGAAATATTTTCAACCTTTGTTGGCAGTGTTTCCGATGTGTGGGGTTATACAGCTACTTATGATAATGCAGGTGATTTTTATGCCGGCGGAATTGCATTTGATGCAGGTTACGATCCAAGGCATGTTGGTGGCTATGATCAAACATTTAACGGTGGCGATGGAAGTGAAGGAGTACAACCATATGATGTGGCTTTGATAAAATTTAATCCAACCGGCTCGCAGGCCTTATTTGCAACCTACCTGGGTGGCAGTGGTGATGAACAACCGCATAGCCTTGTGGTAGATTCAAGAGGCAATCTGATCATTTCCGGCAGGACTACTTCACCAAACTTTCCTGTAACTGCTCCAACTTATGGCCCCGGTGGAGGCTTTGATATTTTTCTTGCCAAATTAAGTCCTGATGGCAGAACGCTTTTAGCTTCACGCAAATTTGGAGGAACCGGTTCAGATGGCGTTAACATCGCTCCGAAATATATTACAGAAGGCATTATAACCACACGTAGAAATTATGGAGACGATGCGAGAAGCGAAGTGATCACAGATTATCAGGATAATATTTACCTCGCAAGTTGTACACGGTCTGCGGATTTTCCAACAACATCCAATGCGTTCAAAAAAACTTTAGGAGGCACTCAGGACGGCGTTTTTATAAAGACTTCATCTGATCTTTCTTCAGTTTCTATGTGTACTATGCTTGGTGGAAGCAAGGATGATGCTGCTTTTGTATTGTGTATCAGCCCGTCAACCGGAAACATTTACATAGCCGGTGGCACAGCCAGCACAGATATGGCGGTGAACGCTACCAATGCTCCCCAGGGCATATTGCATAATTCTTACCAGGGTGGCCAGGTTGATGGTTTTATAAGTGAAATAAGTGCGGATCTAACCAAACTGATAAAGACAAGCTATGTGGGTACCGGCGGCAGCGATATGGTGTATGGCGTACAAACGGATAAATTTGGTTACCCTTATATCATGGGAACAACCACAACAAGTTTTCCTGTGGTGAATTCCCCTTTCAATGCTAATAATAACCAGGCTAATGGCAAACAGTTCATCACCAAGTTAGATCCTGATCTTACAAAAATTATTTACTCTGCAAACTTTGGTAAGGGAACAACCATACCTGATATTTCACCTACTGCATTTTTGGTTGATGTTTGCGGGAATGTATATGTATCAGGCTGGGGCGGTTCCGCTAATCATGAATATTATCCCGGAAGTAATGTTGTTGGAATGGCGATTACACAGAATGCTTTGTTGAAAACAACAGACGGTAATGATTTTTACTTTTTTGTTTTGGAGAAAAATGCAAACAGCCAGTTATTCGGCAGTTACTTCGGAACAAATGATCCGAATGCTTATGGTGATCACGTTGACGGTGGTACAAGCCGCTTTGACCGGAGAGGCGTGATATACCAGGCTGTTTGTGCTAACTGTGGAAAAGTAGGTATTTTCCCTACTACTACAGGCTCATGGAGCCCGGGTAATCCTGCACAAACAGGCGCCAAGTGTAATGAAGCTGCAGTGAAAATTGCATTTGAACTTTCAGGTGTTATTTCATCAATCCGCACAACAATAAATGGCATTCCAAGAGACAGTACCGGTTGTATTCCGCTTACTGTTGACTTTGCAGATACGATTGCACTTGGAAAGAAATATGTTTGGGATTTTGGTGATAATTCAGGAGTTACTACTACAGTTCCTACAACCAGTCATACATACAATAATGTAGGCGATTATAAAGTGCGGTTAATAAGCATTGATTCTTCATCATGCAATATTTCCGATACTTCTTACATAACCATAAGGGCAAGAAGTAACCGTGTACAACTCGGCCTGGTTATTAACAAGCTCGCACCTTGTGAGTCTTTTAATTACCAGTTCATCAATACATCAATTCCGCCGAACGGCTACACTTTCAAGCCTGATGATTTTACATGGGATTTTGGTGATGGCACCATTATTCAAACCAATGCGGATACGTTAACCCATCAATATACTGCAAGCGGTATTTATAATGTAAAACTATTCATTAACGATACGGTATTTTGTAATGCTCCTGATTCAGCGGTTAATCAATTAAGGGTTGCTTCAATTTTACAGGCACAGTTTCAAACACCTGCTGAGGGTTGTGTACCATACTATGCCGTGTTTGATAATACTTCCATCGGCGGCCAGAATTTTGTTTGGAATTTTGGAGACGGATCGGCAATTTCAACAGATGCTTATCCAACCCATTTATATGCAAACCCCGGCACGTATACAGTACATCTTTCAGCAACAGATAATCTTACCTGTAATCCAACCAGCGATACAAGTATGACGATAACTGTTCATGAACGGCCAACTTCGTCGTTTACTTATTCACCAACCACTCCGAAAGAAAATACGCCTTATGAATTTACCAACACTTCAACAGGTGCAATAAACTACAGGTGGGAGTTTGGTGATGGCGATACTTTATTAACGTCGAATACATTACCTGTTAGCCATATTTACAATACTGCAGGCAGCTATGCGGTTTGTTTGATTGCCTTTAATCAGTATGGTTGTTCTGATACTTTATGCCAGCAGGTAACAGCCATTGTAACACCGTTGGTAGATGTGCCGAATGCATTTTCTCCAAACGGAGATGGAACAAATGACCTGGTTTATGTGAAAGGATATGGTATAAACAAAATGACATGGAATATTTACAACCGGTGGGGGCAACTGGTGTTCAGTTCTTATAATTTAAATACAGGTTGGGATGGCCGTTTTAAAGGTGCATTGCAGCCGCAGGATGTGTATGGATACACTTTGAGTATTGAATTTACAGATGGAAGCAAGTATTCCAAAAAAGGCGATATAACCTTATTACGATAATGGAGGCTGGATATGAAAAGATTTTTAGGACATACTAATTTTTCGATCTTTTTTATAAGTGCATTTATTTTCTTTAACAGAGCCGATGCACAGGATTTGCATTTCTCTCAATATTTTAATGCACCGCTTTTAACCAATCCTGCCAACACGGGTTTCGAACCGGATGCAGACTGGCGGGCAGGAATTAATTACCGCAATCAATGGTCAGGTATTTTAGACAATCCTTATAAAACCATGAGTGCCTGGGGCGATGCACAATTGTTTAACAACCGTTTTGAAAACGGCTGGATGGGTATGGGGCTGGTATTATTAAAAGATGTTGCGGGCAGTGGAAATTTAAGCAGTACAAAAGTTTATGGTTCTGTTGCCTATCATCAATTGATAGGGTACAACAGTCTTTTAAGCGGAGGCTTTGGCATCGGAGTAGTTAATAAATCAATTGATGTTACAAAGCTTACTTTCAACAGCCAGTGGAACGGGAAATTCTTCGACGTTACTATTCCCAGCAATGAAGCTTTCAATACATCATCTGTGTGGTATGCAGATCTGAATGCTGGTTTAAACTATGCAATTTTTCCCAGCGATAATTCGTATATAAATGCAGGCATAAGTGTTGATCACATCAACATGCCTAACGAATCTTTTTTCTCGAATGAACAGGCAGACACAAAAGTGCCTATGCGCTTTAATGTTTTTGCAAACGGCAGCTTTAAAGTAAATGATTTGTGGATCATCAATCCCAACATTTATTTCAGTACTATGAGTAAATCAACAGAAATTGTTGGCGGAATGAATGCTCATTATAATTTAAGCGGAGACGGTAATACACAGCTAATCGGCGGGCTTTATTATCGTTTGAAAGATGCTTTTATACCAATGGTAGGGTTTACTATCAGTTCTATTTCTGTAACGGTTAGCTACGATGCCACCAGTTCTACCTTAGGCTCATCAACACAAACACTTGGTGCTTACGAATTATCCATAAGCAAGGTTGGCTTGTTCTCAGAACAGTATGGTAAAAATGTAAAGTGCCCTTCTGTGAAGTTTTAAATTCATGCTTCATCATCGCCTAACAAATCAGGCCGCTTTAATTTGGTTAGCTGCAGCGATTGCCCATAACGCCATGCATCAATTTTTTTTTGGTCACCGCTTAATAAAATTTCAGGCACATTCCATTCTTTAAATTTTGCAGGCCTTGTATATACAGGTGGCGCTAAAAGATCATCCTGGAACGAATCAAACAACGCAGATGTTTCGTCATTCAATACTCCGGGTATTAACCTGCCAACCGCATCTACAATAATAGCAGCAGCAATTTCCCCGCCGCTTAAAACAAAATTTCCTACAGAAATTTCTTTGGTTATATAATGATCACGAATGCGTTGATCGATTCCTTTATAGTGACCACAAATAATAAGCAGGTTTTCTTTTAATGAAAGCTGGTTAGCCATTTTTTGATCGAAGATGGCAGCATCGGGAGTCATATAAATTATTTCATCGTAAACAGTTTCCTGTTTTAGTTCATCAATTGCGTTTGCAAGCGGTTCGCACATCATCACCATTCCTGCACCGCCGCCGTATTGATAATCGTCAACCTGGCCATAATCATTTACTGCCCATTTACGCAGGTTAAATGTTCTTACCATAAGTAAATTTTTTTGTTGCGCACGTTTTAGAATGCTGTGGTTAAACGGGCTTTCCAATAACTCTGGTAATACAGTAAGAATATCAATTTTCATCAGGCAAATATAAACCTGTGTTATGCCACGAAGGCACGAATGGTTTTATTATTATCGTATGAATATTTATTCGTCTATTCGTGGCATTATCATTAAAGCTCATTGGTAAAATCTTCAAAATCCCTGCGCTGTTTTTTTGTTGGCTTACCTGTTTTGCTTAAACGCTTGCCTGTATAAAAACTCGCAGCCTGCACATTCAATTTTTCTTTTTCTTCTTCAGGTGTATTATCAATATAATATTTTATGGCTTCGCTGTATTGCACACGATGATCTAACAAACCGGTAACCTGTATCAGCCAGTTTCTGTCAGAAGTTTTAATGTGATAAACATCTCCGACCGCAACATGTTTCGATGCTTTTAAAGAAACATCATTCAATTTAATTTTTCCTTTTTCGCATGCTTCAGATGCCTGTGCTCTTGTTTTAAAAATGCGTATGCTCCAGAGATATTTATCAAGCCGTAATTTTTCCTTTACTTCATTCATTAAAAAAAATTTGTGGTTTTGTCCAATCTGCAAAACTTTAATTGTTGTAAATGTATAGATCAAATTTATTAATAACCAACATCGCGCAAGCGGTAAATAAAATCAAAAAAATATGGATGAGTTTATTTTAATCTTCAGGCATGAAGATGGAAAAAAAGTTGCTTCGCCTGAACAGATACAGGTTTGGATGAAACAAACTATGGATTGGATCGGCGGCATTGCTGCACAAAATAAATTCAGCAGCGGAACAGGTTTGCCTTTTGATGATGCAAGAGTGGTGCATCATAAAAAAATGGTGACCAACGGCCCGTTTGGCGATATAAAAGAAACTATTGGTGGCTACGTAATTGTAAAAGCAGATTCAATTGATGAAGCGGTTGAATTTGCAAAAGGATCTCCTGTATTACAAGGCGAAGGCAATACAGTTGAAGTAAGGAAGATCGCTAAAAATGATGGCACACATTAATTCATCTTTTAAAATAAATAACCATGAAAGATTTTTTGTTCATCTATAAATCTGATTATGCTGCTATGCAGGATAGAACTGCAGAAGAAGCACAGGCAATGATGAAACGCTGGATGGAATGGCTTGAAGGCATTGCTGCGCAAAACAAACTTATTGACAAAGGCAACAGGCTTTACAACAATGGCAAAATTGTAAAGGGTGATGGCATTGTAACCAATGGCCCATACATGGAAATAAAAGAATCCATTGGCGGTTATTCTTTAATAAAAGCTGAATCATATGATGAAGCAGTTGAGTTTGCAAAAGGTTGTCCCGTTTTATTTGCAGGCGGCAATGTTGAAGTAAGAGAAATTGATCCAATGTAATATTGATAATTTTTTTCAAATTTTAAAACACATATCATGAAAGAGTTTGTATTAATTTTCAGAACTTCATCTACACCGGCAGCCCCACCTACTCCGGAACAGGCAGAACAAATGATGTCAGGCTGGATGAATTGGATGGGCAGTATTGCTGCACAGAATAAGATGGCAAACAGTGGCAGCCGCTTGGGTATTGCGGATTCAAAAGTGGTTAAACCGGGAAATGTTGTAACCAATGGCCCGTTTACCGAAATAAAAGAGTTCATCAATGGTTTTATAATTGTGAAAGCAGATTCTGTTGATGAAGCTGTTGAGTTTGCAAAAACCTGCCCGATGGTTACAGGCGGAGGCGGCAATGTTGAAGTAAGGCCTGCTGTTAGTCCTGAAAACAATAATTAAAAAATAAAGCCTCTTAATTGAGGCTTTTAAGTTTATGGCGTCAGAAGAATTAATACCGCATTTATTCAGAACAGAGTTTACAAAGATCACTGCAGTGTTGTGCAAGCTTTTTGGTATTGAACATATAGAAGCTGCTGAAGATATTGCCAGTGAAACTTTTTTATCTGCGTTGGAAACATGGAGTTATAAAGGTGTACCGCCAAACCCTGTTGCGTGGTTATATACTGTAGCAAAAAACAAGGCAAAGAATTTAATGGCGCGTAATCAAACCTTTAATAAAAAAATTGAACCACAGTTAAAGCGTTCATTGGCAAATAGTGAAGAGATAGAAATAGATCTTTCAGAAAAAAATATTACCGACAGCCAATTGCAAATGTTGTTTGCTATTTGTCATCCTTCAATCCCGGCGGAAGCACAGATAGGTTTGGCTTTGCGCATTCTTTGCGGTTTTGGAATTGAAGAAATTGCCAACGCATTTCTCACCAATAAAGAAACCATCAATAAAAGATTATACCGCGCAAAAGAAAAATTACACCAGGAGAATGTGCAGATAGAATTTCCATCTGAAAACGAGATCAGCAAAAGACTGGAAACGGTATTAACTACTTTGTACCTGTTATTTAATGAAGGTTATTATTCAGAAAGTGAAGACGCTGTTTTACGCGAAGATTTTTGTGTTGAGGCAATGCGCTTATGTTATCTGTTAATTGAAAATACGGCAACAAATCAACCCAATGTAAACGCATTGCTTTCTTTAATGTGTTTTCATGCATCAAGATTTGAAGCGAGAAAAGATACGAATGGCGAACCTGTTTTGTATGAAGAACAGGATGAAAATTTGTGGAACACAGAGCTTATTAATAAAGGCATTTATTTTTTGAACAAAGCATCAACCGGTAATGAAGTTTCAAAATACCATATTGAAGCAAGCATTGCTTACTGGCATACAATAAAAGCAGATACAAAAGAAAAGTGGGAGAGTATTCTTCAATTGTATAACCGTTTATTGATGATAGAATACTCGCCTGTTGTTGCGTTGAACAGAACCTTTGCCTTGTCAAAATCAAAAGGAAAACAAGCTGCTATTATTGAAGCGGAAAAACTGCAACTGATCAACAATCATTTTTATTACGCATTGTTAGGTGAATTGTATAAAGGCATTGATGATGCAAAGGCAAAATGCAATTTTGAAAAAGCATATGCAATAGCTAAAACCCAAACGGATAAACAAACCATTCTTAAAAATATCAATGCGTTGCAATGATAATTATTGATAACCCGGATTTTG
>JABDFS010000002.1 GCA_013286425.1 Bacteroidota bacterium
AGTGATTTTTTCATAATTGGATTTGCAATGCGGTTAATAATGTTTTAATTGTTACTCTCACAATTGTAAAGATAATGTCTGATGATAATCATCCATCAATTCAGGTTATAAGATTGAAAAAAATTACACGGTTAATATAAAATATTTGTACGTAAAAAATTAAACAAACAATGAAAATATTATTGATGATAGCTTTAATAGGAATACTGTTTGTGCTTACTTGCACAGATTTTATTTTCTGGACATTCAAAGGAAAAGTAAAGTTGGATGAAACGGACTATTGATGAAGATTATATTATTATATATTTATCACTTCAGGATTTACAAGATTTGGTATGCGCCCGTGCTTATAAAATTCTATAATATTTTCAGCAGCCAACCTGCTCATTCCGTTTCTTGCTTCAATTGTTGCAGAACCAATATGCGGTAACACTGCAACATTTTCCATGTTAAGTAACGGATTGTCTTTACTCATAGGTTCAGGGTTTGTAACATCTAATCCAGCGCCCCATATTTCCCCTTCAGTTAAAGCCTGCAACAAATCTTCTTCATTATGCACACCGCCTCTTGATGTATTAATGAATATAGAAGTTGGTTTCATTTTTTCAAAAGCAGTTTTGTTGAATATGTCTTTTGTTTCTACACTCAATACACTGTGCACAGATAACACATCACTTTGTGCCAACAGTTCATTAAAAGAAACATATTTTGCACCGAGTAATTTTTCTGCTTCAGTATTTCGTTTGCGGTTATGATAGATCACATTCATGTTATAAGCACCTTTGCAACGCTTTGCCATTTCCATACCGATAAGGCCTAAACCAAAAATACCCAGCGTTTTATTTTTTAATTCAATACCAAGGTTAGATGTTAGGGCGAAATATTTCCATTCGCCTTTCTGAATTTTTTTGTGCACGAAAAACATTTTTCTTGATACAGCAATCATTAACCCGAAAGCAATATCTGCAGTAGCATCAGTTAATACACCGGGTGTATTACCGATAGGAATTCCAAGCTTTGTTGCATCAGGAATATTTATATTATCATAACCAGCACCACACTGCGAAATGATCTCAAGATGCTTGCATTCATTTAAAAAAACCGCATCAATTTTTGTAGTAATCGAGCATATTAATGAATTGCATTGCTTTGCATTTTCAATTAATTTACCCTGTGGTATAGGATTGCTGTCATCCCATGTTATCACATTAAAATTTTCATTGCGCAGCATGTCAACACCAATTGCAGGTACAACATTGCTTACAAAAACTTTTATATCTTCTGGTTTTCTTTTCATGTTTGTTTATTGAAACATTGTATGAACAGAGTACTTAAGCTGCCTGATAAAATACTATACAAGTGTTGCGACGCAAGGAACGATGCCATTTATTCATTTGCTGATAACCAAAAAAAATAAAACCCACTTAATACTCCGCTATCATCTTATCAACAAAACACCAAAGCCAGCGCTCGCCGGGCTCTGCAGAAACAATTACAGGATGCCCGCTGCGATGAAAATGTTTGGTGGCATGTTTATGCGGAGAATCATCGCAACACAACGTGGAGCCACAGGTTTGACAGGTTCGCAAATGCACCCATTCTGAACCTGTTTTTATACATTCTTCACAAACAAATTCCTTTGGTGTTTTTATTGAATGAATCGCATCAAGATGTTCGCAAAAATCGCTCATACAATTATTTTAAATTTCCGCAAGATATCTATGTACAAAACTAATTGCCATTGAACCTTCGCCCACTGCAGATGCAACGCGGTTCATTGCGCCGGCACGCACATCGCCTGCGGCAAAAATTCCTGCACAACTTGTTTCCAGCAAATAAGGGTCGCGTTCAAGCTTCCAAATTTTTTGAAAATGATTATAGCGTTGCAATTCTCTTCCTGTTTCAATAAAACCTTTATCATTAATTATAATGTCTGCACTTAACCATTCGGTAAAAGGTTTTGCGCCGATAAAAATATATAAGGCTGCTGCATCTTCTGTGTACACCTCGCCAGTGTTTACATTCTGAATATTTAACTGCTCAAGCCGTTCATTACCCTTAGCTTCCACTACTTCGCGGCCAGTACAAACAGATATGTTACTCACTCCATTTATCTGGTCAATTAAGTAAGAAGACATGGTGTACGACAAGCTATCTTTTCTTATCAATATATTCACCTGTCTCGCAAACTTTGAAAGATACATGGCTGCCTGTCCCGCTGAATTTCCTCCGCCAACAATAAATACAACATTGTTTTTACAAGCTGCAGCTTCTGTGTTAGCAGCGCCATAATAAATGCCCGCGCCTGTAAATTTTTGTATGCCCGGCGTTGTTAGTTGCCGATAGTCAACGCCTGTTGTAATAACAATGGCTTTGGTCATTATTTCTTTATCGCCTTCTAAAATTATTTTCTTGTAATTGTCCTGTACTTCGATTGCTTTTACAGATTGCGGTGAAAGAAAATCTGTACCGAATCTCGTTGATTGCGTTACTGCTCTTCGTGTTAAATCAGCGCCGCTTAAACCTGTTGGAAAGCCGAGATAATTTTCAATGCGTGAACTTGTGCCTGCTTGTCCACCAGGCGCTTTTCTTTCTATTAATAATGTTTTTAATCCTTCCGATGAACTATAAACAGAAGCTGCTAATCCCGCAGGGCCTGCACCAATCACTACAACATCATACACTTCATTTTTTACTTCAGGATTTAAACCGATGTGCGTAGCAATATCAATGATCTGTGGTGATGAAGCCATTGTTCCATCTTCAAAAAATATTACAGGCAGGTCTTTTATTTCGATGTTATTTAATTGTATCAGCTGTATGCCTTCTTCGCTGTCTGCATCAAGCCATAGATATGGAACAAGATTGCCTGATAAGAATTCTTTTATCACATGACTTTTAGGCGAGAATTGATAACCTATCAATTTGATGCCTTTAAAATCTGGGTGAAAGCCGTTTTGCCAATCGTCAAGCAGATCATCAATTACAGGATATAATTTTTCTTCCGGCGGATCCCATGGCTTGGTTAAATAATAATCAAGCTTTACATCATTGATCGCTTTGATGGCAGCATCAGTATCTGAATACGCAGTCAACAAAACTTTTTTTGCATCATCATAAAACTCTTTTGCCTGTTGTAAAAAATCGACGCCTTCCATTTCAGGCATGCGCTGGTCTGAAATAAATATTGCAACAGATTCACCTTTATTCTTCAATTCAAGTAAACTGCTTAATGCTTCTTTTGCAGAAGACGTGCTAAGTATTCTATAATCATTTCTGTATTTATTTTTCAGGTCGCGGGCAATAGCGCGCAATACTTGGGCATCATCATCAATTGCAAATATTATTGGTTGATTCATACTTTATTTTAATACTGTTTAAATAGGCAAACAAATTTCAAACTCTGTACTGCCACTTTCTGATTTTACTCTTACTGAACCGTTATGTTGCAACATTATCCTGCTTACAACATCAAGGCCTAAACCAGTGCCTTTTCCTATTTCTTTTGTGGTGAAGAAAGGAGCAAATATTCTTTCCTGTATATCTTTTGGAATGTCCGGCCCATCATCTTTAATATACACTTTCACAAACCTTGCATCGTATCTTGAAGAGATGGTAAGATTGCCTTTACCATTCACTTCCATTGCATCAATTGCATTATCAATAATGTTTGTCCAAACCTGGTTCAATTCGCCAGGCATTGCTCTTACTTTAGGAGTTGATTCATCATAATTATCAATCAAATTAATATTTGCTTTTTTAAGTTTATGATTCAGCATGGTCAATGTATTGCGAATGCCTGAATGAATATCTACCATCTGCCTGTCAGTATCTTTATCCATGAAAGTAAAATTCTTAACAGCGCCAACAAGTTCTGATATGCGCTCAGCAGAAGTGCGGATATCATCAGCCATTTTATTTGTTACAAGATAATTGCCCATCCATTCCAACACAACGGGCAATTCTTCCGGCGATGAACATCCTCTTATAGTATTAAGATTTTCAATTGTGAACCCTCTTTCTGTTAAACCTTCAGTATCTATGTTTTGAATATTGTTATCATAAAGCCAGTCTGCAAGTTCATCTTCAAGAGCAGCACGTTGCAGCATACTTAATTTGGCAGGTTCGCTTTGTATTTTATTGGTGATGAGTTCGTGAATGCGGTCAACCTTTTCATCTTTTATACGCAGGCTTGCAACTTCTTTAAACAATTGTGGTAATTGTTTTACCTGCCCCTGCAACAATGCAGCAGCGCGCGAAATAGCTGCGGCGGGATTGTTCAATTCATGTGCAAGTCCCGCAGAAAGTTTTCCGAGTGCAAACATTTTTTCGTTTTGCTGTTGGATAGAAGTAAACTCGCGCACACGGCTTAACATCATGTGTATGGTTGCTTCAATTAATTCATAATTATTACAGATGCCTGCTTTTAATTTATCTGCAGGACATTTAAACACCCATGATTTTTTTAAAGCGTCGCAGAATGCAGGTGTAACTGTTGCTCGTGTATAAGGTAAAAAACCTGTAACAAGTCCTGGGTCAAGTGTGCGCAATTCTTTTTGCACGCCTGATTGCACAGAGCAAATGCGCATCCTTCCTCCCAATATAATGTACATTGTATTTACCGGCGTACCAACATCAAACAATAACTCTCCTTCTTCTACTTCAAATGTTTCGCCCTGACTGATGAGCCACAGCAATTGTTCATCGGGCACTTTTGCAAATTCAGGAACAACTTTTATTTCTTCAAGACCAAGTGTTTTCATAAATAAAAATTATATCAGGCAATATAATAACAGTTATAACATAACAACAATTCTTTTACCGGGAGTAGCTTCTTTCTGCCATGCATGTTTAATGTTGAATAATGGTTCTGTTTCTGTTTCAATCGCCAATCTGCCATTAGCTGCAAGATGAAACATCTCAGGCAAAATTTTTGACGTGTATTGCTGCCAGTCTTCTTTTGAAATACTGCCCAAACCCGAACCAAGAATTTCAATAGCTGAGCTGCGTAAAGTTCCTGATTCAAGATTGATATGTTCGCCTGCCATGCTGCCAACAGTTACCAATCTTGCGCGATGCGAGAAGTGATTAACGCCACCGCCTTTCAATGATTTTAAAATAAGTTCAACAGGTTTGCCCCAGAGATAATCAATAACAATATCAACAGGTGTTGATGCATTGAATTCTTTTAGTTGATGAACGATTGCTTCATCATCCTGTTTTAAAGAAATAATTATATCTGCGCCCAATGATTTCAATTGTTCAAGCTGCACACTGTTTCTTCCTGTTACTGCAATTTTTGATGCACCATAATATTTCGCCAACTGCACTGCAAGACTTCCGGTTACGCCTGTTGCACCATTAATCAATATAACTTCATTTTCTTTTATTTGTGCACGATATAATAAAGCCATGCCTGCACCTAATACTGCGTTTGGTAATGCAGCGGCTGTTGCGTCATCAATTTTATCGGGCAATTCAACATAATTGTTTTTGTTGATTAAAGCTTTTTCAGCGATCATTCCTGTAATGCCTTGCGCATACACTCTCTGACCATTTTCTAAAATGCCAACGCCATCAATACCTACAACAACAGGCAAATGTTTATAGCTTGCATAATGCTTTCCGCTTGCGCGGCCTTTGTCAAGATTTTTAATTGATGCAGCTTTTACATTGATTAAAATTTCATTTTCATTGTTAGGAACCGGATCTGCAAAATCTTCATATTTAGGTAAACTTCCGAGCTGATGTAATACGGCTGCTTTCATGGTTTTTATTTTATGAAAAACAAATGTAGCTAAACATAGTTTTAAAAAATTGATGTACACCTTTTGCAACGCATTGTGTAAATGATGTATTTGTTATTTCAATTAGTAATGTGTGCTAACTTTATTTTATTACGATGCTACCAATATCAATCGAATTAATTATTCTCGGGTTTCTTGTAGGTGGATTCGGAACGCTTATCGGCGCAGGTGGTGGGTTTATTTTAGTTCCGGTGCTTGCCTTAATTTTTCCTAAACTTCCTACAAATGTTATCACTTCTATTTCGTTGTTCATCGTTTTTCTAAACGCATTTTCAGGAAGTGCTGCTTATGGAAGAATGAAGCGTATTGATTATAAATCCGGGCTTGCATTTGGTCTTGCTACATTACCGGGTTCAATTATCGGAGCGTATTTAACAGGATATGTAAAGCGCGAGGTTTTTGATATTATACTTGGATGTGTGTTGATCATCATATCAATTTTTCTTTTTATCAAACCTGATGAAGGCGCTTATGCAACCAATAAACCGTATAAGATAAATACAACAAGAAATATTACAGATGCATTTGGCAACAAATATGTTTATTCATTCAATATAAAACAGGGAATTATACTAAGCTTTTTTGTTGGATTTGTTTCAAGCTTTCTTGGTATCGGCGGCGGTATTATTCATGTGCCTGCATTAATAAGCCTGTTGGATTTTCCTGCACATATTGCAACAGCAACTTCGCATTTTGTGTTGGCAATAATGGCTCTTTCAGGAACGATCGTTCATTTAATGAATGGTACATTGCAACATGGCTGGCGAACAGCATTATATCTTGGAGGAGGTGTTGTTGTTGGCGCGCAGGTTGGCGCACATTTTTCAAATCGTGTAAAACCTAAAGCAATTATTAAAGCATTGGCAGTTGCATTAATAGTTGTAGGAATACGATTGGTATTTTTTTAAGCTGTGGCTATTCACTTCTTAAACTCTTCGCCGGGTTTGCCAGTGCAGCTTTTATTGCCTGGAAACTAATAGTTACCAATGCTATAACTGCAGCAGCTACTCCCGCAAAAACAAATACCCACCACTGAATGTTTATTCTATATGCAAAATCCTGCAGCCAGTTATACATTGCATACCACGCAACGGGAAATGCAATAATTGTTGCAACCAATACAAGCTTTAAAAAGTCTTTTGACAACAAAGCAACGATGGTGCCTGTTTTTGCACCCAATACTTTGCGCACACCAATTTCTTTTACGCGCTGTGAAATAGCAAAAGCTGAAAGGCCAAATAAACCTAAACATGCAATGAAAATAGCAATACATGCAAAAGTTGTAAAGATGGTTTCCTGCCTTTGCTCAGACTGATACAACGTTGTAAAATTTTCATCCAAAAATGTATATTGAAAAGGAAGATCCGGAAGGAATTTTTGCCATGTATTTTTTATTGCATCCATCGTTGCAGGAATATTGCCGCCTGATATTTTTATTGAAATATTGTTGTAGAAAGTTTGATTAGGTGCAGGTGGCGGCAAAACAAAAATTAATGGCGTGATTACCTGGTGTAATGATTCGAAATGAAAATCTTTTATAACACCGATTATATGGCCTTTGAATTGTCCATAATTAAAATTCTTTCCAACAGCTTCCTGTGAATTCTTCCACCCTACTGCTTTAACAGCAGCTTCATTAATAATAAAATTAGAAGTATCTGTTGCGTAACTGCGAGAAAAATTTCTTCCTGCTGTCAATTGTATTCCATAAGTAGGAATGAAATCGTAATCGGTCGCAAGAAAACGTATGTCTGCTTTTACAGGCACCATCGAATCATTGCCCGGCGCCTGCGCTCCCATTCCATCCAATAATCTTCCCGTAGGAATTCTTGATGAAAGCCCAACATCTTTAATGTTTGAATTCTGCAGTAAAGTATTTCTGAATGATTCATATTGATCGTTCAATTGCGAATTATAAGCCATCGTAACAATATGATCTTTATCATAACCGAGCGAAACATTTTGCATATAGCTTAACTGCTGAAATACTATGACTGTTGTAATGATGAGTATGATTGAAATAGCAAACTGTGTTACTACAAGCACTTTACGAAAACTAATATTGCTGCCGCCAACTTTAAATAATCCTTTTAATGTTTTTACCGGTTGAAAAGACGACATGAATAATGCAGGATAAATTCCTGAAATAAATCCTATAACAAATGGTGCTAAAAACAGTGGTATTAGTATTTGCCATTTTAATAAAATATCTATAGAAAGATTTTGCGCTGATACTTTATTAAGCCATGGCAATGCAAAGTATAATAACAGAAATGCCATTATAATTGCTGACCATGTTATTAGTATTGATTCGCTTAAAAATTGCATTACCAATTCCCTCTTTTGTGCTCCAACCACTTTTCTTATGCCTATTTCTTTTGCACGCAAAGCGGAACGTGCAGTGGACAGATTCATATAATTAATACATGCTATCAACAAAATAAATAAAGCGATTGCTGCAAAAATGTAAACGCGCTTAATATCGCCGTTTGGCTCTGCTTCATAATCTGTGTGCGAGTAAAGATGTATGTCAGTAAGTTTTTGCAGATCGAGCTTAGTAAATTTTGAAGGCTGATTAGGGCCGTATTGTCCTGCCATATGTTTATCAAGAAAAGCAGGAAACCTCGACTTCATGTTTTCGATATTATAATTTTTCGGAAGCATGATGTAAGTAAAAAAAGAATTATTGCCCCAGTTTGTACGCAGGTTGTCTGCACCATAAACAGTAGTATCATTCAATGTGTTGAATGATACCAAAATGTTTGGATGTATATGTGAATTGGAAGGAAAGGCTTTGTAAACACCAGTTACTTTAAGATCGAATTGATTGTTGGCGCGTAAAACTTTATTGATAGGATCTTCATTGCCAAAATATTTTTTTGCTTCATCTTCTGTAAGCATTACAGAAAAAGGGTCGTTCAATGCTGTTTTTGGATTACCTTTTATAACATTAACTGTAAATACATTAAAAAGATTTTCATCACCAAAATAAACATTAGGTTCATTAATGAGTTTGTCTTTATAACGAAGCGGTGTATTGCCATTGTTCAATAAGCGCGTCATCTTTTGTATCTCAGGAAAATCTGTCGGCATATAATAACCGAAAGGTGGAGCAACAGTGCTGAGGTTAAGTGATTCATCTCCATTGCCATTATAAAAAGTTCTTGTTACACGATAAACCTGGTCTGCGTTTTTGTTGTACCTGTCATAGCTTAATTCATTCAGGATATAAGTAAGAATTAGCAGGCAACAGGTTAGCCCAATAGTTAAACCAAATAAATTGATGAAGGAAATAAATTTATACTTCATCAAATTACGCCATGCTGTTTTGAAATGATCTTTAAACATAAAGCAAGTTTATATTACTACTTATTGAAGCAGGTTATTATATAAATGATTTTCGGTATAAAATTTCAATGCGTGTGCCAACTATAAAACAGTTTGCAGATAAGTACTTTATCTAAATAAGATTATACAAAGTGTACGGAAACGAACAGTTTTTTGTGCGACTGCGAACAGCAAAAGCATACAGAAAAATTATAAACTATAAACAGAAAACTGAAGCTGAACAATGCTATGCTGTATAAGTGAGTGACACAACCGTGATGCTATAAAATACTACAGCCGGTAACAGAAATTTATACAAGCTGATTGAGGAATACTTCGGCAATCATACATCTTGCGCTGCCGCCGCCATTCATTTCAATTGAATCGAGATTAGAAGACAGAATGTGGTTATATTTTTCAAGACTGCTTATTTGCTGATAAGACAAAGCATCGTAAGCCTGCTGAGACATCACCAAAATCTTTTTACCGTTTCTGTTTTGCAGTTGAAGCATGTTGCCTGCAAAGTGATTCATTTGTTCAAGAGATATAATGATGATCTCTTTGCCTGTTTTTGTGATTGTCTCAATAACAGTTTTGCGTTCATCATTGTTTGCGATTGAATCAAGACAGATGACAACATATTTATCTGCCACGCACATCATCACATTGGTGTGATAAATTTCATTGCCGTTGGAATCTGTTGCCTTAAACGAACAGGAAGTATATGCGAATTGATTGCACCAGTCTTCAAGTATTTTCTTATTCGTGCGTTCAGATACACATGCATAAGCAATTTTATTTTCGCGATCAAGCACCATGCTGCCGGTACCTTCCAAAAAAATATTTTCGCCTTCATAAGCAGTAAGATCAATTTTATTTTTGATGTTGAACTTACTGTTAATTGCATCCACTACATGTTGCTTTCTTTCTGCACGGCGGTTTACGGCATACATCGGGTATAAAACAATAGTTCCGTTATCATGAAATGATATCCAGTTGTTGGGAAAAATAGAATCAGGCGTGTGCGGTTCAGGTGTATCATTTACAACAGTAACATCAATATCATGGCTTCGTAACTTTTCAACAAACGCATCAAACTCTCCCAATGCTTTTGCCTGCGCCGCTTCTTCATTACCTGCAACCTGGAATTTATTATTCACAGCAGTTTCTGCATTGTACGCAAAATGTACTGGGCGTATCATTAAAACAGTGCTTGTGTTTTGCATATAAATGTTTTAATTGTTTCAAAGTTTCATTGTTATAATCTATAACAAACCCGTGAAACTTCTAAACAAGCTTATCTCTCAACAACGGCATACTCATACAATGCGATCCGCCACGCGCTCTTGATAATTCAGCTGATGGCAACAATATCAAAGTATCAGTAATGCTTTGCGCATTTAAGCCTTCATCAAACTTTTTAAACAATTCAGTAGTAGTTATAACATTAAAACCTTCTTTACGAAAACCTGCAGCCGTAAAATCATTTCTGTCGTAACCAATCACAACACCTTCTTTTAAAGCTACCACATTACAGGAATCAGTCCATTGCTCACGGTCATCGTAAGGAAATTCATTGCCACCACTGTAAATAATTTTTACATCTCCGGGTTTGCAATTATAGTCTTCAATGCTTACCTGTTTCAACAGGTCTTCTATGCCTGAAAGTTTTTTTGTTGTGCTGTAATCTGCATCAGCTTTGTAAGACTCATTAGCCGCCTTATAAAATTGCAATACTTCAGGTTCTTCAATAGCAATTAAATCCGGTTGATGCATTAACCTGCGCAGGTAAGATTGCTTCACCATATTTTCCGTAGCAATAATATTTTCAGAATATCTGCCATATAAAACCCACACGTTGCGCTTTACCTGTGTGAAGATGGTATCAATATGCATTTGCGCGCGGTTCTTTGCAATTTTCACAACAGATATTTTTTCAATTCCTAACTCTTTTGAAAAGATAGTGTGAATGATTTCATTGATTGCGTTTGATGATGTTCTCTCGCTGCAGCCAACAATTAAATGGCGCGGATGTATCATCATTATATCGCCGCCTTCAATACTTATAAAACGAGCTTTGCGTTCAACTTCTTCATATAAAAAAAAGTCGCTGTCTTCAATTACTTCTATCACTTTGGAAGCATCTTCATTAAACAGAAAATACATGGCGAGAAATTTTGTTATCAAAGACTCACGCTTTCTTGCTGTTGTTGCCATACGGCTTAGCAGGATATGGTCTTTGAGCATGATGCCAATATCTCTTGTGAAAATAAAATTTGGTATAGGCGGGAATATGTATTGATCTTCTTTTAACCCACTGGCAGATTTTGGTAATATGCCGCTGATGAGAATCTTTGCAAGCAATGCTGTATCGTCAATTGCTTCCAACTGCAATTGTGTTTGATGGCTTGATTCTTCATATGAACAAACAGCAGAAATTAATCGCAATTTTACACGGTCATCCTTTAATATTTGTTCAAGCAAATGCTGCACTTCAAGCACTTTAGCAGAATTAAAATATTCTTTTTTACCGGGAATAAAACAATTTGCTTTTGATTTTTCATCACAACTTTCCTGGTATTTCTTAATGTATTTTATTTTTTCAGGATCAAGAAAATACAACAGCAGCATTACATAATGATTGTATTCTTTCTGCATGCTTTTTAAATGAACAATATCATCATACAAATTATCAGAAAAAGTACCGGGGATTATTTTGCCGATACCACCATCAGGACTATGAATAATTAATTTTCGAAGTGTTCCAACTTCAGATTCTACATAATATTTTTTGTCATCATGCATAAAAACAATTTTTGATTAATGAAGCAATAACTGTAAAACAATGGCAGCAATGCTGCGTCATTAGATGAGATTAAGAAAAATGGCAAGTAGGTTATGCTTCTTCATAAGAGGGCTGCAAGATAAGCATTTTTGCTGCAATGCTTTTATCGATACCTTTCATGCTGATTATGCGAAATCGCACAAACATTTCTTCTTTATACCAGTTTTCGCTTCTTGTTTTTTGGATGACATCCACATGCTTTTGCATACTATAAGCAAAATCTTTCATCGCATTTTTATCTTCCCATATACTGAAAGTTGCTTGCCTAATCCACGGCATCTCTCCTATTCCATAAGAAATAATCAATCCCTTTGCAGCAGACATTTTTGAGGCAACACTACCTACATTATTCCAGAAATTTTTTAAGCGGTTCATTCGTATAGTTGCTCTTGTTAAAACAGCAATTGAACCATTATAATTTGTTTGCTTTGGCAGTTCGCCGAAGATTTTTTTCTTATCCCACAAACCATGGCCCTCTATTGGCTGCAATAAAAATTCTTTTATATTACAATGAAAAAAATTCCAATACTTATAAATGAATTTCGGTGTCGATATTATAGCATCTTCGGCAGTAAATAATAATGCCCATTGATTGAAATCAGGATGAATATCAAATGTTCCGTTTTTACCGCTGCCCATCAACTTAAAAAACTTAATTCTTTTATTAAAGTACAAAGGCAAACGAAACAATGCCATTGATAAAAAGCCAAACAGCCCCAGATATTTTGGATAACGCGTTATAATAAGCGTGCAATACAAGCTCTATGTTTTTGTAACGAAGAAAATAAGCGCGCACAATATTATCGCAATAACTACAGCAAGAATTATTTTATTCTTTTCCCAACGTTCTTCTTTTTGCTGCTGCTGTATGATTGAATTTAATTTATACTGCAACCATTCATGCTCATAATAAAATGGCATTAATAATTTAATCAATTGTTTTGTTTGATACGATTGTAAATGCTGCGCTGCAATAGTTACATGTTCAAGAAACTGCTGCAACATTGCAGGATTGGTTTGTATCAACAAAGTAAGGTCGTCCGGAAATAGCTGTTGAATTATGTACAACAAGGCGCTTTTGTTTATGCGAAATGGGTCGCTGCGCTTTACATATTCATTTATTTTTTTTGCACGATTTATTAATGATTCAATCGTTTCAACCGGCCTTTTGTATTCTTCTTCTGCGGTTAAATAACGTTCATAGTTATACTGCTTTCTTGCATCATTATCTGAAAGGACTTTATATGCTTCGGCTGCATCACTGAATACTGCGGCAGCCAATGCATCATCAGGATTTCGGTCAGGATGATATGCCATCGCAATCTTCCTGTAAGCATTTTTTATCTCGCCTGATGTTGCAGATGATTTTACATTGAGTATCCTATAATAATCCTTCATGATAGCCATGCATAGCGAAAGTAAGTTTCATTCGCATGAAATTCATGCAAATCATTATTCAATTATAAAGGATAGGTTTATTGTAAATGCTGGTTACTCAAAGTCGAAGTATAAACTATCGCTGACTCGCGATCAATAAATTCAAATCGGTAAACTTCAGATCAAAACGCTGACTTATGTACAAATCGGTTAAATGGCCTCGATACATATATACACCATTGCGCAAATTAAAATTATGCCACATCATTTCTTCAAGACCGCCGGCATCGCCCGTATCTAACAATAAAGGCATAAGCACATTGCTGATAGCATGGCTTGCTGTGCGCGCATAACCACTTGGAATATTCGGAACACAATAATGTATAATGCCATGCTTTACAAATGTTGGATGTTCATGCGTTGTTATTTCACTTGTTTCAAAACAACCACCACGATCAATGCTTACATCAATAATGACACTTCCGGGACGCATGGCCTCAACCATTTCTTCTGTAACAACAATCGGGCTTCTGCCACCTTCGTTCGTTAATGCACCAACAGCAACTTCGCAGGTCTTTAATTGTTTTGCGAGTATACGTGGCTCCATAACACTTGTCCAAACACGCATACCAAGATTATTTTGCAAACGCTTTAAACGATACACATTGTTATCAAAAACTTTTACAGACGCGCCCATTGCAAGTGCAGTACGTGTTGCAAATTCACCAACAACACCGGCACCGATGATAATAACCTTTGTTGGCGGAATACCACTAATACCACCCAACAAAACACCTTTGCCATTTTCCCTGCTGCCTAAAAATTGGCCCGCAATTAGCATAGCTGCGCTGCCCGCGATCTCACTCATGCAACGGACGATAGGGTAAGTTCCGCTATCATCTTTTAAATTTTCAAAACCAAGTGCTGTTATCTTTTTCTCCATCATATTTTCTAACAATTCTTTTTTCAACATAGAAAGATGAATAGGAGAAATTATAATTTGATTCATTTGAAGAAATGCAAGATCTTCTTCCATTACAGGCGCGCTTTTAATAAGCATCGGAGCTTTGTATACTTCTCTTTTCTTTAAAGCTATCTGTGCTCCAGCCTCACTAAAATCATTGTCAGAATATTTGCTTCCTTCACCGGCTTTTGTTTCCACAATTACCTGGTGGCCATTACTTACTAAAACGTTTATTGCCTCGGGAATTAAAGCCACACGGTTTTCCTGCAATACCGTTTCTTTTGGAATGCCAATAGTTAGCTTGGCGCTTTGTGGCCTTATATCTAATTTTTCTTCCTGCGTTTCAAAACTGAAACCAGCGCTTATTACCGGTTTGGTAGTTGCCATACCCTGTTTGATTGGATTATAAAAATAAGATTAGTTTACGTTAATGAAGATAGAATGCTTAACCTTCGTTCAGAATTATTTATTGCTTCTAATGAAATATATAAAGTGCCTTCAGGTAAAAGCTGCGGAAACTTTTCAGGCCATTCAATAAAACAATAAGTACCGCTTTCAATACAATCTTCGCAGCCGGCCTGAATGGCTTCTTCTTCATTTTTCATGCGATACCAGTCCATATGAAAAATTGTTCCTGCAACAGCGCTTGTGTATTCATTAATGATGGCAAACGTTGGGCTACCTACTGCACTACTTACTTTCAATACATCGCATAATGCATGAATGAACGTTGTTTTGCCGCTGCTCATTGTTGCCTGGAAAGCCCAAACTTTTTTTGAGTTGTATTCATCCCACAATTGTTCTGCAACTTTTTTTATTTCGGAAAGATTATAATTGAGTTGTTTCAAAAATTATTTTTATTTGGTTACCAACAAATGAACTCCGATTAAACTTCGTCGCAACACTGCAGCTACATATCATTATTCAGCTTCAGTTTTATATTCATAGTTGCTTATTAATATATAAACATTTATAAAATGAACACTGAATGTTTTATAATTTCAAACAATCAACATTCAATATTCAATGCTCAAGGTTTGTTCTTCAAATGAATATTGTTTATTGTTTATTGAACATTGAATATTCCATATTACTTCTCTTCAGGGGTCGGGGGCTTTAACTTCTCATTCTCCTTATGCCTTGTTGCATCCCGCACATTTTTCTTCTCAAAATTCTTTTGTAAAGCTTCTGTAAGATCAACACCGGTTTGATTGGCAAGACAAAGCAATACCCAAAGCACATCTGCAAATTCATCACTTAAAGAATTGCTTTTATCAGATTCTTTAAATGATTGTTCGCCATAAGTGCGCACTATTAATCTTGATAACTCTCCTACTTCTTCCATTAAAATACCAAGATTGGTTAGCTCGTTAAAATAACGAACGCCGGTTGTTTTTATCCATCCATCAACATCTTGTTGCGCTTGTTGTATTGTCATGATTTTATTTAAGGAATAAAATTAAATAGTGGTTTTGTTTTTAGCTCTCTTTTACAACCTTGTATTTTTTCAGTTTGCTTATTTTAGACTGAATAATAAATAAAGGTATCAACCCGATCACACCAAAAGAACAATCAATCAAAATATGAAAGAATGGGATACCTCGTATGCTGCCTGCAATAGCAGCAAGTGGTAAAATACAGATACAGGTTATGATCGCCCATTGAATTATCCAGCGATTACGTACGGGATGCTGGTAAACACCAATAAACAAAATAGCAATAACAATGTGAGCAAAGGCAAGCCAGTCAAAGCCATAAAAAATAAAAGGATATTGTTTTTGTGTTTCCTGTAAAGCAACTACGACTTTCGATAACCATTGTTTTATAGCAGTATCATCTGCAAAAATATTTGTATTGAGTAAAAATTTTAATTCCGATGGCAGTGGAAATACTGTTATACCACTTAACAACAACGCAATTATAAAAAGTATGGTAAGAACACGTATCTGTTTTAAAAGCTTTGACATGACAGGGGATATTTTTCAAAATAAAAATTATAACTGTCAAAAATAAATACCCAACATTCAATAATCAACAATCGGTATTCAATGTTCAATTGTTTACGGTAAAACCAAAACAAATAAAAAACCCCCGATACATCGGGGGATTTTTTATTACTACTTTAAGTGCAGAACTTATTTTACTTCTATATCAGCACCAGCTTCTTTAAGCTTAGTTGCTATCTCATCTGCTTCTGCTTTAGAAACGCCTTCTTTAACAGGTTTTGGAGCGCCATCAACTAAATCTTTAGCTTCTTTCAAGCCAAGACCAGTTAAGTCTTTAACGATCTTTACAACCTGTAATTTGTTAGCGCCACCGCTTTTCAAAATAACATCAAAAGCTGTTTTTTCTTCAACAGCAGGAGCAGCAACGCCTGCAGCAGGACCTGCTACAGCAACTGCAGCAGCTGCAGGTTCAATACCATACTCTTCTTTAAGAATTTTTGCTAATTCATTTACCTCTTTAACGGTGAGGTTAACCAGTTGTTCTGCAAATGATTTTAAATCTGCCATAGTTTTAAATTTTTGCCGCCTTCATTGCTCCCAGACATTCGGGACTCCGGCGGTAGTTTTAAAAAAATTTTTTGTCTTAACTACCCTAAGACTTAGGCTGCCTGTTTGTTTTATTTATCTCTTCAGGCTTGAGATAATATGTTGATTAGTTGATCGGTTAATAGGTTGACTGGTAAAGCATTTCAACTTTATCAACCCTTCAACTAATTTGCTCTTTCTTCCAAAGCTTTTACCAAACTTGCAAGCTTGCTACCTGCGTTCAGGCCGCTGATAACATTCTTGGCAGGTGATTGCAATAAGCCAATGATTTCGCCAATAAGATCCTGCTTGCTTTTAAGTGTTTTCAATGTTTCTAGCTGATCGTTGCCAACAAAAACATCGCTGTCAATATAAGCTGCTTTTAAAACAGGTTTTTCTGTTTTGCTGTCAGTACGAAAAGTGCTGATGATCAATGCAGGCTCCTTTGCATCCTCGCTGAACATTAAAGCTGTAACCCCATTCAGACTGTCGAACATACCGGAATATCTTTCAGCATCAATGCTTTCAAGCGCTTTGCGGATAAGCGTGTTTTTAGCTACTTTCATTTCAACATTTTTGTTGAAACAAATACGGCGCAGTTTACCAATCTGGCTAACAGATAAAGCTTCTGTGTTGGTAACATAGAAGTTATTATATTGATTGAATTTCTCTTTCAGAGCTTCAATTACTTCATTTTTTTGATCCTTATTCATAAGAATATATTTTGTGCCATTCCCCTTTTAGGAGGATGGGGCTAATGAACAGATTTTGTATCAACAGTAATACCAGGGCTCATTGAGCTGGCAAGGCTTACACCTTTCAGGTAAATACCTTTTGCTGTTGATGGTTTTAATTTGATGATAGTATTGATAAGTTCCTGTCCGTTTGCAGCAATTTTTTCAGGAGTAAAAGATACGCGGCCGATAGAAGCATGCACAATACCTGCTTTATCAACTTTGAAAGCGATCTTACCGCCTTTAACTTCATTAACTGCTGCTGCAACATCGTTGGTAACGGTTCCTGTTTTAGGGTTCGGCATTAAATTGCGCGGACCTAAAATTTTACCGAGCTTACCAATCTTAGGCATTACAGACGGTGTAGCAATGATAACATCAACATCTGTCCAGCCACCTTCGATCTTCTGAACAAATTCATCCAGGCCAATAAAATCAGCACCTGCAGCTTTTGCATCTGCTTCTTTATCGGGAGGGCATAGTACCAATACTTTTTTTGTTTTACCCGTACCATGTGGTAAGTTAACGGTACCACGAACCTGTTGGTCTGCTTTTTTAGGATCAACACCTAAACGGATATGCAGGTCAACAGAAGCATCAAACTTTGCTGTATTTACTTCTTTAACCAGCGCTGATGCATCTTTTAAGGTGTATAATTTATTATTATCAACCTTTCCTTCTACTTGTTTTCTTTTTTTAGAAAGCTTTGCCATTGTAATAAGTTTAAGTGTGATTAATTGTTCCAGGGTGCAGTGCCTTCAACATTTAAACCCATGCTGCGGGCAGTACCGGCAACCATTTTCATTGCGCTCTCAACAGTAAAGCAATTCAAATCGGGCATTTTGTCTTTAGCAATTACTTCAATTTGTGCCCATGTTACTTTACCAACCTTTGCACGGTTGCTCTCTTTGGAACCTTTCTGAATTTTGGCAGCTTCTAATAATTGAATTGAAGCGGGAGGAGTCTTGATAACGAAGTCGAAAGACTTATCAGTGTAAACAGTAATTAAAACAGGAAGTATTTTTCCAATTTTATCCTGTGTACGGGCATTGAACTGTTTACAAAATTCCATGATGTTCACGCCCTTAGAGCCAAGCGCAGGACCAACCGGAGGTGCAGGGTTTGCCTGACCGCCCTTTACCTGCAGCTTTACATAGCCGGAGATTTCTTTAGCCATTTTTATAATTTTTATTGGTTCAAACGTTTCGCGAAATCTATCGTGAAACTCCCAAGTTTATCCCAACTGTTACGAAGGGAAAATATTCTAAAAGAACTTTTTGGGGCGGCAAAGATAGTAGAATGCAAGAAAATAAACGCAAGGTTAAAGAGAAAGTTTGTGAAAGATTCGAAAAAGCGGAGAATTTGCATATAAAACATTGGATGAAATCTTAAAGCCGGGTGCAGATGTTATAAACATAGATGCTTCAACTGTTGCGCCCTGATGACCTTATTAAACTCTTGCCTCCTTTTCAACGTCATCACGTGCCTGTCCCGATATGTTAGGGACGTGCGGGAATCCACCAATTATGAAAACGCAAGCCTCATTATCATCATTTACCATATTTCAAAGATCTCCGGTTTCAAACCATTCAACACTGTTTCGTAAAACCGATATGCAAGATTAAAACAGGTTAAAAACATCATTTCCCGTTTGGGAACATTTAGGCACAAAAAGGACTAAAAGGGAACGTTTGGGCAGAAATGATAAAGGGAGTAAGGCAGAAGGCTTGAGGAAGGTAAGGTGGAAGAAAGAAGACGCAGGTAGGGTTACCTTATTAAGGCTAGTAAGTTGAACATCTTTGCGCCGTGCAGGGTTTTATTGCCGTTCATTTTTTCAGTTTTGCACTTCATAATTCAAAAAAAATCTTGCTGTTTCAATACTTTCCTTAAAAGACACAGGCTTGGTTATGTAACGTTCTGCACCAAGTAATAAACATTTATCTTTTTCAAAAGGGTTGATAGAAGTAGAATATATAATAACAGGTATATGCCTGAACTTTTTGTTCGTTTTTAAAATCTTTAAGGTTTCTGTGCCATTTAATACAGGCATATTTAAATCAAGAACAATCAAAGAAGGAAAATCTTTCTCCACTGTGCTTTCCAATAATGTAACTATCTCGCGACCATTTTCCTTAAAATGAATAGCGTGTTCTGCATTGAGTTCTTTAAATGCCTCTAACAGAATTTCCCAATCTTCTTCATCATCATCAGCTAAAAGTATTTTCTGATTCATGTACACTTTCTGATTGTTTTACCGGTAATAATATTTTGAAAGAAGAGCCTTTACCAGGAGCGCTTTCTGCTTTAATATTACCATTATGCAACTCGACAATTTTACGACAAATAGCAAGACCAAGGCCAGTACCTTCAAAATCTTTTTTAGGATGCAGGCGCTGAAATAATTTAAAAATATCAGGTAAATGCTCAGTTCTAAACCCAATACCATTATCCCGGATTTCTATTTCAAAATAGCCGTCTTTTTCCTGGCTTAAAACCTGTATAACCGGCGCAATATCTTTCGCCGAAAATTTCAGTGCATTACTTATTAGATTACTGAAAAGCTGGTGCATCATTCTTTCATCGCCGGTAATTTCAGGTAAGTTATGTACCTGTAAATTGGCTTTTTTTTCTTCTATAACCAATTCCATATCCTGCTTTACATCTACAATTACTTTATTAAGATCAACAGTTTTAAATATTATTGATTCTTTGTTTACCTGGGAAAACGATAAGAGATCAGAAATAAGTTCACGCATTCTGATTGCAGCCGAATGCATTGTAGCTAAATATTTTATACCCTTATCATCAAGGGTGTTTTTGTAGGCTTCTAAAAGATAATCACTGTAATACAATAACTTTCTTACAGGTTCCTGCAAATCGTGTGATGCAATAAATGCAAACTGTTGCAACTCACTGTTGCTGCGGTTAAGTTCTGTAATATAATCTTCCAATACCTGTTGATTTTGCTTTAGCTGGGTTTGCGCATGTTTAAGTTCAATATTGTCTTTAAGTGTTTCTTCAAAAACTTTTTGTGCATGTATATCAACTATATAACCTATCCAGTATAAAATTTCGTCGCCGGTATTTTTTAAAGGGGAAATGGAAACCTGGTGCCACAGGTAATCGCCGCTGATATTGTTTTTTAAGCGCGCCTGTATTTTCATGGTAATTGTACCGCGTGTTATATCATTATTCAGCAACAATAAAAATGAATTATAATCTTCTTCAAATACAACAGTCTTCCATTTTGTAGTGTTGAGTTTTTCAATAGTCAAACCGGTAAAACTTAATAACCATTCATTGGCGTAAATAAGTTGCCCATCGTTATCTAAAGTGAAAATTGTTAGCGGTAATGAATTGGTAAGCGTTTTATATTGCGATTCGCTTTTTTGTATTTTTTCAGAAAGATCCTGCAGTTGTTCGTTCTTTCTTTTTAATTCTTCATAAGGCGAAACAGGCGGTTCATTCCTGAATAAAGTTCTCCACTCATCTAATTTTTTAATATCAATTTTAAAAGGGGGCGCTACGTAATAAAATAATTCAATTGATGTTTCATCATCATTTGATGAAACGTTGTATTTGTTTACAAGGCGTTTGGCATAAGCTAACCCTTCTTTATATTTTTCATTTTCGGGTTGATTATCTTTTATACGTGCAACAATATATTTATCTCTTTTATTTATTTCAATACACAGGGTTAGTGAGCCATTTCTTTTACTTTCAATTGTGTTTCTTGCAACTTCTGAAACGGCAGTAGCAAATGTAGTTTGTGCCGATAACGATAAACCTGTAAACTCGCCCAGCTTCATAGAACGCTTGTTGGCCAGGATTAAATCCATTTCATTTTCAAGCGAAATTTTTACTAACTCATGCATATTATACATTTAGTGAGCACACCATTACAGAGGTATCATCCGTATGTCTTGCAAAATCTTTGAACAGGCCCGCACAAAACACTGTATTGTCATAGCGAAATACAGAAGGATATTTTGTGCTGTCCCAACGCGATTTAATGCCATCGCTGCACATAATAATACGCTGCCCTTTTTCATAAGCAACTTCCTGTGCGTTCAGCGTGTTGGGTATGTTTAAACCTATTATGCCGTTATAGCTTAAATGATTTTTTGAATTTGTTGGATTAATTATTTTGGTTGCAATATTTCCTACACCGCATATTTGCCATTTCCTTGCATCTATATCAAATACAACTACTGTGCCCACAAGCCCCCTGGTTTTTTTTACGGCAGTATTTATAAAACGAATTATTTCACCGGGATCCGTTTCAGAACAATGCATAAATGCTTCGCCTGCTTTTTCCACGGCAGCAGCAGCTTCAACACCATGGCCAAGGCCATCACCCAAAAAAAGTTTTAAATGTGTATCAGAAGCAGTGTAATAAAAAGCATCGCCACAAGCTGTTTCTCCATGTTTTGGAATGATAAGCGTTTTAATTACAGCAATTGCAGGTTTTTTAAATTTTGATAATTCTTCCTCAAACATCCTTACGAGTACTACGGTGCCCCAGTCTTTTTGCGAATACACCTGGAAAACATCACATAACCTGTTCATAGCGCCCAGCCCCTGGCCCAGTGTATTTTTGGTGGAAGTACCGTCTGATATCATCCTCGCTACATCGGTCATGCCGGGGCCTTCATCAATACTTATTATTTCTATGCCCTGTTTATTATCTTCTTCAATAAGTTTTACAAGTATTACCCCTTCATCGGCATGTTTTACAAGGTTGCTCACCATTTCAGATACAACAATATCTATCTGCCCAATCTTATGTGTGCCAAAATTTGCAAGAGTTGCTAACGCATGAATTTCTTTTTTAAGAATAGCTGAATAACTTCTGTCGGTAGCTTTGTATACGGCGTGTGTAGTATTAACCATTCTTCCATTTAATTATAGAAACTGTAGTTCCCTGGCCCGGGGTGCTTTTAATATCAAATTCGTTTACCAACCTTTTGGTGCCCGGCAATCCTATACCGAGACTTTTGCCTGAAGAATATCCATCTTTCATTGCCAGTGCAATATCTGCTATGCCCGGCCCTTTATCGCTAAATGTAAGGCGTATTCCATTATCCCTTCCTTCACTTATTACTTCAATTAAAACCACTCCGCCATTACCATATTTAAGCATATTTCTAACCAGTTCGCTGGCAGCAGTAATAAGCTTGGTCTGGTTTACCAAACTCATTCCTATTTTAACTGCATACTCTTTAACACGGCCTCTGAAAGGCACCACATCCTGCTCTCTCTCAATTTTCATGCTGTCCTTACTCAGTACTATCTTCATCAGTTTCATCAGGCGGTTCTTCGTCTGACGCAATTTTTTCTTTTAATAATTCCATCCCCTTTTCTACATTCAGCGCAGTATGCACACCCTTTAGCTCAAGGCCGAGTTCTATTAATGTTATTGCAACAGCAGGCTGCATGCCTACAACAACAGTTTCTGCATCCATAATTTTCGACATGCTTCCGATGTTACCCAAAATGCGCCCCATAAAAGAATCAACTATACTAAGTGCGGATATATCAATTAAAACACCCTTTGCCTCTGTTTTATTTACCATTTGTACCAGGTCAGATTCGAGGTTAGTGGCAAGCCTGTCGTAAAGGTCGATCTGAATAGTGACTAACAAAAATTTCCCCATACGGAGAATAGGAATTCTGTCCATAACTTAATTAAACAATTTTTTCTTTTTGAACTTTTCTTACTTCAAGTCTTAAAATACCAAACGCATGTTTTAACGCATTTGCCAATGTTGCTTTTGTAACAATGCTCGAAAGGTCAATGCCCAAATGCACAACGGTTTGTGCAATTTCAGGCCTGATGCCACTTATAATACATTCTGCACCCATTAACCTTGTGGCAGCCACCGTTTTAATTAAATGTTGTGCTACCAATGAATCTACCGCCGGCACTCCGGAAATATCAAGTATAGCAATAGTACTGCCGCTTGCCACAATTTCCTGCAGCAGGTTTTCCATTACAACCTGTGTTCTTGCACTGTCTAAAGTACCTATAATCGGCAGGGCAAGAATGCCATCCCAAACACGTATAACCGGTGTTGATATTTCAGTGATTTCATCTGTTTGCCTTAATATAATTTCTTCGCGCCCTTTTAAATATGTTTCAAATGTTAGTATGCCCATGCTATCCATCAGCTTATTTGTTTTAAGCATGGCATCTAATAAGGTTGACGGGTCATCTTTTAATTCAGTTTGTAAGGTTTTAAGTAAAGCGTCTTTTAAACTGAAAACGTATATGCCTGTTTCTCTTGGTGAAAATCCCTGTTTGGCACGGGAAACAGAGATGCCCGCCAATATCTCATATACAGGTTCAAATTCCTTTGATTCAACATCAGAAAAGTTCTTATCCGTTAAAGCCTTTAATAAACCATCCAGCAATTCTGCAGACTGTTCGCGCAGTTCATCATTACTCATCAGGTCTTCCCTCAATGTAGCATCAGCTAGCTGGTTATTTATCCAGTCTTCTAAAATTTGTTTCTTTTTCTTCTGCAACAGTTTTGAAATATCTTGTTTCATGTAAAAAATTAAGGAGTTAAATATAGTGTAGAAATATAAGGCCGGATAAAATTACATTTTGCAATAATACAAGCAGTAATTTGATTTATAAAAAGCATAGGCCTAAAATGGTCAAACGGCTTATTTTCTTTTGCGGAAAAGGAAAGTTATGTAATATAAACCTGCGTTGCGTTTTGTGCTCTGCGGGTTGGCATTACATTACGTTTTAAAAAATTTTTATTGTTTAATAAATGCCTGTTTAACGGTTATAGTATTGTTTTCTGAAACAATTACGTAAT
Organism: Bacteroidota bacterium; assembly: GCA_013286425.1. GTDB lineage: Bacteria > Bacteroidota > Bacteroidia > Chitinophagales > Chitinophagaceae > Parafilimonas. The sequence goes on from JABDFS010000002.1 coordinate 24,416, forward strand.
AAATGCCTGCAGAAAAGTTATCCAGTTTCAAATTATACTGTGCATCCTGAACATTGGCCTGCAGCACCGGTTTACCCTGCGCATTCAGTATTTGTATCACAGATTTTACCTTGTTGTTTAACCCGGAGATGGTTAGATGATCCGTTGCAGGATTGGGCGATAGAAGAACGGCAGGCAATGGCTTATTTACAGAAAAATTATCTGCACGCACTGTGGTACTGCCTGCCACAATATTCTGAGGTACTACACTGTTAAGATAACGGGATATATAGTAATAACCGGTAACGCTTACCCCAACAAGCGGGTAGGCGAGTGTTACAATTTTACTGTCCTTCTGTAATAATACCTGGCTTACCAGCAATTCGCTGTATTGGGTTACAGGATTGGGAAGGTTGCCGTTATTTGCAAACGTGCTGTCCGGGTTACCGCTTTTCAGGTATCTTGTTATTACATTTCCTGAAAAATCTTCATCAGGGCCTGCGTTGCTTACCAGGAATTTATAATCCGGCTGTACAGTAAGGCATCCTATGGCCGGTGGCAGTTCGAAGAAAAGGTAATTATTATAAATAGCTAATACGCCGTTGGTTGCAAAAGATGAATCTATTGTTCCGTTTTTGGTGTACCTGTACACCCTGTCTGTACTAAAGCCGCCGCCATCATCAAAATATTGTACCTCGTCAGCCAGGTACATAAAACTGCCATCAGGCAATACAGCCAGGCTATGTAATATCTCTCTGTAATTTCCAATTTTATTACATGTTACAAGCCCGCCTGTGCCAAAGCTCAAATCTCTTGTACCGTTACTGTTAAAACGGGCGATATCCACAAAAGTAACCAGTATCTTTCCATCCGGTTGAACTCCTAACGGCTGTGAATTATAATAATAATCACCACCGGCAACACCAATTGTTTTATACTGAAAATAATTAAAACCTGTGCCATTAAAAGTTTTATCCGGTAAGCCATTTGGCTGAAGCCTGATTATCGCGCATTCATCTACATTATTAAGCCTGAAACTTCCCGAAACAAGTATTTTATTATTTGGTAAGATGACCAATGCATCCGGCTGAGCCTTCACATGAATATTCCGATTGATATAAGTAAAAACACCATTATTGCCAAAAGATGAGTCGGGGCCGCTTCCATCAGCTTTAAATTTAGCTATTGTAAAATTTGCATCAGGGTTTAAAGCAGACGCATCTGTTGTTATCACTATTTTACCGGTAGAATCTACAGCCAGGGCTGCTATGCTAAAATATAATAAATCAGGAAAAACTTCTATAGTACCTTTTTTACCGAAGCTTTTATCGGGCAGACCATTTTTATCAAATTTGGATAAATAAACATGATTGCCATAAGAAATATCGGAATAATAAGATGAACTGGCTACAATGTAGCCACCCTGTGGCAGCTGTACTATTTTGTCTGCGCTTATGCTGTTATCAGTTGTTCGCAGTTTAACAGGAACGGTAACCATGCCATTAGTGCCAAAAGCAGGATCCGGTGAGCCATCCTGGGCGTAGGTGCAATAAAAACTAACAATAAAAGCAAGGAGGGATAAAGTTTTTTTCATATACTATTAGATTTTACCAAATTTATCAAACATTTAAATAGCGTTAAAATAATTAACCCTGCCGGCAGTAAATTTTCCTTCTTCGAATGTTTCTTAAAGGACTTTTGTGTGTTAGCCCGGGATATTGCGTTTTAAAACCATATTGACCTTTTCTTACATATGCCCGGACTAAGAGACATTCGTGGCAAAGAAAATCACAATGCCGGGTGCAGGTGTTGTAAACATAGATGCTTCAAATAATTTGAGTTAGGTTTGCGTGTTTCCGTACTTAAATAAGATACTACTACCGAAACCTAAAAAGAATGAACAATCAGACTAAAGACCTTTATAATATATCAAGAGGTATATCAAAAGCAATAAGGGAGATGCCTAAAGATTACAGATTAAATTTTTTAAGAGAATCCGATCCTACCAATCAATCGTTAGAGAACCTTTATAGAGAGGCAATAGAAATTGAAGATTATGAAACCTGTGCCGTTGCTAAAGAGCTGATATTAGAAAGAGGGCTTATAATTCCAAATTGAGATTAAAAAAATCCATTGCAGTAAGAATTAAGAAAGTGATTGAATTAAATCGTTTGGCAAACGTATTGAGCATTGGGTTGCTTATTTTCACCTATACACCTGAATTTGTATTGCCCCGAAACATACAATAACCGCCATCACAATTTTGAATGGAATAAATAGAAATGCTACTAATCAATTATTTAATCCCTGAGGGCTTAACAGATATATAGTTATCTCTTGAGACTACGCTAAACAGCTATGCATTCTACGCCGGGCCAGGGATTGCAAGCTATGCTCATGCTTATTAATATTTTTCCATCCGGTTGTAAAGCGGACGCCCGGGCAAGCCCAATAAAATCCATACTGTCTGTTACCGTTATAACAAATCCTTTATTGCCAAATGATTGGTCAACACTCATTTGCTGACAGTAATTGATGCTAAAAATTGCTACATATAAAACAGTAAAAAGTGTTTTCATAAAGCTATAAATGTTCATTTCCTGAATGATTCGGCTAAGTAAATATCTGTAATTAGTTAAAATGAATCAGGAGATAAATACCCTGTTCTTTTGTGAAATAACACCTTGGTGACTACATTTTTTCCTGCTATCTTTTAGCCTGAATTTAAAACGCGGTGTCTCATTTTCCGTTTATAAGTCATGCTATGAGACCCGGCTACGACGAAAGCCGAATGTTAGCGATTCGTTGTTTTCTTGTATTTCGTAATATTTATTTTATAAAACGATGTATTGCTTTGTCAGCATTATCTTGAAATGAAGTATTTTTCAAAACAGTGAAAAAAGTGCTCTGGTCAACCATGTCACCTGATAACTTACCCTCTTTACTTGCATAAAAGACACCACTTTTATATCGCTCATCCGAAATGCCATCTACAAAGCGTTTTGCACCTACTTCCAGCTTATGCACCATTCCACCCATCAATGGGAGTACAACAGGCATCATAAAATACTTCAACATAAATTTCATTGCCGGGGGAAGATTATTTGGTGCCAGAGTTCCTTGTGTGTTACCTGGACTTACAACAACAAATTTGAGGTTAGGGTATTTTCTTGCCATGGATAAGGTCCACATTGTTGCCACATATTTAACGTATCCGTATGCTTGCGTTACGTCGAATTTATTACCAAAATATGATCCATCAAGAACAGCAGCAAACTCATCGACAGAAGAAGTCCTCATTGAAACTGGTTTCATTCCGAGCAACTTTACACCTGGCACAGCTTCCGCACTTACAGATAGCACTGCTTTTTTTAACTTCTCATGTTTTATTAATTCCTCCACTAAAACGACATGACCTAAAATATTGGTAGCAGCCAATTCATTCATACCGGAGGGCGTAACTTTTTCAGCCGTTTTTCCAACCATTCCACCTGCATTTAAAATTACGGCATCAATAGGTTCTTTTATTTTTTCTACTGCTTTTCTTACAGAATTTGTATCCGAAACATCCCCAATAATAATTTCAAAGATCTTTTTCGCCGTTTTCTCCTCAAGGTCTTTTTTTGCTGCCTCTGCTTTCGCTTGATTTCTACAGAAAAGAATTACTTTTTTTGTTTCTTTTTTCAATGCTAACTGCCGGGCAGTCTCTTTCCCAAGCCCAATATTTGCTCCGGTTATTAATATGCTTTCATTCATTTTTATCGCTTTTTATTATTATAAATCACGATGCAAAAATGAAACTTGAAATAAATTCACACTTGGCTGTAAAGTTCAAAAACTGGTAAATTCAGTTCAACTACTTCTTTCGATACTTAGAAGGCAATTGATTATACTTTTGTTTGAAGGTCTTTGTGAAATGTGAAGTATCCTGAAAGCCCACTTCGTAACAAATTTCAGATACAGATAATTCGGTTGATTGTAATAGTTCAAGAGCCTTTTCCAATTTCTTTTCTTTAATGAAATTGGCTGGTGTATTACTAAACTGTGTTTCAAAATCTCTTTTAAATGTTGAAAGGCTTCGTCCAGTCAAACGGGCTAAATCAACTATAGAAATAGATGAGTATAAATGTGCTTCTACTACCTCAAATAAACCTGCTTGTCTTGGATTAAATAAATGAGAGAATAAGGTAATTATATTTTCTGCATTGTCTGTTTGAAGCAGCAGCAGGATGAGTTCTTTGATTTTTAATTTAAGCAAATCGTCTGTAACCAAATGTGGGTTCTCAAAATAAAAATCAAGGCTTTGGATGAAATGGGCTATAACACTTTGTTTTTCTATTTTCCTGATGTAGGATTTGATAGCATCGTCTTTTATGAAATTTGGAAATTCGTGTTTGTATAATTCTTTCAAAATGTCTGGGTATAGATGAACAGCAAAAACTTCACAAGTCTTAGCAGGTAGTTTTTGAATTGCATTTACGAAGTAGTTACCACATCTAAGTAAAACACTTTCCTCTGTTTGAATAGATAAGTTGTCGGTTGGGGAAGTGACAGATAATTCTCCCTCTTTTAGATAAGTAAAACAGGCTTCGTCTTGAAAAACTGAATCAAGTATTAATGGTGGCTTGATTATTAATTTTTCAATTGCACATTTATTATTGATGTCAAAATGTTTTCTGTCAAGAATCATTTCTTATTTTTTCTCCACAACGTCTCTTCTTCTTGCTTTTGAGCAGGAGCAAGGACATTGCGGCTTTATGAACATAATTTCGTTAGATCAACATCCCTTAACTCTATAAAATTTAGGCATGGTTGAAATTAAGGGAAAAGACGGACTCTTGTGCTTCGTAAGCAGCAATGTCCTTTGCCGGGCTTATCGCTTTGCTAAAGAGAAAACATTGCGGAAAAGGAAATAATAATCCTGTTATTGGTTGACTACTGTTGAAGTTATGTTATAAGTCCGCCGACATAACGCCAATGCCTTAGTTAGCCGTTGTAAAGTTTTCTTCATAGTTCGTAAAGACCTGAGCTAAGTTTTACAATTTCTTTTGACTTGAATTGTCCGTATTCCCAAGTTGGCTCGTCAAATTTTTTATACTCTTTCAATGCTTTTGTGTTAATGTTTAGTTTCCAGATGAGTTTGTTACCCATATCGCATACAAAAACAAAGTCACCAAATGTTCTTACTTGTTCTGGATGGTCAAAGGTGTCGGGGTTTTCAAAGTCACCACCAATTCTGAACAACTCTTCCTGTGTGTCAAGTGAAAATTGTCCGATGTAATGTGATGTCGGTTGAGCAATCCAAAGGTTCCCATTCTTGTCAAGTGCAATACTATAGGTTATGTCAAAGCCTGTTTGGAAATGTCCAATATTATATTCTTTGATTTTGTTTCCGTCAATGTCGTGGCGAATAATTGTTGAGTCGTGAAAGATGCAAGTCAAATACTCGCCGTTGTTAAGTTGTATGCACTCTGTATATGCTGATTCAAGTGTCCGCCAAGCTTTTCCAAACTTAATATTTGTGTATTCGTCTTTGCCAATTTCTGAAAAAATATCCAAGTCCGTTTTGAAAAACTTATCATTATTTTTTTCGTCACGGTCAATAAAAAACATGAAGTCGCCGCTACAAAAAAAGTCAAACCCTTTCTTAGAAATCAATTTCATAGTTGTTTTTGTGTCGGCTGATGTTTGCATGTCACCAATTTATGGCCGCTAATGGCTCGCTGCTTGCCAAAGTAGCGGCATTAGTATTCCATCGATTCAAATATTTTAGTTCTATCGTTCAATAGAATTCCTGTTATTGATTAACTTGAGTCAGCCGCTATTTTGGCAAGCACTGTGTTGCGTGCATTTCCTTAAACCCGCTTATTCTTTTTGCTTCCCCAAGTGAATTTGAAAACCGATGCCCATACGAAAGCTATTTGCAGCTAAAGTATCTTCCAGGCCGTTGGGTAGTGAATGGTTATAACCAAACGTTAATTCCAAGGACGTATGTGAGTTTAAAAACAAAACAGGTCCGCCTTTAACATCGATGACTTTGCTATGCCAGGTTTCAGTTTGAAAAAAGGGATCATTAACTTTATACTTCCCCCAGGAGTAACCATAACCGCCATCTACAAAAAAGTTGATTTTTTGTTCAGGTGAAATTAAATAATAACGTACAAAAGGTAAAAATTGAATAAAAGTATTGGAAGCCTTCCCGTTTCCGCTAGAATGATTTAAATCAAATCCAGCTCTTAAGCCTCCTGTTAATCGATTTATGAAAAAGTAGCCGCCGTTAGCTGACAGCGTAAGATCGGATATTTTACTTGAATAATATTTATAGGAGTTAAACTCTGCGTTTCCACCAATTAACCATTGCCCTTTATAAATCTGCGAAAAGCCGGGTAGGGACAATTCAACAAGAATCAATATTAGCAGCGTTGATATGATATGCTTCACACTAAATTGATTTACAAAAATCGGAGTTCTTTGCACACAACGTTTACGCATTTGTGAAGGCATGCCAATAGCAATTGGTCAGCCTGGTACAAATGCTTAATTGAAAAACTAATGTTGAAGATAATTACAAATGTTTAATAACATAATGTCGGCTTGAACAAAAGATGATAAAAATTACTGCAGCATAAGTGTGGTTAATTAAACCATGCTTTTACACATGCATTTGTTGGCAGTTGTCTATTCCTGAAATAATCGCCCATAAAATGTCCTGATGATCATGCAATCACCCCTTTCATCTAATGGGATAATAGAAGCCTTCGTTGTCATCTTTTTATTTGGCAATAATTTGACTTTACAATTTTGAATCATTCTTTTTGTTGTGTCGCATAATTGAAGTACGCGAATAGTGTCACCTGTAATTGTTTTTATTATAGATAAAGAAGCTGAGATTAAATATCCACAATCTGCAACTGGCAAAAAATATAATAATTGTCCTTGTATAGCTGTGTCAGTAATTAAATATTTCCAACGACTTCTACAATTAAAAGCTTTTGAAGTCACTTGCCCAGAAGAAAAGAAATGAAAAAAAATTAAAGATGTAATGATTATTATTTTTTTCATATTAAAGTGTGTCCAAAAATAACTGCTTACGCAAATATTTATATTATTAAACGCAGCTCCAAATAAAAATTCGCACCCTTAAAATCGACCGGTTTGCATTCTCCGGTTTAGATTGTTAGTGTTATAATCCGATCTTTCAAATTTATTATTTACCGCCCTTATTGTTTTGTTACTGCCATTCACACTATCATCCGTCCCACCCACACTATCCCGAACGCGCTGCTATTACTCCCCTTCAGGGGTTGGGGGCATAAACTGCACAAAGCCCTTAATGTCGCTGGTGTTCCTGCAATTTTAAACCTGCTTTACTTAAAGGGACTCAGGGGGCTTTAGCGACTGCCCTTTCATCACAACATTGAAGGCATACAAGCAGGTAATTAAAAGATACCAGGTTCATGTTTTTTACGATAAAACTTCGATATATATTCGATGTTTCTTCGATCCAATTGATCGAAGTTATATCGAAGTTATATCGAAGAAACATCGAAGTTATATCGAAGAAATGAGTTCACAAATATGAGTTGCCTTATATTGTCTTACCAAGGTACCCGGCTTGTCTTTTACTGAAAACACCTCTATAAATACAGGGTTTGTCTTATAAGGCCGGCAGGGCTTCATTATTGAAATCCGCACTTGTGTATACCCGTTAAGGCAAAAAGCTATGTAACGGGTCTGGTTGAGTTCTGTATATTTGAACCGGTAGCATCAACTTTAAGCGTTGAATCTGCAAGCAATTTATTTAGCACTAAAATGAAATTAATATTAGCCATCGGCGCAGGAAGCTTTATCGGGGGTATTTGCCGTTACCTGCTTACCCAGTTCATACAAGCCAGATTTCTTTCAACGTTTCCTTTTGGCACTTTGGGTGTGAACATCATCGGTTGCCTTGTTATCGGCCTCATATATGGGCTTAGCGACAAAGGCAGCCTTACACAAGACTGGCGGTTGTTTCTTGCTACAGGCGTATGTGGCGGCTTTACTACTTTTTCTGCATTTTCCAATGAAACATTCCTAATGCTCCGCAACGGGCAATATGCGTATGCATTTATTTATGTTGCCGCAAGCGTAGTGCTTGGACTCCTTGCAACATTTGGCGGCTATTCAATCATCAAATTATTTTAATTAAGGTGAACCCGGAATAAAAAGGTAAAACATTGCAGCCGATTGTACCCTGGCAGCAATTTACACCGCCCAGTCGATCCGCCTGATGAGGCGGATAGGCATCCCTTAAAGTTTTATAATCCGCAAAACTTGTTCAATCTTATTTATAAGATTCAATTTTCTCCCACACAAATTTTGCAAAGCCTTCAAGGCCCGGGTCTCTTGCGCCCATCAGTAATACTGCGCAATCAGGTGCCAGGTGCGATTGTACAGCATCAGGAAAATCTGCACGGTGCTCAACAAAGAATGCATTTTTATTCAATGCTTTTAAATCGTTGATAAGATCATTGGCTGAAATATCTTTTAATGCAGTGCCTCCTGCATAAAATATTTCACTCATCCATATTTCATCCTCATTACGCAGAGCTGCTGCAATTTCTTTCACATAATCAGCGCGTAAAAACCTTGTAGGTGCATAACCGTGCGGTTGAAACCATGCGATCAGTTTTGCCGCAACGGGCTGACAAGCTCTTATACTTGCAGCGCATTTTGCAGGGTTATGTGCGAAGTCATCAATCAATGTAATTCCGTCTTTTATACCTATCAATTGATGCCTGCGGTAAATGCCTTCATACTGTTGCAATGCCTCTGCACATGTGTTCAGATCAACACCAATAAAATTGGCTGCAGCAATTGCAGCTAATGCATTTTCTGCATTGTGTTTTCCGGGTGCATGTAAAGTGAAAGTTGTTTCTTTTACATTAAATGAAATAACAAATCCATCCTGCTTAAAATTGTTTGCACAATAACCGGCATTGTTGTTTTCATCAAATGAAAAATCAAGTTGCTTATTTAATGAAAGCGTTGCTGCCAGTTTATTATCTGCGTTTACAATAAATGTTTTGCTGTTTTGTTTGAATTGAATAAAGAGATTTATCAATTCATCAATGTCTTTATGATCTTTATCAACATTCAGCAAAATGCCTATCTCCGGTTTGTATTGAACAATGCTGCCGTCGCTTTCATCAGCTTCAATTATCAGCCACTCTCCTGATCCTACCTGCGCATTACCAATTTTATTTTGTTTTATTAAACGTGTTAAGCCTGCGCCGCTGATCAATCCCGGCTGCAATCCGGCATGGTCAAGTATCTCAAACAACATAGCTACTGTTGTGCTTTTGCCGGAAGTGCCGCCCACTGCAATTGTTTTTTTGCTTTGTGAGATCAGCGCGAGCAATTCACTTCTTTTAATGATCGGGATATTTAATTGTTTTGCTTTTTGTACTTCAACAACTGTGTCTTCAATAGCTGTTGAAACAATAACGAGTTCCGTTGATGCAGTAACACCTTCGCCTGTTTGTTCAAAACAAATTATTCCTTCTGCTTCTAATTTATCTTTTGTTTCATTGAATTCATTTGGTTTAAAATAACGGTCGCTGCCGCTTACATTCTTACCAATGCCTTTTAAATATTGTGCCAACGCGCTCATGCCTGTGCCTGCTACTCCAATAAAAAAAATGTTTTGAAAATCTTTAAGTGTGATCATAAAAAATTAATGCAGGCAATATAATAAACAGGATGAGGATTTTAAAAGTTGTTTCTATTTTAAAGCATATTATAAAACTCCCCTAGGAGCCCGTGGGCACCAGCGGCAACTTTACATAAAATGTACTGCCTTTTCCAACGGCAGTGGTAAACCATATTTCTCCTGCTGCATTTTCAATAATTGCGTTACAAATAGCAAGCCCCAGGCCTGTACCTGATGATTTGGTTGTAAAGTTTGGATTGAAAATCTTTGATTGAAGCGATTGCGGTATTCCGCTTCCATTGTCAGACACAGAAACAGTTATATGATACCGCCCGACAAAAGATCCTATTTTAATTTCAGCAATTTTAGATTCATCTGATGCTTCAATTGCATTTTTAATAAGATTGGTAAAAAGGCGGTTTACCTGTGCTTTATCTAAAAACACTTCAGTATGGCTATTTGTTGGTGCATACACAATGGAAAGATGTTCATCCGTTTTATACAGATTAACGAGGCTTGAAATAAGCTCATTAATGTCGAAACGTTCAGGCGTTGTGTTCTGAATATTTGCGAACTGAGAGAAATCTCCTGCGATCTTTGAAAGCTGGTCTATCTGTTCTACTAAAGTTGAAGCAAGCTTCTTTGAAAGCTCAACTGCATTGGGTGTATTTTCTTCCATAGAGCGCTGCAAATATTGAAGGCTTAGCTTCATCGGCGTTAACGGGTTTTTTATTTCGTGTGCAACCTGTCTTGCCATTTCGCGCCATGCGCCTTCACGTTCACTCTTTGCAAGCGTTTCCGCACTTCTTTCCAATTGCTTCACCATTTTATTGTATTCAGTTACCAGCATGCCTATTTCATCGTTACGGCTCCATTGTATTTCTTCATTGGAGCTTCCGATTTTTATTTGCTTCATTTTACCACCGATCAGTTCAAGCGACGAAGTGATGCGCCCTGTTAAAGCAACCGCGATAGCACCTGCAAAAATGAAACTAAGCGCATTCAATATAATGAGTGTTACCAGGAAGCCGGATATCTCGTCATGCAGTTCATTCTCTGCACTCAGCGAAGGGATATTCAGATACGCCACTGTTTCATCTCTATCGTCTTTAACCGGCGTATAAATACTTTGAAAAGAGAAGTTGCCTATTTTTTCTGTATTCACAAAGCGTGTGCCTTTGTTGTAGCGCAATTCGTAATACGCCTTAGGATCCATATGGCTGCTGATCACACCACGTGTATATAAATAAGGTTGAGAGGTAGCAAGCAAATCACCACTTGTAGCATAAAAATTAATGTCAACATTATGCATGGTTGCAATGCCTGTTATCTTTTTTTGAAAACTGTTTTCACTATCGGTGTTGGCAATATCAGCTATATCTGCAGGTATTATTTCAGAGGCAAGCGCCTGTTCAATTTCGCTGGAAATTATCTGCGAATTATTTATAAGTTGTGTAGTTGTGTTCTTACCAAACCGGAATATGAAAAAAGAAATTGTTGCAATACCAATGATCAAAAAGGATAAGATGCTTACGCCGATTATAGTTGCCTGTATCTGCGATCGTATGTTTACCCGGAATATATTTCTGAAACTGAACTTAGTATTTTTATTGTCTAATACACGGCGGCCCTGCCGTACCGTAAAAGCAAGTACAATAAATAAAACAAAGAGGTAAGAAAACAGTGTGATGAAATTAGAAAAGCCATCATTTTTTTTGGCGATGATAAACAGCTTATTATTGCCTGCATTATACCAAAGCTGGTTATAACTAAGCGAATCACGAAAATAATAACCTGTCTTCGGAATTTGATTTACACTTACTGAATCTGAGAAATTAAACCAACCGATGCTGCTTACCAGTTTCCTGTTATCATATGTACCAAACATATAGCCGCTGCCCGCAGAAAGAATATCGTTATCCTGTTTAAATAACTCGGGAACAAGCGCTGTATTCTCATATACCCGTGGTTGTATCAATACAAATACAGAACCGCGGTACTCGCCATCGTTCATAACTTTTTTTGAATAGATATAATTGTAATTGCCGGGCCTGTTACGATAAAAATATAAACCAGGCATTGTAGCAGCTTTGCACTTGTTCACTATTACGGAATTGATAACATCGTAGCTTGTAGAATCTACATTATATAAACCTGTATTGCTGCTGTCAAAGACATAAATCCTGGTAGTGTATTTATTAAGATAGGCGCCCAGGTTGTTGGCAATAAGACTGTCTTTAATAATGATGTTAGCTTCCGGATTATTAAAGCGATAGAAATTATTTTTTAAAAACTCATCTGAAAAATTGTTTACCGCCATACGTACCAGGTAGGTGCCTGTAGAGTCCGCCTGTTCCTGCATTTCTTTTGCTTTCTGAAGCCTTGACTCTTTTTCTTTTATATTATACTGATAAGTTATAAGCAACGATGCAAGTGCTGTTACCAATATAGACCAGAAAATAAAATAAGCTGAGCTTACAAGCGAACCGGCTGAAGGATTATCACGCCGTTTTATAAAAGAAACTACAAAAACAAGAAGTACAACAATAACAAGCAATACAATTGAATCAGCTAAAAAAATGTGTAGTGAAATTAAAAGCAGGCTTGCAATCATCATTAAGATAATTTGCCAGAAAAAAGAGATCTGTGTTGCATTTATAAGCTGTACAAAGAATCCTGTTAAATAAATCCACATGTACAGTAATATGCAAATGATAATAAAGCCTGTGATGGAAAAACCTGTGAGTGAAAAAAAGTCGGCTGCGTTAAAACTTATTTTTGATCGTAATACAAGCCCGCTTATAACATCCGTTACATAAAAACTAATTAATGGAATAATTATAAGTGCCGCATATCCTGCAAAGCTGTACAAAATCCTACGCTTCTTAAATAAGTTGACTATATAACTGTTAGCACTTCTTCTAAAAAACAATAATATCCACAAACCAAGCAATGAATTAATAAAAAGATCGCCTAATGAACAGTTAATAGCTCCGCCGTAATAAATCTTAGGATCAAACAAAGGCGAGTTATCTCTGTAGTTGAAAGGAAAGGGAAGAAGAAAAACTATCAGCCTTAATATTAGAAAAGAGGCTACCAGTAGCATAAAACCACTTCTGAATTTTTTTTCATTCACTACTGCCGATGCTACCCTGCTAAAAAAAGTGAGCAGGCATAATAATGCAACAATGCGTAAGAAAACAGAAAAGCCTACCGGTGTATCGCTGTAAGAACGGCTTGTTTCCTTAATGCTGAACAACGTATCTCTGTTTGAATTAATAACAGGTGCGCCTTCGTTTGCAAGAGAAATTTCATAGTTATCAGTTATTGCTTCCGTAACAGCAAAATGAGAGCTCAGGTATTCATTGTTCATGAAGTACTGCCATCGTACTGGTATCAGTGTAACAAAAAAATATTTTACATCATTTTTAGTGAATGATTTTTTCACCAGTTCAAAAACACCGTTCTCATAATTCACCAGGTAATTGCCGTCAGGGTTTAAAAGGTCATCCGCAGCCGGCGACATTTTATTGGTGTTCCAAAACAGTTCAACAGAGTTTCCAAGATCATTTACCTGGTAAGCAAAAATTCCCTGTGCATCGCTGATGAGTTGTTCTTTTATAAGTGAAGGCCCATCGCTGATGATGGCATTAACAGAAGCAGAATCATTTACTAAATTTTTAAAAGATTTTTCCTGCCCGTGAATGTATTCACTTAAAATATTGGCAACTTTTTGCGGCGAAGAACTGTAAGAAAAATAATTGGTGAAGATGAATGAAAGCGTATACACCCATGCCGCAGCAAGAAAAAGCCAGGCATTTTTATTTACCGCATTTTTTATTGTTTTAATCAAGCAATCCTGTTTTCTTTTTTTACAATATTCCAGATAGCATCCATTTCTTCAAGGCTCATATCATATAAATTTTTGCCGTCACTTTTTGCTATCGCTTCCATGCGTGTAAAACGGTGAATGAATTTTTTATTCGTTTTTTCCAAAGCATTTTCAGCATCAACATTCAAAAAGCGTGCGTAATTAACAAGGCTGAAAAGCAGGTCGCCAAACTCCTCTTCTATTTCGTTTTGATCATTGCTTTTAACAGCAGCATGCAACTCATTCATTTCTTCTTCAACCTTCAGCCACACATCTTCTTTATACTTCCATTCAAAACCAACCTGCTTTGCCTTTTCCTGGATGCGTGTTGCTTTTACAACTGCCGGCAACGAAACAGGCACACCGCTCAACACAGATGATTTTCCTTCTCTCAGTTTAATTTTCTCCCAGTTCTTTTTTACGTCTTCATCATCATTTACTTTAACATCGCCATAAATATGCGGATGACGTACAATTAATTTATTGCAGATTGTTTCAAGTACATCGTTCAGCGTAAACTCATTTTGCTCTTTTGCAATGCGTGCATAAAAAACAATATGCAGTAAAATGTCGCCGAGTTCTTCTTTCAGTTCATTCCAGTTTTTTTCTGTTATAGCATCAGCAAGTTCATACGTTTCTTCAATCGTCATTTGCCGCAAGGTTTCAATGGTTTGCTTTTTATCCCATGGACATTTCTCTCTTAGTTCGTCCATAATATTTACCAGCCTTTCAAAATTTTCTTTGTATTCCATCATCAACTTTATTAGTAAATAAGAGCATTGATTTTTAAAATATTTATTGGTCGCGGACTTTTCACGCTTAACGATTCACGTTTCACGCTCTTCATCTCCGGTTTCTTTTTCAAGCTTCTAACAATTATTTGAAACAGCTTCTGATAAACGTTTAAAAATTTTCACTAAAAATACACAAGGCATTTTAAGCAGCAATATATACCTTGCCGCACTTTTTACGTTACAGGTAAACCAAGAGAATCATTATGCAAAAAAGCTTGTTGCTGTTAACACTTCTTTTTGTTTTTTATTATTCAAACGCGCAATATTATTACAATGATGTGATTGGCCTTAAGGCTTCCAACAATTATTATTCTAATCTTATAAAGAATAATATAACAGGAATTTCTGCCGGCAGTACTGATGCAGATGGCACGCCTACAACAGGTTTCGCTTATTCAAAAATTATAAAAGATGATGGCAACTCAGCCACAACACATACTGAGCTGGAAACCGGCGGCATTTCTGATGATTTTGATACATACGCTAACGGCAGGTTGGTTAAATCTGAAGACAGTGCCGATAATGTGCTTACAACGATTGATTATACTTACGATAACGACGGTAAAATTCTTCTTGTACAAACACAAGCAGATGATACAGCAATGGGCACACACAGCGTTGAATTGCATAAATGGTTTTATACCGGCAATACTCCTGATTCAATGATAAGGATAAAAGATAAAACAGACAGCACAGTTATTCTTTTTAAAAAAGATGAGCAAAACAATGTTGCAGAAGAAATATGGACGAAGCAACGAAGCATAGCAGAACATTATTTTTATTATTACAACGATAAAAACCAGCTTACAGATATTGTTCGCTTCAACACCAAAGCACAGCAAATGCTTCCTGATTTTTTATTTGATTATGATGAAACCGGCCGTGTTGCGCAACTCACTCAAATTCCGCAGGGCTCTTCAGAATATGTAGTCTGGAAATACGTTTATGATGAACGCGGACTTAAAACACAAGACGTTTTATTTGATAAACACCAGGAATTATTGGGTACGGTAACTTATACTTATCAATAAGCATAAGTATATATTTCTGTTTAATTAATTTTATTTGTTAGCTTGGTGTTATGCCTTCTAACAAACCAGCTTGTCTTTTGCTGTTCATAGCTTTTACAATGCATGCAGCGGCGCAAAACTCACAGGAAAATATTTTAGATTCCTTTGCTTCAAAATTAATTACTGCAGTAAAAACTAATCAAACAGAACGGGCTTATGTAGTAACAGACAGGTCTGTTTATAAAGCTGGTGAATATTTATGGTTCAAAGCATTTGTTTTAAAAACTGCTTCCTTCAAAGAAAGCTATAAAAGCAGGTTTCTTTTTGTAGATATTGTTGATGATAATGACAGCATAGTAAAACAAGTGATCATCGATAGGGCAAATGATACTTCGGACTACAGGTTGCAATTATCTGATCATCTTTTTACCGGTTATTACTGGCTTCGGGCATATACCAGGCAAATGGCACAAAGTGATACGAATAGCATCGCGATAAAACCTTTATATATTGTGGGTACACCCTGGCTACATCCGCCAAAACAAAAAAATAATATAACCGGTACAGGTGATCCGGTGATCAATTTTTATCCTGAAGGCGGTAATATTATTCCGGGCATTAATTCAACGGTGGCGTTGCTGGCAACTGCAAAAAGCGGAAACCCTTTAAGTATTAATGGTTATGTAAAAGATAGTCGCGGTGATACCACTACGCATTTTACAACCAATGCCGCAGGCCTTGCCAGGTTTAATTTTGAACCATCCGGGTACAGAAAATATGAAGCAGTAATTAACAGCGAAGGAAAAGAATTACATTATCCACTTCCTCCTTTTAATTTTTTTACAGGGCAGTTATCTGTAACAAAAACATCAGGCTGGTATAAGCTGCGAATTTTATTGGGTGATTCTATTTATACAAAAGATGCGCTTACATATGTTGTAGGCATTTCAAAAGACAGTGTCGTTTTTGCAAGTGTTGGAGCAGGGCAATATGAAACAACTATTAACGAACACACTTTACCGAAAGGCATTACAAGCTTTTATTTGTTTGATAAGAATTTAAAGTTGTTAAGTGAGAGAACTGTTTATGTAAATGCAGATGCGGTTAACATCAATATTACTCCCGATAAGAATACATATGCAAAGCATGATAGGGTTTCTTTGAACGTATCATCAACAGATGCTGAGCAACATGTTGTTCCCGCGTTGCTTGCTTTGTCTGTTACTGACTCTGCTCTTTCATCAGTACCTGATATATGCAGTTTTAGTAACCTGCCTTTTGATCTTGATAGGGTTGATAATTTGTTTCTAGCGCGCAATCTTTGTTTTAACGACAGTGATATTGACCTGATCATGCTCACAAAAAATAACACTTATCAACTGGCCAATCAATTAGTAAACAATGCAAACATCAACAATAACGACAGCCTTTTTTATATTAAAGGCGCCATCATAAATAATAAAACAGAGCCGCTGGCTAACCAGGTTGTTACCATCATTTCCAAAACAAGCAACCCTGTTTTTTATAAAGACACTACCGATGCTAATGGCCGTTTTTCCTTTCCGACTGATAGTTATGCAGACAGCACAGAATTTATTCTTGAAATAAAAACTTTAAAAGGCAATTCAAAAAACAATAAGGTTGTTTTTGATGAGCCTGATGTTCCAAAACTAAAAACACCTGCTGCATTAAAACAATATCCTTTAATAGAAGCAAAAACAAAACAACGTTTAAATTTTTATTACAAAGACCAGTTTGGCGAAAACCAGTTGCCAACTGTTATTGTTACAGATAGTATAGCTGTTGATTATGATGCATCAAAGCGTGTAAGCCCGTTTTCTTCCATCATTCATGGCAAAGACCTCGACGGTAGGACCACTTTGGATAACCTGATATTGAAAGTAAGTGGTGTGCAGATTCTGAATGGTTTTCTCGTTATTCACGGCAATAATGCTTTAACGGCGCCGGGACCTAATTCTGAACCATTAATTATGGTAAATGGTGCTAACGTTGTTTCACCATCTAACAGCGTAGGGGCTGCAAGCCCGGCTATAAATTATTTGCACAGTGTAAATCCTAAAGATGTAGATTTTGTAGAAATACTCAAAAATGCTGATGCGGCAGCTTATGGAGAAGCAGGTGGCAATGGTGTTATTCTTATTAATACAACAAACAAAGGCAAAGATTTTATATTGGATAAAAACAATATGCAGGAGTTTTATGTAAAGGGTGTTTTAGAACCGGTTGCTTTTCCTGAATATAGTATTCCGAAAAAAAGTAAAAAGACCGAAGCTGCTGAAGACAATCGCTCAACATTGTATTGGAATGGAGGTTTGCTTACAGGCAATGCAGATAGAGCGATCAGTTTTTATACAAGTGATATTCCTGCAGTGTATACTATAACCGTTACAGGCATTACAGCCAACGGAGATATACTGCGCAAAACCATTGCTGTACAAAGCAAATAATGTAATTGCACACTTGTCTTAAACTTACTTTGTTCTATTCGACAATTTATCTTGTCTCTTAATTTTCTTTTTTTGTCGATTAATCTCTTATGCAATTTCATGTTAATCTACATTAGAAAACAATCACCAATAAATACATGAGTCATGCTACAAAAACTACACTTAAAATGTCTTGCATTATTTTCACTCATCACGTTTCAATTGTGCGCACAGGATTCAACACATAAACATCTTCCTATTATAGATGTGCATGTGCACGCAATGAAAGTTAATCCTGCTTTTGCAATGGATGCATGCCCATGGTTTTTAAGCAGCATGCCTGGTGGAGATCCCAATCAGCCTCCTCCTTCATTTCTGAATACAGATTGCGCTATGCCGCTGAAAGCAGCAAAGAGTGATAAAGAATTCCAGGATTCATTGGTTGCAACTATGAACAGGTTGAACATAACAGTTATTGCAAGTGGTGACCCTACTATTTTACGCAACTGGATGAAGGCTGCACCCGGCAGAGTAATCCCTGCTATTGGTATCAGTTCTTCAAAAGACATGACGGTTGTTGCATTTACAGATTCGCTTACTTCAGGTTTTTATAAAGTAATGGGTGAAGTTGCGCCGCAATACCAGGGCATGTCTCCAAGCGATACATCTCTGGATGCATATTTTGCGGCTGCAGAAAAATTAAATATACCTGTAGGCATTCACATGGGCACAGGCGGTAACGGTATGGCTAATATAACTTCTCCAAAATACCGTGCATCAATGGGCAACCCGTTATTGCTGGAAGATTTATTGGCTCGTCATCCAAAATTGAAGGTATGGGTAATGCATGCAGGCTATCCAATGGTTGATAACATGATCGCTTTAATGGGCGCCAATGCTTATGTGTATGTTGATATTGCCGGTATGATATGGAGTTATCCTTTGGCAGAAGTAAATGATTACATAAAAAGATTGGTGCAGGCAGGTTTTGAAAAAAGAATAATGTATGGAACTGATCTTATGATCTGGCCAAAATTGCTGGAGACTTCACTCGGCGTTATTGAGAATGCAAATTATTTATCGGATGATCAGAAGCGAGATATTTTGTATAACAATGCTGTACGTTTTTTCAGGTTGGATGAAAGCAAGCTGAATAAGTAATCAGTAAATAAATTTATCAGTTAAAGCATTGATGGTTTTAAAAAATCATCAGTGCTTTTTTTTGTTCCAATGCCACTTATCAGATTCAATTAGCTACTTCTTTTTCATAGAAATGTAAAATTTCAAAAAACTTAATTAAACGTTTGTTTAATATTAAACAGTTGTTTAACTTTGCTTCGTGAAATTTTAAAGTCATGAAAGACAAACGTATACAAATTATTGAAACTGCGCTTGGCCTTTTTGCGGAAAAAGGTTTTGAAGGCACTTCAATAAGAGACATCGCTGAAAAAGCTTCAGTGAATGTTGCAATGGTGAATTATTATTTTGGCACCAAGGAAAAACTCTTTGAAAGGATTGTTGAATACAAATCTGCAACAACAAGAGGTTTACTGGATGAGATACAGAAAAATGAATCCATCACACCCATTCAAAAAATAGAAGCAGTTATAGATTCTTATATCGAAAAACTTTTTACACACAGGATGTTCCATCGCCTCATACAGCAGGAACTGATCCTTAATCAACGTGAAAGTTTACAGAATTCTATTGTAAACAATTTTATTCCTAACGCGAACATTGTAAAAAACATAATCGAATCAGGAATTAAAAAAGGTGACTTTAAAAAGGTTGACCTGGAACTTACCATCGCAACACTTAACGGAACAATCAACCAGGTTTTGCTTTCAAGAAAGTTTTGCAACAGGCTCATGAACAAGAGCGACGATTACATTCCTTATGAAGATATAAAATTTAAAAAACGCGTATCAGTTCATTTAAAACAACTGATGCACTCACATCTTTTAAACAACTAAAACAGAAAAATTATTTATGGAGCAGGAAACCATTCAAACAGAAAAAAAGAAGAAATCACCTTTACGCTATTTTATTATCGGCGCTGTAGTAATTGCGGCCGGCATATTTGGCTGGACGAAGATTTCTTATGCAATTGCACACGAAACAACAGACGATGCACAGATCGAAACACAAATATCTCCTGTGTTACCAAGAGCAAGTGGTTATGTAAAAATGATCGATGTAAAAGATTACGATTCAGTTAAGGCAGGCCAGTTATTGGTAGAGATTGATGATGCTGAATTGCAAACCCAGCTAGCACAAATGCAGGCTGATTATGAATCGGCGCAGGCTGATATTCTTAATGCGCAGGCCGCTTTAAAAAATGGTGATATAGGATTGAGCACAAACCGTGGCAACATTTCACTTTCTTCCATCAAGATACAACAGGCGCAGGAAGATTTTGAACGTAACCAGAATTTGTACAACGACCAGGCGATAACAAAAAAACAGTTGGACGACAGCAAGTTTAATTTAGAACAGGCGAAGCAACAATCAACCAATAATCAAAGTGAGCTTTCAACTGCACAAAGCCGCATTGCAATTTTACAGGCAAGCCTTCAAAAAGCACAGGCAGGTTTAGCTACAAAAGCAGCCGCTATTCAGCAGCAGCAATTAAAAATTTCCTATACCAAAATATTTGCACCGCAATCGGGCAAGCTTGGTAAATTAAATATTGTTGCAGGGCAATACGTGCAGGCAGGTTCACCATTGTTTCAGATTGTAAATGATACAACATATTGGGTTGTTGCAAATTTTAAAGAAACTCAGATAAGAAAATTCTATCCCGGAATGCCTGTTGAAATTGAATTGGATGCTTATCCTGATTCTACCCTGCATGGAAGTATTGCCAGCTTAAGTGAAGCTACAGGCGCAAGATTTTCTGTGTTGCCTCCGGATAATGCGAGTGGAAATTTTGTAAAGGTTACACAACGCGTTCCGGTTAAAATAAGCATTAACAATGTGAACGATTACAGCAATATTCTTCGTGCCGGTTTAAGCGCTTATGTAAGTATAAAAACAAACTAAATGAAAAGGCTCGCTAAATATATAATTGTTATTACAACTGTATCAGCAGCCGTAATGGAATTGGTTGATACATCTATCGTAAACGTTGCGTTGAACGATATGGCGGGCAGTCTTGGCGTAAGCATTGAAGATATAAGCTGGGTGATCACCTCTTATGCCATTGCAAACGTTATCATTATTCCGCTTACAAGTTTTCTTGCCGAATATTTTGGCAGAAAGAATTATTACATCGCCTCGATGATCATCTTCACGTTCGCATCTTATATGTGCGGACAATCAACAGGATTAGTTGAGATAATTATCTGGAGATTTGTACAAGGTGTTGGCGGTGGTGCGTTGCTTTCAACTTCACAGGCAATTTTGTTTGATGCTTTCGAACCTAAAGACAGGCCAATTGCTTCAGGTTTATTCGGAATGGGTTTAGTGCTTGGTCCAACATTAGGTCCAACATTAGGTGGCTATATAATTGAACATTTCAGCTGGCCGCTGATATTTATGATAAATATTCCAATCGGTTTTATTGCAACATTACTTGCATTCTCATTCATTGATAAAAAGGAAGGTGAAGGCAAAAACAAAAAATCTATTTATATAGATTACACAGGCATTGGTTTACTCATGGCGGGAATAGGTTGTTTGCAATATGTTTTGGAAAGAGGTGAAGCGGAAGATTGGTTCAGCAATAATTCTATCCGTATCTGCGCCATTGTTGCTGTTGCAGGATTAGCAGGTTTTATCATCCGTGAATTAAGCATACCGAAACCTGCAGTTAATTTAAGAGTGTTAGGCAACCGCAACCTTGCATTTACAACCATCTTTACTTTCGTTGCCGGTTTCGGATTGTTTACATCTGTATTCGTGTATCCTGTATTGGCGCAACGTGTATTAGGCTTTACAGCTTATGAAACAGGTTTATCATTATTGCCGCCTACTTTATTAGCTGTTGTAATGATGCCGATAATAGGCAGAACCATGGCTAAAGGTGTACCGTCAATCCCTTTTGTTGTTACCGGTTTTATTTTGTTTGCAGCGTATGCTGTAATGTCTGCAAATGTTAGTCCTGATGTTGGCAAATGGGATTTCTTTTTCCCTTTGGCATTACGTGCCATAGGTATTTCAATGGTTCAATTACCGTTGATCAACCAGGCTGTTGTCGGACTTAAACCACAGGAATATTCATCAGGTATTGCATTGAACAATATGATACGACAGTTAGGTGGCGCGTTTGGTATCGCATTAGCCAACAACTATGTTTCCAATCATTATATGGTGCATCGTACAAGCCTTGTAAGCAATCTTACGCCTGGTTCGCCTGAACTTACAGACAGGATAAATTCAATACAACATGGCTTAACATCACATGCAAATATTGACAGCGCATCTGCTGCTCATGCGGCATTGGGGATTTTAAACAGCCAGGTGGACAGGCAGGCTTATTATCTTTCTTACCTGGATACATTCAGGCTTATTGCAATATTTTTTATTGCTGTAATACCATTGGTAGTATTTCTAAGGAATAAGAAAAAAACAACCACCAATAATGGTGCACCATCGGCCGCAATGCTCGAAGCACATTAATAATACACAACAAAAAATTATAAACAATAAAACTTATAACTGATGACACGCTTATATCAAAGATTAATGCATCAACAAATTATTCAGCAGGCGTTCCATCAGGCCAAAACAATAAAATACAAACAAATGAAAAAGCATTTGATAACATTCACTTTAATGTGTGCTTCTTTAGTAACTACAGCACAGGTTCAGGTGAATAATGAATTGAAAGGTATCATTGACCAATCGTTCGGTTATTATCCAAAAGTACAGGAAGCACAAAACCAGATAAACATTGCAGAAAAACGTTTGGACGTTGCAAAAACAAATTTGCCAACTGTTGATTTTAATGCCGGTTACGAATATGTTCAGCCAAAAATTGTTTTGCCTCTGGAATCAAATGGTGAAAAAGTAAATTTCCAGTTTGCGCCGGTTAACAATGTAAATACCAATGTTGGCGCACAATATTTACTGTTCGATTTTGGCAAACTGAAAGCAAATGTTGACAGGTCAAAAACAGACCTCAGGTATGCAACCGATAATGTATTAAACGTGCAAACACAACTGGCAAGCCAGGTGTCAACAATTTATTATAACATCGTCTATTTTAGAAAAGCAGTTACGGTTGAAGACAGCATTTTAAATTACCTGAATGCCAATAAAAAACTTGCAGAAGATAAACTTAAGAATGGCGATGCTATTAAGCTTGATGTATTGAACCTGCAATCGCAGATTGATATAGAAGTAAATTTAAGAGCAGATCTTTTAAACAGTCTCCAAAAACAACTTACACTGTTGCAATACACAACAGGCAACACAAACATTAATGGCAATGCATTTGATTTTGATCTTCCCATCCAAACTCCGGAAGATGCATTTGCAGCTGCAAAAGCTTCAGCACCTGATTTCATTCTCGCAAACGATAGAATAGACCAGTCAAAAGCCGATCTTAATATTGTAAGGCAAACTGATAAACCTACTGTTGCATTAAACGGTTCTGCGGGTGTAAAGAATGGTTATGTGCCTGAAGTAAATCAAATGCGATTTAATTACGCAGGCGGCGTTAGCTTAAAAATTCCTATATATGATGGCAAAACAAAAAAGCAAATAGCTGTTGCAGAATCGCAGATAAAACAAAACCAGTTGGCGCAACAATCATTGAGCAACGATTACCAGGAAAACATTCAGCAGGCTTTAACAGACATTCAAACCAACACTGATAAGTTGAAGACCATGCAATCTCAGATTGAAAATGCAAGGTCTGCTGTGCAGATTGCATCAAGCCGCTATTTAAATGGTATTGGTTTAAATACTGACATTACTGATGCAGCTGTAAACATGCAACGCATTTTATTAACCAACCTGCGTTATCAATACCAATTAGCACAGGCTAAAGTTGAATATGCAAGGGTAACAGGTTATAAATATTGGTAATAATATTTTTTTTGTGATTGATTAAGCAGCAACAAAAAGCTCCGTGATGAACGGAGTTTTTTTATTTAATCGACTTTTACACCAGCCATTTTATCAGCCTGCTTTTGCTTCATCACTTTCAGTTTTTCTATTTGTTCCGTCAGTGAATCCATCATCCAGCTTTCATGTTCAGCATTCTGTGCATCGTTTAATGCTTTATTGTATCCATCTATATCATCAAGCCCGAAACAAGCTTCAGCACGGTTTATCAATATCCAGAACAATTGATCTTTATCTGATTTTTGCTGCTTTATAAAGAATGAGTCATTCCTCGCCAATCCATCTTTTACAGCCTGGCTTGATTGCTTTGCAGT
The DNA here is from genome assembly GCA_013286425.1 of Bacteroidota bacterium. GTDB lineage: Bacteria > Bacteroidota > Bacteroidia > Chitinophagales > Chitinophagaceae > Parafilimonas. Next base: position 48,594 of record JABDFS010000002.1, read on the forward strand.
AATATCATTCCAGTCTTTATCACACATGGCAAGCACTTCGCGACGAACGCGTTTTGCAATTACTATATCTGCAATGCGGTCTTCATTTGTAGTGCATAAAGATGAAAGCGAACGGTAATCCGTTAAGAAAGCAAGGTTAATACCATGATACCTGTTGTGCAATAAAAAATAACCACGCTGATAATATTCAATACCTGCAGCAAGATGATCTTCCCCCTGCCCTGCCTCGAACAATCTTTTTTCAATAGCGCCTGCAAGCGATACGGTTTCTGTATCATTTGTATGCTGAAGGTCTATGCTTTTTAATAAATCCAAAGCCTTATGCAGTGAGGTTAGTTCATCAGGAAATTTTGATTTATATGTAACAAAAGCAAGCCTGTGTATTAAGTAAGTATTGGTTCCTGCTTTTGAATTATCACCTTCCGGCTTCCAGATAAGCAATGCAGAATTAAAGAGCGCCTGTGCAGTTATAAAATCATTTCTTTCAACTGCATCTTCTGCCTGTTCTGTAATAACAGACAAAGTTTGTTGGCTTTCAGGCGCGGGTGCCGCAGCTTCCAATTCTTCTTTCTTTTCTGCAACTGCTTTATTTATTTGTTCGCGCAGTGAAGGCGGATCAAGTTGTAAAAAAGTATAGAGAGGGCTATCGGTCTGGACGTTTGTCAACACATCATCAAGCGTATCTGAAAGCACTTTACGAAAACGTTCTACTTCTTCATAATCTATTGCATCGCCCAAATGCGTATAGCTCGTTATTTTGATATGATTCAGATCAAAAGGGTAAGCCATTTGATTTTCAGAAATAACTATAGTGGTTCTTGGCTTTAATGCATGACGCAATCCCAGTTCATATAAAGCATTTGGATTGGCAGTTGAAATATCAGCCACAACAATATCTGCATTCAATAATTCAAGATACATCTGCATATCAATAGTGCCGCTGTATAACATTTCATCGGCGCGCAAGCAGGTAATATTTTTTGATTCAACCACAGGTTTTATAAGCAACCGGTAAGATTTATTCAAATCAAGCTTACGGCCTGTGGCAAAATCTGTTTTAACGCCAAAACCCATTACTACGAAACAACTTTTTTGATCAGCCATAATTATATATTTCAGTTAAACTATTAATCGTAAAAAAGATTGAAAAGTATTTTTTGTTACAGGCAAATGAACTTCGATTGAACATGGTTGCGTATCATCATCTTGCCTGTCCCGGGAGCAAAGCGATTCGGGATGCTGAATATCATTGAGCAGCCTTCGTCAAACGTCAAACGTGAAAACCACTTCAAAGAGTCTTTATAAATTGAAAAGCCTGATAGTTTAAAATTTTGAATATAACAGCAATATCAGAATTTAGTGCTGTTGTATTCACGTTTGACAATTCACGTTTCACTTTTTTCAAATATTAATACAATTCAACGCTCCATGTACGCTGCCAGTTTTCATTTGCAGCCAGTTTATTAATACCTTCTTTATTGATGAGTTGCTGATTGGCATGAATGCCATCAGCAATACCGCACCAGGGCTCAAGGCAAACAAATGGTGCATCAACAGCTGCCCATATACCAAAAAAAGGAAAGTTGTCAAACTTAAATCTTAAACCATGCTCATCTTTTTCAGTAAACAATTTTATTTCGTTGCTTTTGATGTGCTTCAACACAATGGCATCTGTATAAAATAAAGATTGCTTAAGCGAAAGTGTTTTATTTACAAGTTGCAATTGCTCTGTTTGATCAGCTATTAAACCTTTATGCAACAAATGCCGCGTTAATACATCGTCGTTATTAAATTCAAGCGAATAATCAGTGTATTTAAGATAGCCGGACAACGGAACTTTAAACGCCGGGTGTCCGCCCACAGAAAAATATATAAAATCATCCGATATATTCTCCACATGATAGGTACAGGAAAGTACTGCATCATTCAATGCATATTCAATCCTGAATGTAAAATGAAAAGGATAAACTTCCAGTGTTTCAGGGCTGCTTCTTAAAGTAAATACTGCAGTTGTTGCGGAAAGCTGTTCAGCTTCAAATGTTTTATCTCTTGCAAAACCATGTCGTGGCAGTTTGTATTCTTTACTATTGAAAAAATACCTGCCATCTTTCAGTTCACCAACAATCGGGAACAGAACGGGCGAATGTTTGCTCCAGTGTGCCGGATCTGCCTGCCATAAATATTCAACTCCGTTTAGTTGTATGCTTTGAAGCTCTGCCCCTTTTTCGCTTATGATAACGGCTAGCTTATCATTAGAAAGACTTATCATAAATCAAATTTACGTTCTCTGTTATTATGCTGTATTGATTTTTAGCTTTCATTAAGAGGGAGGAGAAAAACACTTTTAAAAAACGGGATATTTCCCGTATTGCGGAGATATTGGTAAGTGTAAGTTTGTTGTGCTGTTTATTCAGCACTCACAAGATAAATAAGCAAATACAAGGTACATTTCCATTCTGAGTTAAACCCCTTGTTTCCACAAGGGGTTCTATTTTTTTAGAGTGGCAAGTATTAAAAATAAAAAGCCTGCACATAATTAGTATTATTTGTGCAGGCTTTACAGTTATTTAAGCGCAGCAATCTGCTGGTCGTAATAATTCTTTGTAAAGATCACATCCGGTAAGCTGTGATACCAGTTTGATTCATGTTCAATAGACAACATGCCATTAAAATTTTGCCTTTTTAATTCAGCAAATATTGCAGGAAAATCTATCACGCCTTTTGATACGATTGTATCTGCTGCCTGTGTATCATCAAACTTTACAATGTCTTTCAGATGCACGCCAAAAACATGGCCTTCTAATTTTTTCAGGCAATCAACAGGATTTAAACCATTGCGCGACCAATGGCCAACATCAGCGCATGAGCCAATGTTCGGATGATTTTGTATTGCTGCCAATACTGAATCAGGGCTCCAGTAAACATTAGGTTTAGGATGATCGTGTATGGCAACTTTAATACCATAGGCACCTGCTAAACTATCTACCATATCCCATTGCGTTTTTATGGGCTCGGCAGTTATATAGCTTAATCCAAATTCTTTTGCAAGATCAAAAGCTTTTACCCATTCAGCTTTGTTTTGAGGAACGATCACGCCCATTGCCACGATCTGTATGCCTTTGCTCTGCAGCATTTTTTTAAGCTTCGTTTTTGTATCGGCAGACATACCTGCACCAAACTCGCCTGGTAAGCCGCCTCCAAGCCTTTGCCCCCAGAATGCTTCAATGTTTTTAATACCGGCGCTGTCAACTTTATCCAACGCTTCTGTGAATGTAAACATCCTGAACGTCCACATTTGTACGCCCAATTTAAAACCGGCAGTGCTGCCTGCTGATGCTGATGCAGTTGTGTCTGTTGCTGTGGTTGCTGATGAATCTGAATTTGTTGTTGAAGAACTGCTGCTGTTACACGCTGCAAATGCAAGCGAGCCTGCAGCAAAAATGCATGCAATCAATTTCATGATAAATTATGTGTTTTGTGAAGTAATGCAGCAAAATAACAATAATGATGTTAAACACTAAACATCATTTCAGAAAGATGTTTTTAATGCTGCCCTGAATTTGGAATAGAAATTCAATTCAAAAGAGATCCTTTGCCGGTACGCAGCTCTTTACGGTACTTTATCGCCAGCAATAAACGCCTGAAAATTTTAGCCACAGAGGCTTTATCCTGCGAAAGCTTTGCCCTGATCTCAAGCATATTTTCTGTTTTCAAGGCAGGTTTAACTTTCCAGTAAACCTTTGCTGTTTTGTTTGAAGCATTCCATACTGCATGCCCCATGCCTTTATCAATTTCAAACATTTCACTTTCCCTGTAAATAGTTATTTCGCCGTTTAGTTTAACGGTAAGCTCCCCTTCATACACTTTGAAATATTCTTTTTGAAAAGGGTGATAATGCTCAGGCGGTTCAGGCGCATTGGGTTGCCATGCTGAAACCATTTCAAGCAAATTTCCGTCACTGTCATTTGCAGTGGTAAGAAATTCTATTACCTGTTTGCTGCAGGTGTTTATGAGTGTTTGTCCTTTGGTTGCCATCTAAGGTTGATTTCGGGGTCAATCTTATCATTTAAAAAGCAAATAAAAGCATTTCTTCAATAGGTATGTCAAAAAAAGTAATAATAAATTAACTGAATGTGTTGGCGGAGTTCCTTATAAGCGACAAAATAAAACAGATGTTTTTCGAAAAGGGCAGCATCATTTATTTTTTACATCATTGAGTTCATTTCTTCGATATAACTTCGATATAATTTCGATATTTCTTCGATATAACTTCGATCTATTGGATCGAAGAAATATCGAAGTTATATCGTATATATTTCGTAGAAATGAGCTCCCTGGTACATATGAGGCCAGTAATTGATTAGTAACATGATCCATACAGTTCACAGCCATACATCTGTCGTTTCTTAAAGAAGAATAATAAAGAACACCTTTCAGTTTTTACCTTCGGTTAGCTTCCTTGTGGCTATATCAAAATAATCCCGCAAACAGGTTAACCGGATACTTTATTTGTTTCCATAACAGTTATTCACAGAAAGAATATTTCTGTACGATGAATAATTTACAGTAGTAATTTGTAAGCCGTATGAAAAAATTAATTGCTATCCTGCTTGTTCTTGTATTTGCAAAGCAGGTACAAAGCCAAATTGATACAGGCTCTGTTGTTATGAGAACTATCAACTCAGCTTACCTGCAAAATACTGGCGGGGAAAACCCGCAAAGAAGGGTTTCTGTTTACCTGCCGCCGGGTTATGATCAATCCAAACAGCGTTACCCGGTTATTTATTACCTGCATGGTTTTATGGGCAATGACTCAATTTATCCTGCAATGAAAGCTATTCTTGATATGGCAATTGCAAAGAAAAAAATCCGCCCTTATATATTGGTGATCGCAGATAATAACACTTTATTTTCAGGAAGTTTCTACAGCAACTCTTCGCTGATTGGTGACTGGACTGATTTTGAAGCAAAAGAACTGGTTGCTTACATGGATAAAAATTTCAGAACCATTGCAACACGGGATGCACGCGGCATTGGCGGGCATTCAATGGGTGGTTATGGTGTATTGAAAATAGCCATGATGTATCCTGATGTATTTAGTTGTGCCTATGCTATGAGCCCGGGTTTACTTGCATTTGTAAAAGAGTTTGGGCCTGGCAGTGATTCATACAAACAGCTTGCGGCTATTAAAACAAAAGATGAACTGGATAAAACGTATTATCCGAAAGTAATTGCGGCTTGTGCAAGAGCGTGGTCGCCCAACCCAAATAAGCCGCCGTTTTTTATAGACCTTCCTTTTAATTATGTTGGCGATAGCCTTGTTGTTGATACAACAGTGTATGAAAAATGGAGAGCCAATATGCCGTTGTATATGATTGATAAGTATGCCCCGAACCTGAAAAAATTAAAAGCCATTAAACTGGATTGGGGCAGAAATGATGCGCCGCGTTTTCCTTTGCAGTGTGGTATGTTCAGCCAGGAGTTAGAGAATCATGGCATCGAACATTATGCTGAAGAATACATCGGTACGCATACAAATAAAATATGGACAACAGATGGAAGAGTACTGGATGAAATGCTGCCTTTCTTTAATGATTATTTGCTATTTGATGAACATTAAGAATGACAAACCGTAGCTGCTCAATGATATACTGCACAAGTGTGCGATCCCGGATCAAGTGCGGGACAGGTTCCAGGAACGATGCCACGAAGCACTAAAGCCGGTAACAAAAAAAATCATTGCGATGAAAGACCAGAACAAATAAATATACTTGCCTAGGCTTGCATTCTATGGTTTTGCAACCATCGTGGTTTTTCTTGTTCTTATTATTACAAAACGATTATCAGTAATAACGGCGTTGGTGATAGTGCCGGTTGTATTTGCATTTATTGCGGGGTTTGATTATAAAGAGATCGGCAACATGGCATTAGCCGGTTTAAAACAGGTTGCGCCAACAGGTATTTTGCTGATGTTTGCTGTGCTGTATTTTTCTGTTATGCTGGATGCAGGCTTGTTTGATCCTGTGATTGCATTCATCGTGCGTTCAGTAAAAGGTGATCCGCTAAAAGTTGTTGTTGGAACAGCAATACTTACGATGCTTGTTTATTTGGATGGCGATGGCACCGCAACGTTTATGATCGTGCTTTCTACTTTCCTTCCTATCTGTAAAAAATTAGGCATAAGTCGCTGAGCTATGCTTTGCTTCAAATGGAAATATAGATTTACCTTAAAAGATTATGCAGCTATATTAAATGGTAAACATCTGCTGATTATATTTGTTATCAAATAACCTGCGTATGAAAAAAAACTTTTACCTCTTTCTTTTTTTAGCTGCTGCGGTTATATCCTGTAAAAAAGAAAGTGATATAAGCGCGCTTTCTTCATCAGGAATATCCTCTGCAAAACAAGCGTATTATATTGGCGAGCATTTTGGCGGAGGTATTATTTTTTATATTGATAAAACAGGCAGGCATGGCATAATTGCTGCAGCTGCAGACCTTGAAGAACCTCAGCCATGGGCAAGAGAATATATAGTAACCGGGGCGGTGGCAAGTAAACCCGGTTCAGGATTAAATAATACCAACAGGGCATGTAAAGTACTGGGCTTCCCTTTATATGAAGCAGACGGTTATGCTGCTGTTGAGTGCACTGAAATTTATCTTAACGGTTACAACGACTGGTATCTTGCTTCAAAAGATGAATTGAATGAATTATATCTTCATAAAGATGTTGTTGGCGGATTCCTTCCGTTCTCTTACTGGAGTTCTACTGAAGTAAATGCAACCCAGGCATGGTTTCAGAATTTTGGTACAGGAACGCAGGTGATGCAGGATAAATTTGCCGGTTATTCAGTAAGGCCGGTACGATATTTCTAAGATACCCAATCAAAAATTAATTGATCTTATTTAAACGATCTTTCCGCATTCACTGTTAAGAATGCTGATGGTTTTTTCATACAGTTGCTTTGCACTCTCAATGTTTTTTGCAATGCAAACCATTCCAAGTTTTCCATACTGCGAAAGCGCTCCCATTATATGAAACATAACCCCTTCCTGTGTTGTACTGTCGTACATCAACCCGTTTAGCAAAGCGATCTCGATAAGGTCAGTAGGTGTAAGCCCAATGTATGAAGGTGATGAAACATTATCTGATGCAAAATAAAAGCGCGGTTCACCATTCGGCATTACATAATTGCCTGATGCCGCATCGTATTCTCCATCTGTTAAAAACTGCAACATCAAAAACGGATGTGTAGTGCCGCCTTTACGAAGATTTATTTCAATCGCATAATGCTCCCACTTCGAGTCTTTGTACACACTTAAGAAATCAATACTGAATCTTCCTAAAACATTTTTAGCAGCAAGCCCGTCTGCGATACTTTTTCCTAATACTGCGATTTCTTTTGAGTATTCAGCAGATGCAGGGAAACCAGCGCCAAGATAGACCTGGTTATACTCACCACCCAGAATCTGATCGTGCGTACTTACAATTTCAACTTCACCCAAAGGATTAATCCTGCATTGAACCGACGGTGAAGTTTTTATGTCTGCATCAATAAATTCTTCTACAATGCCACCTAATGCTTTAAACTTTTCAAAGAAATGTTGTGGTGATATTTTATCGGCAATCACATGAATCTTTTGCAAAGCTGTTTTAATATCAGCGCGGAGATCTCCGCCATCTTCCACATCACTGTAATTAAAAATTGCATTGCCTTCTCCGCTGAACCCTTCATTTATTTTTACAACTGCTTTTCTTATATCAGCATTTTCTGCTTTGAGTTTATATAATGCATCAGCCACTTCATCTTCTGTATACAGGTCTTCAAAACCCTTTGGCATATTTACATTGCAGGCCCTGAACAAATTGCGGCTCCCTGTTTTACTGCCAAGCGGAAGCAGTTCAGGATCGCATCCGAATATTGGAATTCCTAATTGCACCGCAAGCGTGCGTTCCAGTTCAGACACATTAAAACAAACAAGGTGCGAATGCCTTGCATCTGTAATTTTTTGTTTGATGCGATTGATCAATCTTGGCCGTTCCAGTATTTTTTTTGTGAGTGCCTTGGAAGAAGCATCATAACAACTCAGCATAGTAAGCCGCTGTGCAGCATGTTGTGAAGGTATGCCCGGCAAATGATGCAGGTAATAATCTATTGTTATCTGGTCAACTGGAATGCTGGTTACAAATACAACGCGTGTTTGCGGCATACGCAGTAACATCAGCAGGCACAGCATGCGCTCCTCGTAAAAAATATGGCCACGGATCTTTGAAAGTATTTCTGAATCTAATGTCAGAGAAGGAACAACCACAATTATTTTAGGTGCAATCCTGTCCGGAAAAATATGCTGAAACTGGTAAGGCAATTCTTTTTGAAGTGCGCTAAAAATTTCTTTTTCCTGGTCAGGCGAAATTTGAGATGATAAATTTCCGGTAGTCATTTGTTGCATTTTCTTTAAACGGATGTTGTTGTAACCGCGCGGTAAAATAAAATTTTCTGAAGAAATATTCAGATGATCTGCATCAGCTTTTACCAATTATTTTAAACGGATTATTCAACAGCTTACCTGCATCAAACTTATAAAAAAGAAATGATGTTTGTTTTAATAAAAACAAGCCCGCTTTTTTAAAATGCTGATCTAAGACTGCTGATTTATTTCTTCCGGATGTAGGTGAAGTCGTAACTGGTTGTCCATGTTTTGCCATCATCCGCTGATGTTTCATTAAACTGGCGAACTTTACCCGGGCCAAGATTATAAAAAATAAACCTGCCTGTAATTTTTTTGCCTTGTGCATCTTTTGTTTCAAAATCAAAACGCATGGCACTGTCTTTATATTCACCGTTTATAAATTCCTGAACACCATTTGCATAAGAACCTGCCCATGATTGCTTCCATTTATCAGTATTAGGATCAATAAAGTTGATGCTTTTGCCTGAGCTTGCCGGGCTATCCCAATTTTCCAGCAAAGCGCAACCATTTGAAATGATCTGGACAAGGCTGTGCCCTACAAGCGTTGCAGAACCTGTTGCATATACATCCCACTCTCCTGCCCAAAAATCAAATTCACGGTTATGCGGGTTGGATTCGCATGGATAAAGCAGGTTATAAACTTTTGTCCGCACTGCTCTGAGGGCAGTATCATTTTTAAGAGCGATAAATTCTTTGGCTGTATCTAATTCTTTCAGATTAAAATACCCTGCATTGCAGGCTTTATCAAGGTAAGCGATCGCTTTTGTTTCATCATTTTGCAAACTGTACACTTTTGCCATTCTTGAATATAAATAAGGCTGCATGGCTGCAGGCGGATTGCTGGCTTCTGCTTTTTGATAATTCATCAATGCATCCGCAGGTTTGCCGAGATTGTAATATGCAAAGGCCAATCTTTGCCATGCAATGCTGTTTGTAGAAGTATCTTTTAATAATTGCTTATATAATTTTACAGCATTGTTCCAGTCACTGGCAAAATAAAATGAATCTGCTTTTTTAAATAGTGAGTCATTGTTATTGGGTTGTGCATGCACAATGCAGCTTATCAAAATTGAAGTGGTGAGACACAGTGTTTTTATTACAGAAGCAGGCATACAATACGCTTTTAAATAAATTCAAGTTCAAATAAAAGCTGTTATTTCTGCCTGCAGAAATGATTAATGGCTGATATTTTTTGATGAATGGAATAGCAGGTAATACCTGCAGATCACATCAAACCCTGTGATGATCTGCACGCCATTGCCGCACTGCTTCTTTTATTGCAGAAGGCCTCATGTTTTCATTAGCTGCTTTTTCTGATAAAGAAGGGAATTCTTCATCAGGTGCAAAACGCAAAGCAATTATTTGCCCTCTTGTAAGGCGCGCGTCTAACGTTTTCCCGGTAAGGCGATAACTTCTGAAATTTTCTTCGGCACGAATTATTCTGTCCTGGTTTCCTGTAGCAAACACACGCAGGTAAGCAAACAATAAACCCAGGCTTACAGCCGCTGTAAAGTCAAAAATTGATGTAAGGCTAAACCATGATGACAGCATTAAAATAACTGAGATCACAAGCGCAATTAATATTATTACTGCTGTAAAAAAATGAAACCCTGGTACAAAACGGGAATGGTTTTTAAAATTTTGTTCCTGCATATTTGGTTGTTTAATGGGTTGAAAAGATCGGCTATTTTGTTATACGCAGAAAAGAATTTTAAAGCTTTATGATATATCGCTCAAATAAACTTTCTTATAGCGCTTCAATCTTTCTTTTATAACTTACATACATAATTCAAAATCTATGAAGTCGTATCTACCTGTTTTTATTCTGCTTAGCCTATGTTGCACTTTGCGTTCTCTTGCACAGCCAGCAATCAGTTTTAATCCCATTGCCACAGGCCTTTTAAAGCCCCTGGAAATAAAAAATGCAGGCGATGGTTCAAAGCGGCTTTTCATCGCCGAACAAGGCGGCCTTATCAGGATCTATAAAAATGGCGCTCTTCTTTCGTCGCCGTTCCTTGATATAAGTAAGCTGGTTGGTGCGGGGCAATTCAAGGGTTTATGGAGTATTGCATTTTCGCCAAACTTTGCAAATGATCAAACTTTTTTTGTATTCTACACTGATAGAAATTACAACACAGCGTTGGCACGTTATAAGGTTAGTAAAACCAATCCTGATTCAGCAGACAAAAATTCGGCAATCATTATTTTGAATTATCCTCAATCCGGTGGAGGCCATTTTGGTAATATCGCATTCGGTAACGATCAGAATTTATATATAAGCTTAGGCGCCGGTGGTAATAACAGATTTTCTCAAAACGGAAAAACTGATTTTGGTAAAATGCTTCGCATAAATGTGAAAGTAAATGTGCCTCCTTATTACAGCGTTCCAACTGATAATCCATTCATCAAAGACACTTCAGTATTGCCTGAAATATGGGCGCAGGGCTTGCGCAATGCATGGCGCTGGAGTTTTGATAAAACCAATGGCGATATGTGGATAGCGGATGTAGGCCAGGATTCAATGGAAGAAGTTGATTACAGAACGACTGCACAAGGATTATTAGGCAGCAATTTTGGATGGGATTGTTATGAAGGAACTTCGTTCTTTAGAAAGGCAGATTGCAACAATCAAAATAGTTATGTATTTCCCATTTTTGAATATCCGCATAGCTCACTAACGGGAGGCCAATGCATTATTGGCGGTTATGTTTATCGCGGTAGTGCTTACCCTTTTTTGCAGGGATATTACATATGCGCAGATTTTATTGCGGCGCATTTATGGGAGATCCTGCCAAACGGTTCAGGCGGATGGAATGTATATGAGCAATTAACCAAAGTGCCCAAAAGCATTACCAGTTTCGGGGAAGATGAAGACGGAGAATTGTATGCAGTATCTAACGGAACCAAAACATTATATAGCCTGCAGGCAACACCGCCTTCATCACAACAAAAGATTCCTTCAGTTGCAGCTAATACAAAAAAGCACTCACCTGTTGGAACGCGTTAACTGGCTTTTTTTACTTATAAACTACAACAAGTTTCGGCCTTCTTTCCGGAATATAATAATTGGAAGAGGAGAACTGCATGCATTTATAAATTTGTTCAACAGCCATTCTGAACATAAAGCCATAATTGGTTGATGGATCAGCAACCATTTTTTTAACCATTGCCGTAACATCAACATGTGCATCATAATTCCATTGTCTGTTCGATATTGGAATTACAACAGCATCAGTTCTTGTTACCTTAGGTTGTGTTGGCCATGTAACTGTGGTAGAAACCCAGTTCTGTGTTACCCTTAAAACAGTCATACTGTTGTCTTCTGTATAAGGTGAACGTGGATACAAAGAATTGCCAACAGGTAAATGTGGACTGTTATCAACGCCATACATGTACAATGTTGCCGAAAGAACCTGTGCGTTTGATGGAATTGCAGATAAGCCTGCAAACTTAATTAATGAACGGCCGGTAATAGGAATGCCATCGCCTGTCCATGCATAAGCTGCAGTAATGCTTACTGTGTCCCAGTTCCAGTTGGTAATTACAGAATCTCCGCGTTTCCAGGTGAGCCATGTATCATAACCATCCGAAGGGCCTGGCTGTAATGCAAGTTGCTTCACTCCTTTTGCATTGTCTTCATTTGAAGCATTCAGCGCATTGCTTGTTTGTGCTGTTTCTTTTTCACAAGCTTGCGAACAGAAAAAGATAAGTAATGAAAATAACAGGATGCGGTTTTGCAGAAGAGTTTTCATGTGTTAGAATTTTTGCGATGAAAATAATATATGAAATTGAAAATTTAATGAGAACTGATGCAGGCAGCAGAGATTTATTATTTAATAATATTTACAGCTTACTGTTGTGAGCAGCATTAATCATTCATGTTCATTTAATTTTGATTGTATTCATAACGCTTTATCACATGAAAAAAATTCTTTGCTTTTTATTCATTATTGTTTGTTACAAATCTTTTTCGCAACAACAATACGAAACTGTAAAAGCCATTCATTACTATGCTGATTCCGTCAACCAAAAAGATAATTATACAGATTCAACATGCGTACTTGATCTGTATTATCCCAAAGGCGCAAAAAACTTTCCTACCATTATCTGGTTTCATGGCGGCGGGTTAACAGAGGGCCATCGTGAATTGCCTGAACAATTAAAAAATAAAGGTTATGCAATTGTTGGTGTTGAATACCGCTTATCGCCAAAAGTAAAAGCGCCTGCTTATATTGAAGATGCTGCTGCAGCAACTGCGTGGGTGTTTCATCACATACAGGAATATGGCGGCAGTGATAAACTTATATTTCTTTCAGGGCATTCTGCGGGCGGATATTTAGACCTGATGATAACGTTGAATAAAAACTATCTTTCAAAGTATAATATCGATGCAAACAATGTTGCTGAACTGGTTCCGTTCAGTCCGCAGACCATTACACATTATACCATAAGGCATGAAAGAGGTATTGGCCCATTACAACCTGTTATTGATTCTTTCGCGCCTTTATATTATGTGCGAAAAGATGCGTCACCAATGCTTTTAATAACGGGCGACAGGAATTTAGAATTGTATGGCCGCTATGAAGAGAATGCATATTTATACAGGATGATGTTATTGAACGGAAGCACTACAACAACATTGTATGAATTGCAGGGTTATGATCATGGAGGAATGCCTGCCGGCGCATTTCCATTATTAATAAAAGAAGCAGATAAACGGGTGAAAGAGATTAATGGAGGCAGTAAATAAATAATCATTTATTAGGCTAACATAACGGTTAAAATTGGGAAAATAAATATTACAGAGGTTTGATATTTGACAACCAATTGCGCCGTCATGTCAAGAAAACATACGGTTGCACCGCAACCAAAAGAGAAGTGACGCAACTATCGGTCAGACGGTTCCAGCCGTCAGACCGTTCTAAGCTTCAAAACGTCATTGGCAACGATAGTGAGACATCGCTGCAGAAATTTTATGCTTAAATTATTCGGGAGATTTCTCCTTGCGTCGAAATGACGGGCAAACAGTTTCTTATTAGACTATCAGGCTGAATTTTATATTACTTACTTTGAATAGTTTATCGCAAACTGAATAATTAATGCATCAAAACAACTGTTCCTTTTTTATATACAGCAGCGCTGCCCTGTAATTGATAAGCGCATTGCCAGACATATGTCCCGATGTTTTGCGGCTGCCCTTTAATAGTTCCATCCCAGCCTTTTGAAGGATCGGTTGCAGAGAAGATCAGTTCACCAAAACGATCGTAAATATTTAGCTTAAAATAAATCACCTTACCAAAAACCATCGCCCTGAATACATCGTTTTTACCATCACTATTTGGCGTAAAAGCTGATGGTATATAAACACCGTACATGCAATCCTTCTGAACTACATCAGTTGCATCTGTGCCACTGCATCCGTTTGCATCAGTAACATTTAATGTATACAATCCGGGCTTGTCAACTGTTATTGATGGAAATGTTTCTCCCGTTGACCACAGGTAAGTTTCAAAACTTCCCTGCGCAGATAAAGTGAGTTCATCATAAGAACATAAACTATCAACAGGTTTTAAAAAGTCAGCCGGTGGCTGTAACAATTGCTGCACAGCAAAAGTGTCACTGCCGCTACAATGATCATTATCTGTAACGTTTACCCAATAAACGCCGGCCTGCGATACATTCAAATATTGTGAAGACGATCCATCATTCCATATATATCCTGCAAACTTTCCTGCATCCAATGTAATGGTTGAGCCGTTGCAAATATTTTTATCATTACCAAGATCGGGAGTTGGATGTGTATACACATTTACAATATGCATACTGTCTGAAGCAAAACAATCATTGGCATCTTTTGCTCTGACAATATATTCCCCGGTTTGATTTACTGTAATGGTTTGTGCGTTGCTTCCGTTATTCCATTGATATGAAGTATAACCATTGCCCGCATTTAAAGTAAGAGAAGCATAGTCGCAAAAGCTTGTATCATTTCCAAGATTTACAGGCCTTGCATATTTGGTTGAAACATTAACAGAGTCTGAAGTTACACAACCATCATGCGTAGTTGCATCGGCATATATCAATTGGTTTTGATTGATAACAGCAGATGCATTTGTATTGTTATTATTATTTAGTGAAGAAGGAAACCAGGTGTACTTTACAAATCCTGCAGAAGCAGTTAAACTGATTGTATCGCCCACACAAATCGTTGTATCGTTACCGATGCTGAAAGGAGGAACTTTTGCTGAAGCAACAACCAACGTATCTGAATAAACATTGCTGCAGAAATCAGTAACATCAACATAATATTTTCCCGGCTGATCTGCCATAAATGTAGAGTCATGTGATCCGTTTTGCCAGGTATATGTATTATACTTACCGGCATTTAGAACAATTGAATCTCCATCACACAAAATTGTATCAGCGCCAAGGTCTAAAACATTATTGGTTGATTGCACATTCACTAAAACAGAATCAGTTACTGTTAGTGAACACGCACCACCTGACACCTGTGCATAGATCTTGCCTGACCAGTCTTTATTAAATTTTACATCAAGCGTTGTATCATTAGGATATTCAATTTTACTTATTGATGACGAATCAAAATTCCATGTAAGCCCGGCGCCGCATTCTTTGTTTTTATAAGCTGTAAAAACAGCTTCCGGGTTCGTTTCACAATAACTGAGCTTGCCATGAATTTTTATACTATCGCATATTGATTGAGTATTGCACATACTTTCTTCAGTAATGTTTTGTGCACCAACCGAAAATGTATTTGATATAGTATATAACTCATTAAATGCTGAATCATTCACCTGGAATTGCGGGTAATCGGTATACTTTAAATCTCCAAAAAAAGCAAATGAAGAATCAAAACCGGCACATTCACTCTGTGTTGTATCACTTGGATATCTTTTTCTTAATGCTAAAAAACTTTGGTATTCAGAATTATTTTCAGTCTGATAATTGGAATAATGAAGAATGCTGTTATCTGCATTAAGAAATAATTCTGCATTGCCATAAGAGCCTGTATGCTGGTATAATATCCGGCTTTTTATAAAACGCCCGTTCACAATATTTGCAAAGAAGATCTGCTGTTCATTCGGGTCTGTAAACTTAAGCCAGTTAATAGCTGCATCACCTGAAGGGTTTACTCTGATGTTGCTTGAATAATAGCCTGACTGGCCGTCTGTACTTATGCTGTTCGTGCCAACAGTATAACCATTAACGTAAGAAAGATCATGGTCAAATTCCACAACGCCAAACATCTCATCATGAATGCCATCCTGAGAATAAGCATTCAGCATATTGCCATAAATATAAAAATGGCCATTATCGCCTGTCTGCATTTGCATGGTCCAGTATCCAAATGGCTTATAGTAAAAATCCGGGTAAGGATAATCTGCTTTAAAGGGTTTTACAGATATAGTTTTTCCAGTATTATAATCCAGTATTTGAAAAAAAAGGTCAATCGTATTATCACCCCCTGAAAAAAAGTTGTCAAGCTTTGCTGCAGACAATATGTTACCGTTATATAAAATTGCAGAAATACCATGCTGAAATCCAACCAAACATGCGAAGTTGGCATCCCATTTAATTTTCCCATTTTTATCTAAAAGAAAAATAGTGTTGTATTCCGGTGATGGGCAACCTGTTGTTGATCCGCAGAAAATAAAATCACCATTTAACCCGGGGTTTATTGAATTTACTGTGACTGAACTGCCACCTGAACATTCACCCATGCCTTTCTCTAAGTTTGAATTAATACTTGTTGTCCAGGTAATATCTCCGTTTTCAGTCAGTTTAACAACAGCAGTGCTATAATTGCTGTCAAGGCTATAATCCCCGGTATTTATAATGGAACCTACAGCAACAAGTTCGTTATTATCCGTTTCGTAAAGCCGGTAAAAATTAAACCAATCAATTTTATCATTGTAATATTCCTTCATCCATTTAACGTTACCGTTTTTATCCAGGCGCATTATGTAAGCGAAATAATAGTTGCGGCTGTAATTAGCATTGTTTGCAGCGCCGCTTAGAATAATGTCTCCATTTTTAGCGGTCATAACATAGGATGAATATGCGCTGAAATTGTCTGTTGTGAATTGTTTTGAAAAAGAACTGTCGGAACATGTACCTGTACTTCCTGAAGGTTGAACAATGTTTGCCTTATTTAATATACGTGGTAACAGCGAATTGATATATTTCGTAACGGCTTTTTTGCCAAAAGGATTGTCAGTGATATTTTTATAATAAACCTCTAACCTGTTTGAATCAGGTTTTGAATGCACAGCCTGTGCTATCACATGCATGTTCAAAAAACACAGAAAAAACAAAGTAAATACTTTCAGAACGTTCAACTTTCGCATATAGTTTACGGAAACAAGAGTTCAAGCTTATAAGCAATAAGGTTTCAATTTTGAATGCATTCTTTATGCAGCATAAAAAATCTGCGCGAAAATAAGTAGTAAATACTTTATAACCTTTTTTCGTAATCTTTCGGGCTTTTGTAAAGCTTTTGCCGTATAAAAGAAAAATACCAACAGGCTCATTTGTTCAGTCGCTGGCCGGTCCATAGTACCGGAAAAGTACCGGCTATTTACCGATAATAATTCAAAATAATATACTGGCGAATATTCTACATTTGACTCCTTCCAATTAACAGAATGAATAAAAATATCTTTCGAAGTATAGCAGGCATCATAATCTTTACATTGTTTTCATCTGTTATAACTGCACAAAAAATAACAGAACCCAAATTAGATTCAGACTGGATAAAACCATACCCGCCTTTTCGCATTGCAGGCAATTTGTATTATGTGGGCACGTATGAATTAGGTTGCTATCTTATTACAACCTCAAAAGGGAATATACTCATCAACACAGGAACAGCGGCCTCGGAAGCACTGATAAAAAAGAATATAGAAACACTTGGATTTAGGCTTCGCGACATAAAAATATTGCTTACATCGCAGGCGCATTATGATCACGTAGGTGCAATGGCGAATATTAAAAAAGAAACAGGTGCAAAATTTATGGTTGATGCTGCAGATGCAGATGTTATGCAAACGGGCGGTAAGTCTGATTATGAATTGGGCAAATATGGTGTAACATTCAAACCTGTAAAAGCAGGCCGTTTATTGTACAATGGTGATACAATCAGTCTTGGTAATATGCAGCTTGTTATGTTGCATCATCCCGGGCATACAAAAGGCTCCTGCAGTTTTTTATTTACAGTGTATGATTCAGTTGCAGCTTATCGTGTCCTGATTGCCAATATGCCCACCATTATTGTTGATAAATCATTTGCTGATGTTACTGCATATCCAAACATCTCCCGGGATTATGCATATACTTTGCAGGCAATGAAAAATATTCAATTTGATATCTGGCTTTGTCCGCATACAAGCCAGTTTAATTTGCATGAAAAACACAAACCCGGCGATGCATATAATCCTTCTGCGTTTATAGATCAGGAAGGCTATAATGATGAATTGAATGATCTGCAAAAGGCTTATGATGAAAAGATAAAGCAATAGCATTGTTCTTTTGCCTTGATGCAAAAGAACCAAAAGATCAGTGACGGCATGAACGCTCCGCGCATCCGTCCGTGCCACGCCTCCCTCTGTGTATTTTACCTGACAAATAGCAAGCTCTATATTTCTTAATGATAGTTATAAGTGATTATTTCTTAAGGTGGATAGCGGCAACACCTTCAAACCGGCTAAAGTAACAAACAGTGAGTTACACAGGTTTCACCAGCTCATGCGTTAGGCGCCTTCTGCGGTTCGATCCCGCATGCGGGATCGAAAAAAATCCGAAGGAAATTTTTTCAAAGAAGCGCATGCAGTCCCGCACCTGCAGGATTGCATGAGCGAGGCACAGCGGCCCTGAGCGATAAAAAATAATTTGTTATTTAAGCTTAGCCACGCGCAACGCAACAGGTTGCAACGGTTGCATATTATCTTCCGGTTTGTCCAGGTAATAATAAGCAGTGGCTGATACATCATCCGAACGATAAAAATTTGTCCAGCCTTTTTTCATTGTTGAATCGAATGCCGGTTTTTGTTTATTGTTGTACAAAAGAATCATTTTACCCGTATCTGATGCCACAGGTATTACAGGCAAATGTTGTTGTTGATAGCGAATTACATTCTCTGTTGTTGTGCCGCCAATTTGCTGCAACATTACTTTACAGTTTTGTTTAAAATAAATTGGGTCAGGAATATGATAACGATAAAACGCCCATTCACGCATTGAATCGCTTGCAACTGTACAACCGGAATAATTGGTAATGAATTTTGATTGTCCCCATCCATCACTGATATAATCTTCTGTGCCCGTTCCATTCAGTGTTGGATAATCTTTATCTCCATCCATATACACTTTTACTTCACCTTCACCAAACCAGGAATCTTTATACAAAGGATTTCCATTCACGCCAATATTCACACCAAGATATCTTCCTTTGCCTTCAATATTTGGCAACAACTCAAAATCCTGCCCGGGTTGTGTGGCTGTATCGCGATGCCAGTATGCATGAAAATATAACCAGTTATCATTCCAGTTGTTCAGTAAAGAATAATCCACATCATAAAAACAATGGCTAAGCACTTCATTGCTTTCATTGGTTAAAACAATCTTTGCTGATTTCTTAAAAGGCATTTGAATAAATGAAACAAATGATCTGCCTTCAGGATTTGCAAACAATGCATTTTCAAATGCAGTTGTCTTACCCAAACCAACACCAAAGAAATCTCCGAATGGAACAGACACTGCCGGTTTTGATGAACCATCCCAATACATATCCAATCTTAATGAACGCAACATTTGTGGTGAGCGATTATCGATCGTTATCCATATCCTGTTGATCATTCCGGGGCCATCTGTTTGCAGCAAAGTATAAGGCTCACCGGGTTTTATTGCATCATAAGGATGGCCTTTCGCACTGCTGTTTTCCTTCCCGCCTTCACCCTTTAAACCATTCCTGTTTTCAGGGCTGCTCCATCTTGTTGATGCATCATCATTAAACGTAAAAAGATTATTGTTGAAATCGTTTTGTGATGTATTGTTGTTGCATGCACAAAAGCAGTTAATAATACAAAAAAAAGTAAGTGCATGAAAGAAATGTGATCTTTTCAACATGGCGAATAATTAATTTATAGTGAAGATAAAGAGCCTGAATCTTTACATTATAATTTAAATAAATAGTTTCTGTACCGGAGTGCATTGCGAAACATTATAAGCTCTGTAAAGAAAAAACAAAGGCGAAACAAAACAGTTATGAAGAGTGCCGGAATGAAAAGAGAAGTCTTCTTAATAAAAACACAAACAGCAGGGATGCATTTATTTCAGTAATGTTACCATTCCATTTGCTCTTTGTGTTTTATTATTAAAGTCAGTAAGATTTATTATCCAGACATAAGACCCGATATTTTGCGGAATGCCATTTACTAATCCATTCCAGCCTTTACCAGGGTCATTTGTTTCAAATACTTTTGCCCCCCAGCGATTATATATCACCATATTAAACTGTTTTATAAAACCGGGATACTTCACTTTAAACACATCATTCAATCCATCACCGTTAGGAGTAAATGCGCTAGGCATCTGAAGCGAGCATGGCGCTAATGAAATGCTTATCTCGTCTTTGGTCGTTCCGCAATCATTACTTACCTGCAAACTATACAAACCTTCTCCTGGTACCGTGTAATGGTTTGCCGTTGTACCATCCTGCCATTTATAATTTATACCACCGGTTACTTTAGGATTCAGTGTAAGCGTTTCACCGGGGCATATAGTAGTATCAGCGCCTAAAGAAAAAACAGGCTTTGAAATATAATTAACCGCTACCGTATCACTATTCCTACAGCCATTAAGGTCAACAATAACAAAATAATTACCTTGTTTAGACACTGTATATGTTGGATGAGTATTACCATCCTGCCATACATAGGTTGCCCCATTATTATAAGCATCTAACGTATAATTTGTACCATCGCAGAATGAGGTATCATTACCAAGATTTACACCCGGTAAAGGTTTATAACTTACAGATATTGTATCAGAGCTGCTGCATCCCTGCTGCGAAACTGAGAGCCGGTATGTACCGGGTTGTTGAATTGTATAGCTGTTGGTTTTTGTGCCATCATTCCATAAATAACCTGCATTGTTTATATTAAAATTATAACTGAGTGTTTGCTTATCACACAACGTTGTATCTGCACCTAATGTGAACACAGGAGGCTGATTAACCTTGATGTTTATAGTGTCGCTGTTTGTACAACCATTATTACCTGAAACAAATACATAATACTGCCCGGGCTCTGTAACAAGATAACCCGGCTGGTCAGAATTATCCTGCCATCTATATGTATTTATAAAAGAGTTATAGGCGTTTAGCTGTAAAGATTTTCCACTGCAAAACCCGGTGTCGTTACCAAGATTTACAACAGGAAGGTCTTTAAAGTTCACATTAATGCTGTCTGAAACAGTGCATCCATTTTGTGTAAGCATTAACCAGTATAATCCACTTGCTGCAGGCTTAAATGTATTTGCTGCTGAGCTATCCTGCCATAAATAACTTCCATTTAAATTAGTGCCTAAAACAATTGGTTGATTTACGCAAAGCGAAGTATCGTTACCTAAACTGAAAACAGGTTTATTATTAAATGTTACATGAATTGTATCTGATAATGTACAACTGCCATTGGTTACTTTCAATGAATAATTACCGGTTTTATTTACATAAATTGAACCGGTTACAGCACCGGTACTCCATAAATACATTGCATTAACTGTGTTCGGCTGAAGCAACAATGAATCACCCTGGCACAGCGTTGTGTCGTTGCCAAGGTATACCTCTTGCCCGTTTACATACGAAACATTAATTGTATCACTTACCGTACAGCCATCATAGGTAACCTTTCCCCAATATTTACCAGGCTCAGAAACTGTATAAGTTTGGTCAGCACTTCCATCCTGCCACGTATAAACCGGGTGTGTGTAAAAATTTGTTTCAGGAGATAATTGAAGTTTTAATTTTTCATCATTACACAATGTTGTATCATTTCCAAAATTTGCCTGTGGGTCATATTTAAAAGACACTACAATGGTATCGCTGGTAAAACATCCATTCTTATCGTTCGTACTAATAATATAACTATTACCTGTTGTAATTACAGAATCACGGGTATTGCTTCCGTTCTGCCATAAGATATTCGAGTAATCATCATTAATATGAAGATCATAGCTTGTATTAGGGCAAAGCAAAGTATCGGTGCCAAGATTGAGTTTAATAGCCGCATCGGTTACATTAATATAACCATATCCCTGCGGGCACGAAAAACCTGTAGAACCGGTTAGCACATAATATATTCCGGGTTTGGTAACAGTTATCTTTTTTGTTGTTTCACCGGTATTCCATTTATAACTTTCCCAATCTTCCGGTGCTGTTAATGTTAATGAGCCAAAACAAACTGCAGTGTCTTTACCAATATCAAATTTTGTTACGGGGTCAGCTTTGGGATCGTGGATGAAATCATTAATAAGATCAGGGAAACAGGTATTAACGAAGTTAAAAGCCCTTTCATTAAAATTACAGGCATATTGCGGTAAATCCGGGCAGTTTATGGTAGCAGTAAATTCGGCATAATCAACAGACCCGGTTGTTGAGGTTTTTGATATGTATATTTTGCCGTCCGGAGCAAGCTGCATATCAAACAAGTAATCATAAGGACTTTGATAAATACGGGTTAAAGAAGAATTTATATCGGGCTGATTAAAATCGTATTGGCACAGGTAATCATAATTGATATAATATAATTTAGAATCATCAGGAGAAAACTGTAATTTCCCAATATTATTATCAGATTTCAATCTTCTGTAGTTACTTATTTTTCCGGTTGCATTATCAAAATCAAACAGCTGCACATGATTTACGTCAACCGAAGTACATCCTGCTAAAATTTTACCATTATGTGAAGCGGTAAAAGTGCCATAGGTTGACTGCGAGCCGCCATTTATCATTGGGCCGGCCCGGCTTACAACAGGTGCCTGAAACCCGGCATCTGTAACAAGAAAAGATTCATATTCATCCGAGTTATAAGGGTGAACAATAACCCAGACATCTTTACCATTTGCATGGCGAACCATTGTCATTTGCCCTGTTAAACCTGAAGTTACCTGCTGATTTACCGTTGTGAGTGTTCCGTTGCCATTATTTTTGCTAAGGTCAATAATTGAATATCCCAACCCTATCGCATTTGGACATCGCACCTGTAAATGCATTTCCTGTGCTACAAGATCAGCAGTTATAGATTGAAATTGTACAATATAAAATTCATCAGGATTATTTTGGAAGGGTATAATATGATAAGAGAATTCATCTCCCTCGCAGGAACGTAAAAATTCAACATCAGCATACGCTTCATAATTTGGGCCAAACACCAAATGATTAGAAACAATGAATTTCATTTTACCTGTTACAGGATCTGAATAAGATATACCTGATTGGTTCCAGAAATAGTAATTGTAAAAATCAGTTGGTGACGGAACGGGCTGTATAAAATCCGTAACATGTTGTGCATGGCCGCTGCTAAAACTTAATAAAGAAGTACCACTATTATACCAGTTACTCCATTCTTTTTGAGCATGACAGGTACAGAAAATAATATAAGCAATAAAGGTGAAAAGGGCTTTCTTCAAACGCAGTTGTTTTATCGCGGCAAATTTATATAAATTAAAATATGTGGGTAAAAGATTATGTTTTGTATATGATTTTAGTCAGGATGATTTTTACCTGCTGAACCGGTAAGCAATATTCAGCATACAGCTTCTCGGAGCACCGGGCCATTTGGATGAATAATTATACCCGCTTGTCCAATAGGTAGTGTTGGCGATATTAAAAACATTGAATGCTATCCCGAATTTTTTGTAACTATAACCAATACCTGCATCTGCTATACAATAGGCAGGTAATTGCAAACCGGGCGTAAGTGTATTCCTTATTCCCACCTGTGAATGGCCTGCAGATAGTGACAATTTTTTCAACCATCCTTTATTGAATGTATATTTTATCCAGCTCCCGCTGGAATTTTGTGGTGCATTTTCTTTAATGGTTCCAACTTCAGCAGGCACAGTACTTTCTTTGATCTTCGTTACATTATAAGCGTAAGAAAGCGTAATATTTAAACCAGGCAAGATATTACCATTCACTTCCGCTTCTGCTCCTGTTGCCTGCTCCTTTCCGCGTTGCACATATAGATCAGGATTATCAGGATCATTGGCATTTACAGCTACGTTGTTAAGTGTAAGTTGATATACAGACAAAGTGGCCATCAATTTGTTTCTCAACATACCGGCTTTAATACCTGTTTCATACAAGCTGCTGAAAATAGGTTTTAACGCCTGGTTAAACACCTGCCTCATGATGTTTATTTCAAACGGATCAAAACCTTTATTGTATGTAGCATATAAATTTATATCAGGCTTTACAGTATACATAATTGCAATTCTTGGCAACACTGTATTAATGTGCGAACCTGCAACACCGGTGTCTCCGTTATCATCATCATCGTCACCACCTTCTTTATAAAATTCCCCGCGAAGACTCAAAAGCAAACTCCATTTTTTATAATCCATCTGCTCCTGCACATACAATCCCTGTGTGGTATAAGCATCTGCATTGTTATCGGAAGGTTCATCACTTTCTTTATAAGCTTTTACATTTCTGTACTGGTATTGCGGATGTAATAAACTGAACGTTCCCACAATACCACTGCCTTCTCCAAATTCATCAGGCAACTCGCCATTAAATACATCAAGTTTTACACTGCTGTTTATAAAATCATAACCTGTCAGCAACCTGTGACGGATGTTGCCGGTATTAAAATCAAATGTTGCAAAATTGGTAAACGTGTTGGTGATGGTGCTGAATGTTTTCTGCGTGTAATATAAATACACTGAATCGGGTGTTATGTAATCTTTAATGCCATGTTCCTGTAGCTGCTGGTTGGTAATGTAATTAAGATATGCGCTGTTAAGCGTAATATGGTTATTCAGTTTGTAAGAAAATGAAATAACGGAAGCAATGTCTGTTTCTGTAAGGTTATCCCCGGGCTGACTTACCGTTAATGAAATGGGTGTATTTGTAAGATCATTATTTCCATAAATACCCGGCTGACCTCTATCGGCAAGTGTGTTTGTATGTGCTATTGAAAAGTCTGCGTTTAACTGAAGTTTATTATTAGGTATGTAAGAAAGTGAAGGCGCTACCTGCCATGATTTTGAAAAGTAATGATCCCTGAATGAGTTTGTGTTTGAATACCCTGCATTAAACCTGTATAGAAGATCTTTTGATGTATTCAGCGGACCTGTAATATCACCCTGTGCCCGCAAATTATTCCAGCTTCCTCCATACAATTCAATGCCTGCCTCTTTTGTGTCCAAAGGTTTTTTTGTTACAAGGTTGATGGTGCCGCCGGGATCTGCATTGGCATATAAAACAGATACCAGCCCCTTTATCACTTCTAATCTTTCAATATTCACCAGCATCGGGGTAATAAGCGTGGTATTGTAAGAACGCAATCCGTTTATCAAATGCGGATTCTCTGCACGAAAACCTCTTATCGTAAACTCATCATAACCGGAATATTGATTGGCGCCTGCTACATTTTCTATGGCTTGTTGCAGGCTGAATTCCATTTTATCCTGCATCAATTCTTTGGTAACG
This sequence comes from Bacteroidota bacterium, assembly GCA_013286425.1. Lineage (GTDB taxonomy): Bacteria > Bacteroidota > Bacteroidia > Chitinophagales > Chitinophagaceae > Parafilimonas. The sequence continues at coordinate 73,798 of JABDFS010000002.1, forward strand.
GTTGATACGGATTGCGGTGTATTTATAAGTGCAGTTTTTGTTTTAAGCGGTGCATATGAGTAGTCGCTTTTATATGATCGTTCTAATCTTCCAGTTATTTCCACATCCTGCAATACGCCTGCATCAGCGCCTGTTATAATTGTTCCAAGGTTTAATACCTGTCCGTTTGTAATTGCAACAGAATATGTGTATGTGTGTGTGCCAACTGCTGAAATAACAAGCGTATCATGCAGCGGAGGAAGATTATCTATTTCAAAAAAACCATCAGCATCCGCTGAAATCTTTTTCCCATTGCGCTTTAGTATGATGGTAGCAAAGGATGCAGGTGTGTTACCGGTTGTTATTGCGCGTCCTTTTATAACAGCCGTATTTTTCTGTTGTGCAGATAATACATTAAATACAATAAGTAAACTTACCAGGAAAGCCCACCGAAATAAATGGTTTCTCAATGCTGTTATTTTCAGTAGGCAAAATAATGAGTAAATGATTGCAGGCAATATTCTTTTGCAGTAATATTCTCCGGA
>JABDFS010000003.1 GCA_013286425.1 Bacteroidota bacterium
GCAAACGTTCTCTTGTACTTTTTACTGATTATTCTGTTCGTGAAATTGTAAGCTGACTGGTAAATCGCCGGGAATAATTAATCGTGCCATAAGTGTAATAGATTTTGCTTGTTATTGAAAAGAGCTTGATTTACTTAAAGTGGTTTCGTTGGTTGTTTGGTTTGAATTCGGAATTGAATGAATAAAATATAAAGCAGTTTTGAATTTGTAGCGGGAAGTTTTTAATGTGATACATGCTTAACCATAAAACCATCTTTTTTTACCGTAATCAACTTGTCTACATTCAATAAATACCAACCTTCATTGGTTATAGTTAATGTATGCTAAAGTATTTTAGGAGACCCGGTAAGGTTTCCGGTATTTCTTCTTTACTAAAACTAACGCTTTTACCAGGTGCGGTGCTGGTTTGCATAATGGCAGCGGCACAATCGCAATCAGCTGATTCAATAAAAATTAAAAAGGCTACGGATCAGCCTGCGCAAAAGCCCTCCAACATGGAAGTCTATGGCTTTATTCTCACCGATGTTATTTATGATTTCAAACAAATGGATCCTAAATGGTTTGATGTACCGAGGCCCAGTAAGTTACCTGCCTATAAAGATCAATTTGCTCCTGACGGGCAGGTTTATTTTTGTGGCCGGCAAACAAGATTTGGAGTGAAAAGTTATATATCAACACCATTAGGCCCATTAACTACTTTGTTTGAATTTGACCTGTTTGGATCGGGTGTGGATGCAGGGCAAACAACTTTTCATCTTTGCCATGCTTATGGCGAGCTGGGGAAATTTGGAGTTGGCCAAACCTGGAGCCCGTTTGTGGATATAGATGTATTTCCGAATGATCTTGAATATTGGGGGCCCAATGGAATGGCTAACATCCGTAATCCCCAGATTCGTTATATGCCTATACAGGGTGATTCAAAATTGACGATAGCATTAGAGAAACCCGGTGGTACTGCAGATGATGGAATATATGCGGATATGATAGAGCTAAAACATGTTAAACCCCAATTTAGCTTGCCCGATCTTACTGCAGAATATCGCCGCAGCATGCCCTGGGGTTACGTAGAGCTTGCCGGTATACTGAACCAACTTAAATGGAAAGACCTTGATACTACAGGTGTTAATTATAGCGGAAAGCAAACAGGCTGGGGCCTTAACCTTAGTTCAAGAATTAAAGTGTTTACACAAGACATAATTCACCTGCAGTTGCTTTACGGAAAAGGCATTGAGAATTATGTAAGAGATGCTCCCGCAAATATTGGAATCAAAAACACAGGCACAAATTCCATTGAAGGCGTTGCGCTGCCCATTACAGGCTTTGTAGGTTTCTTCGATCATTACTGGAATAATAAATTCAGCAGTACAATCGATAATTCAAACGGGCAGGCGCCTGACGCTTTTAAAACAGGAGAATATGCAATAACCGATCTTATTTATACTCCTGTTAAGAATGTGATCTTAGAAATAGAACTTCAATATCCCGATAGAAAAAATTTTAGCGATGGCTGGACGGCCACCGATCCAAGAATACAATTTTCATTCAGATTTAATTTTTCTAAAAAGCTTTATTATGAAACCAATACAACACAGTAAATTATTGGCAAACGGGTTTTGTTTTGCTATGCTTCTTTTGCCTGCCTGCAACAGTACAAACAATGGGCAACAGAAAACATCAGATTCAAATACTTTAGATCATTCTCATACGGATACTTCATTAAGTGATAATAAAGTGAAGGCCAAAGCGCCTGATGCAAATAATAAAACCGAACAGGGTTATGCGCTTCCCAGGAATACCGCAAACCTTGCACAGTCGCCCATTGATATTATTTCAGGCGATGCAGATACAGACGGGATGGAACAAGTTTATTTTACTTTTCATTCAGATATTAATGTTACAGAAAACCTCGGCCATACGATCGAGCTTGAATTTAAAGAAGGAAGCACCTGTATTGTGAATGGTAAAGATTATGCAAGTAAACAATTTCATTTTCATACGCCGTCTGAACACCTGGTTGACGATGTAACTTTTCCTATGGAAATGCATATAGTAAATGTTTTACAGGATTCTGCCAATAAGCCATCTTATCTTGTTGTAGCAGTGCTTTTCAAAATGGGAGCAGAAAACAAATTCCTTAAAGAACTCCTGGATAAGATTCCGGCGGAGGAAGGAGGAAAAGACACATTGCAAACCGGTGAGGTAAAGCTTGATGATCTGTTTTCCCAATTCACCAAGAATGATATTAAATCTTACTACACCTATAACGGTTCATTAACCACTCCCCCATTTACAGAAAGCGTTCATTGGGTAGTTATGAAACATATTGTAGAAGCTTCAGAAGACCAGATCATGGCTATTGAAAAAATGGAAGGCAATAATGCAAGACATGTTCAAGCGCTTAATAACAGGAAAGTTTATAATGAATAATAAACGTCATTTCCGCGAAGGCGGAAATCTCATAATTAAACATTGCAATGCTTCAAATAATGAGATACCGATTAGCTCTACAGCATTATATTATCTATCAATCTTACCTCTTCAATAAATGCAGCTGCCAATGCGATCAATTGTTTATGCTTTGTTTCGTTGGTAACAGGCAGTAAAGTTTCAGCATCACAAACTTCTATGTAATTAATTTCATCAAAACCGTTCTCAAGAATACTGTCTTTTGCTTTTTGAACAAGCTCATCAACAGAGCGAACACTTAAATTTTGTTGTATGAAATGAAGTGCTTTGTTCAATATAGCCGCTTTTTCGCGCGCACTGTTGCTTAAACGCATGTTACGGCTGCTCATGGCAAGCCCGTTTGATTCTCTTGCAATATCAACCGCCTGCACATTGACGGTAGAATAAAATTGCTGCATCATCTTTTTAAGGATTAGATATTGCTGGTAATCTTTTCTTCCCAAGAAGAGCGTGTTTGGGTTTACGATCTCCAGCAAACGGAACACCACATTACAAACACCCTGGAAATGGCCTGGCCTGTATTTCCCTTCCTGGATATTTTCAAGATAACCAATATCAAAATGCTGAAGCTTATTTATTCCACCAGGATAAATTTCATTTACTGAAGGCAGAAAAAGTATATTGGTGTTATTGGTTTCCAGCAAAAAAATATCATTCTCAATAGTAACAGGATATTTTTCAAAATCCTTTTTATCGTTGAATTGTGTAGGGTTTACAAAAATGCTGCATACTGTAATATTGCAGGTTTTCCGGCTTTCTTTTATTAATGAAAGGTGCCCTTCATGCAGCGCACCCATTGTTGGTACAAAGCCTATTGTAAGGCTTTTGTTTCGCAGTTTGTTAAGATAATGTTGCAGTGTTGCGGTGGTCTTAAATAGTATCATTAGAGGGATTTAACAGCGTTCAAACGCATTCACTAATTATTTACAAAGCATTTCTTTACCTTTGCACTCTTATTTTTTTTCGTGTCAAGTTTCAAAACTGGTTTTCTTAATGTCAACAAAGAAAAGAATTTTATTTATAGCGACGGAAATGTCGCCGTACCTGGAGCTTACAGAATTTGCTGAGATTGTTAATAAACTTGCTATTAAATGCAATGATAACGGATACGAAGTACGTTGCATTATGCCAAGGTTTGGTGTGATAAATGAAAGAAGGCACAGGCTACATGAAGTGGTTAGATTATCCGGTATTAATGTTTCAATTGATAACGACGATTATCCTTTACAGATAAAAGTTGCTTCGCTTCCTAATGCGAGGTTACAGATCTATTTCCTGGATAATGAAGATTTTTTCAGGCGCAAATATATTTTTCATGATGAGCATGAGCATTGGTATGATGACAATGATTTGCGCACGATCTTCTTTTGCAAAGGCGCATTAGAAACTGTAAAAAAATTCGGATGGCCGCCAGATATTATTCATTGCAGTGGCTGGATGACGGGATTAATTCCGATGTACCTGAAAACAGTGTATAAACGGGAGCCTGTTTTTTTACACAGCAAGGTCATCTTCACTATTGGTCAGAATACATTTAAAGAAAAGCTTGGTAAATCATTCCTTGAAAGAGCTTCTATTCATGCCAACATAAAGGATAAAGAGCTTGAATTTTACAAAGACGCTAATAACACAGCGATGTTCAGAGGCGGTGCACATTATGCAGATACCATAACTTTTGGTGCTGATAAAATTGATAAAAAACTTGTTGAAGAATTTGCTAAATCAAGAGGCAAAAAGATACTTCCATATAACAAGGAAAGTGATTTAACAGACTATTTAGAATTGTATAACGAGCTTGCGTCGAAGTAAAAATTTCATGAATTCATCTCTCTCCCGCTTTACTTTTTTTTTGTTTTTTGTGTCGATTTTTTCCTGTACAAAAATAGCAACTACTAATATTGGTACCGGGCTTATTCCACCTGCTGATGGTGTTATTACGAAAGATACTATCCTGGAAATAAAAACAAAAAATGCCGGGTATGACAGCACTTCTGTTGGCATATCAGATAATCATATTTTGGGTTATGTGAATGATGTGGTTTTTGGTACTACAACTGCTTCACTTAACTTCCAGGTTGCACCGCTGATTTCAGGCTTTTCATGGGGTATTGATAAATCGGAGGTTGTATTGGATTCTGTTGTGCTATGCCTTGCTTACAAAGGTGTGTGGGGCGATTCAACACAGCCGCTTAAAGTGCACGTGTATACGATGGATCCCGAAGTTGTATTTAAGAATGATTCATCATACAACAATACCCGCACATTTGAAAAAGGACAGGAAATAAGTGAATTCAGTTCCGGAACAACCATCTACCCTACAATACTGGACGGTGTTGATACAACTGAGGGATATTATAAAGAGGTTACAACAAGCCAGATAAGAATAAGATTAAGTAACTCTTTCGGACAGCAGGTTATTAACCTGGATTCAGCCAATGCCTTTATAAATGATTCTACTTTTTATAATTACCTGCGTGGCCTGATTGTAGAACCTGACGCTACAGGACATTCATTATTACAGGTAAACCTGACTGATACAACCACGCATCTTTCTTTTTATTATCACTCAAGAGACCTTACAGACACTTTAACCAGAAGGTTTGAAGCGAATGATCTTACTTCGGCAAACTGCAATACCATACTTAGAAATTACCAGGGAACACAGATACCATCATACATTGCCGGAACAGGCACAAACGATGATGAAGTGTTTATGCAAACAAGTCCGGGTACTTATACCAACATTGATGTTTCATCTATCATGGGGTTGCCTAACTTAATTATTCATCGCGCAGAAATATTAATGTACCAGATACCGGATGGTGATAGTTATTTAACACCACCAAATCTTTTCCTGGCAGCATATAAGCCTGACTCTGTGTATTCTTTTGCAGTGCCTAATGACATAACTTTCTATGGCACCAGTATAAGTAACCTTACACAATTTGGTGTTTATCCAAGATTAAACAGCAGTACCGGCACTTATTATTACAGCTTCGATATTTCACGCTATGTGCAGGGAATTATAACAAGAAGCGACACCTTGTTTAATTTGAGGCTTACAGCACCTTACAATCAATACATCTACACAGATCAAACATATACTTATGCCGTACCTATTGCAGCACCATCGCTGAATACAGTAGGCATAGGAAGAGTACGTTTAGGTGGCGGTAATAATTCACAGTATAAAATGAAATTACACATCGTGTATTCATTGCCATAATTTTATTCTGAACAGTATATTTGCACTCCCAATAAAAAAATTATGCCTTATTTATTTACTTCTGAAAGCGTGTCTGAAGGACATCCTGATAAAATTGCAGACCAGATATCTGACGCATTGATAGATAATTTTCTTGCTTTTGATGAAGACAGCAAAGTTGCCTGTGAAACGCTTGTAACAACTGGACAGGTTGTATTAGCCGGCGAGGTTAGATCGAAAGCATATCTTGATGTGCAGGAAATTGCACGCGGCGTTATCCGCAAGATTGGCTATACAAAAAGCGAGTATATGTTTGAAGCGCATTCATGTGGTGTGCTTTCAGCCATTCATGAACAATCAGCAGACATTAACCAGGGCGTTGACAGGGCAAGTAAAGAAGAGCAAGGCGCAGGCGACCAGGGAATGATGTTTGGTTATGCGATAAATGAAACCGAAGAGTTTATGCCTTTGGCATTAAATATCGCACACAAAATATTGATCGAATTGGCTGTACTTCGCCGCGAGAATAATGAAATAAAATATTTAAGGCCTGATGCAAAGAGCCAGGTTACACTTGAATACAGCGACAACAATAAACCTTTGCGTATTGATGCAATTGTTGTATCAACACAGCATGATGATTTTGATACAGAAGAAGTCATGCTTAAAAAGATCAAAGAAGATGTTTTAAATATTCTTATTCCAAGATTAAAGGCAAAAAATCCAACATTCGCACATTTGTTTTCAGGCGATATAAAGTATCATATCAATCCAACAGGCAAGTTTGTTATCGGTGGCCCGCACGGCGACACCGGTTTAACAGGCAGGAAAATTATTGTTGATACTTATGGCGGAAAAGGTGCACATGGTGGTGGTGCTTTCAGTGGAAAAGATCCAAGCAAGGTTGACCGTTCTGCAGCGTATGCGACAAGGCATATCGCAAAAAATTTAGTAGCTGCAGGTATTTGCGATGAAGCATTGGTACAAGTATCTTATGCAATTGGCGTTGCAAGACCAACAAGTATTAATGTAAAAACATTCGGTACTTCAAAAGTTGACCTGAGTGATGGTGAGATAAGCAAAAAGATTGAGAACATATTTGATCTTCGTCCTTACTTTATTGAACAACGTTTAAAGCTGCGTAATCCTATTTACAGCGAAACTGCAGCGTATGGACATATGGGCCGCAAGAATGAAACAATTGAAAAAACATTTTCTTCCCCAGAAGGCAGAAAGGTTACAAAAACAGTTGAATTATTTACATGGGAAAAGCTTGATTACGTTGATAAAATAAAAGAAGCATTTGATATCGCTTAGAACGAAAAGCAAATACTTAGTTATAAAAAAAGTCCCGTCAAAAAAACGGGACTTTTTATTTAGTAATATTTCTTTACTTAACGTGCTCAGCAACTTCATTTCTGAATACAACCACACCATCAAAAACATCAATCAACACAGGGTTAGTTTTATCAATATCACCGGCAAGTATTTTCTTACTTAACTGGTTTACTATTTCTTTTTGAATTAAACGTTTTAAAGGCCTTGCGCCAAACTGCGGATCAAATCCTGTTTCAGATAAATAATCAATTAGATAATCAGTGAATTCCAGTTCGATATGATTCTGGCGAAGCAATTTTTGCAATGCATTTAATTGTATGCGGACAATGTTCTTTATTTCTTTTTTCAACAATGGCTGGAACATAATTATCTCATCAACCCTGTTTAAAAATTCAGGACGAATTGTTTGACGCAACAAATTCATCACCTCTACTTTCGCACGTTCTGAAACTTCTTCAACATTATTTTCATTTACATCTTCAAAAGCTTCCTGAATAAGATTGCTTCCGATGTTACTCGTCATGATGATAATTGTATTTTTGAAATTCACCACGCGACCTTTATTATCAGTTAATCTTCCATCATCTAAAACCTGCAATAAAACATTCCAAACATCAGGGTTTGCTTTTTCAATTTCATCCAGCAACACAACACTGTAAGGTTTGCGGCGAACGGCTTCTGTTAATTGCCCGCCTTCATCATAACCAACATAACCCGGAGGTGCACCAACCAAACGGGACACAGTATGCTTTTCCTGGTATTCACTCATGTCAATACGCGTCATCATACTTTCATCATCAAACAGATATTCTGCAAGCGCTTTTGCCAACTCTGTCTTACCAACACCGGTTGTACCTAAAAAAATGAATGAACCGATAGGTTTTTTAGGATCCTGCAAACCTGCACGACTTCTGCGCACTGCATCAGCAACTGCAGTAATTGCTTCTTCCTGGCCAACCACTCTTTCATGTAAATGTTCTTCCAGGTGTAATAATTTTTCACGTTCGCTTTGCATCATCCTTGTTACAGGAATGCCGGTTGCTTTTGCAACATTCTCTGCAATATCTTCTGCATCTACTTCTTCTTTCATTAACCTGCGGCCATGCTTGCTGAACTCATTCAACTGCTTTGTATAATCATTAATAATTTGCTCCTGGTCTTTTATTTTACCATAACGTATTTCAGCAACTCTTCCATAATCACCATTACGCTCTGCCTGTTCTGCTTCTAATTTTAATTGTTCGATAGAAGCTTTTGCATTCTGAATTTTTTCAACAAGCTCTTTCTCCTGTGACCATTTTGCTTTCAACGTATCACGCTCAACACTTAAGTTGCTTATTTCAATATTGAGTGACCTTAATTTCTCTTCATCATTTTCACGCTTGATGGCTTCACGTTCAATTTCCAATTGACGAATCTGCCTTTCAAGATTATCCAACTCTTCAGGCATTGAATTCATTTCAAGTCGAAGTTTTGCAGCGCTTTCATCAATCAGATCAATTGCTTTATCAGGCAAAAATCTATCAGTGATATACCTGCTTGACAATTCAACTGCGGCAACAACAGCTTCATCTTTTATACGCACATGATGATGCGTTTCATAACGGTCTTTCAATCCGCGCAAAATAGAAATGGCATCCTCAACACCTGGTTCATCAATCATCACTTTTTGAAAACGGCGTTCCAGTGCTTTATCTTTTTCAAAGAATTTCTGATATTCATTCAATGTAGTTGCACCTACTGCTCTCAGCTCGCCACGTGCCAATGCAGGCTTTAAAATATTCGCTGCATCCATTGCGCCTTCGCCCCCACCGGCACCAACCAACGTGTGAATTTCATCTATAAAAAGAATGATCTCGCCATCACTGTTGCCCACTTCTTTTACAACACTTTTCAATCTTTCTTCAAACTCACCTTTATATTTCGCTCCCGCAATAAGCTGGCCCATATCCAAAGCATAAATAATTTTTGACTTAAGGTTTTCAGGCACATCACCATTTACAATGCGATGCGCAATGCCTTCTGCGATGGCAGTTTTACCAACGCCAGGTTCACCAACAAGAATGGGGTTATTTTTAGTTCTTCGCGAAAGAATGTGTAAGGTTCTTCTTATCTCCTCATCACGGCCAATAACAGGATCAAGTTTACCCTGCCTTGCCATTTCGTTTAAGTTCTTTGCATATTTATTCAATGCATTAAACTCCTGTGTTTGCGTTTGAGAATTTACAGTTTCACCTTTACGCAGATCTTTTACAGCAGTAACCAATCCTTTTTCAGTAAGGCCTGCATTCTTTAATATTTTAGCTGATGCATCATTGCCTTGTAAAATTGCAAGCAACAAATGTTCAGGCGTAATAAACTCATCATTGAATTGTTTTAATACAGCACCGGCACGCAACACAACATTATTTGCATCGCGGCTTACAGATTGCGCTGCTTCACCCCCGTTTTGTTTAGGAAGTTTATTCAATGCTTCATCCAACTTACTTTCAAGTAAATTGATGGTAACATTATTTTTCTTCAACAGGTATTCAACAGGAGAATCTTCCTGCTCCAACAAAGCCTTTAAAATATGCTCTGTTTCAATATTTGGATTTGCATTATTAAAAGCAAGCTGCTGCGCCTGTTGAAACGCTTCTGCTGCTTTAATAGTAAAGTTTCCTAAGTTCATATATAATCGTTTACTGTAATTGGTTTAATTCAATTCAGCCATATACATTATCAAAAATCATTCATAAAGGTAGTTATGTGCTTAAAATGAAACTATGTCACTTGAAACCATCATTTTATGAAATTATTTCAGCTTTAATTAAATTTTACTGCAAAGATTTCCTATCGCTACATTTGTGCAAACGAAAAAGGATTATTACTGCATGAAGCGACTATTTTTTACGCTAACTTTATTTATTTGCTGCACTTATTCATTAAAAGCACAGGATGAAAAAAAACACTTGTTTTATGGAATGTATTTGCAATGGGGTTATAACGCCGAGTGTTATACGCATAGCAATATTTTTTTCAAGATGAGTAACGGAGATAATTTCACTTTACATCACGCAAAAGCGCATGACCAGGGAGATTACAGCGACATTTACAGGCATCCTGAAGAAGTATCAATACCCCAGTATAATTATCGCTTTGGGTTTTACCTGGACAAAAATTTTACAAAAGCGATTGAAATAAATTTTGACCATGCAAAATATGTTGTAACAGATGGACAAACCGTGCATGTAACCGGTACTATCGATAAGCAACAGGTAGATGGCGACAGTGTTTTAAATGCACAAACATTTTTACATTTTGAACATACAGATGGAGCTAACTGGTTGCATATAAATTATGTTGGGCAAAACACCTTGTTTCAAACAAGATCTAAATCGCGCGACTTACTTACACTTATTTACAAAGGCGGCGCAGGCATTAATATTCCACGAACAGATTTTACATGGAAAGGCGATCGTTTAAACAATAACTTTCATGTGGCGGGCTATAATATCAGCGTTGAAGCAGGAGTAAGATTTTATATGCTTAAAAACTTCTTCCTGGAAACCACAGGTAAAACAGGCTATGTACGATACGTTGATGCACTCGCCAACACCTCTACAGCTAAAGGCAACAGGGCTTCACAGGGATTAGGTTACCTCGAGGCAATAGCAACACTTGGTTACCAGTTTAAATTTTAGTTGGATTCCTTTTTTATAAATACCATTTTGCTGCGGTCTGATTTATAAATTGTATTTACAAAAGCACCGAAATCTGCATAAGCCGATGAGGGAAACCTTGAAGCATTTTGTTGAAATTTTCTTACGCAACTAACAGTATTATCCTGGTATTTAAAACTGATTGAATAACTGCCATAAGGTGTATTAAGGTTTACATCTTTCGGAAGGCTTTCTACGGTATACTTTCCACTGAGTTTAATAGAAACAGAATCAATGTGTGTAAAAGGATCATCCAATACAATATCATAGACACGTTTTTCTGATGTGTCTATTTTAACGCCTAAATGTGTTATTACATTAGGCATTAAAAAAAACCTTTTACCCATTGCCGAAGCGTAGTTGGTTGCATTTATTTGAAGGTCTTCATCAACTGAAGGAATCATTCCTTTATTCTGTTTGTAGTTATAACTTGTAACATCATAAGTAGGCAAATCAAATTCTTCTTTCAAAACATCTTCTATACGTTTCTTATCTGCATAATCAAGCCGCAATTGCACATCATCCGATTCGCACGCTGCATAATGCGTAAATACTTTTGCAGTTAAATTGCCTGCACTGTCAACTGTGCCTTCTATATTTCTAATAATTAAATTATCGTTTGCATTATACTGCGGCGTTCTAACAATATGCCCGCCATTTTCATCAACTAATAAAGCATAACGGTTTCCTGTAAATGTTCCGGCATAACCTGTGGATTTGGTTTGACTGGTGCATTCAAGCCAGATTGAATCTTTATCAAGCGGCACACAAACAGTAGCATGGTTAAATTGGTTGATCGGGAAATCTGTCTGAATAGGTTCTTCACCTTCACCTGCTTTAATTAAAACATAATCTGCTTTAATTCCGGCTTCGCTTAACAAAGCAACCATATAGTTTGACAGTGCTTTACAATCGCCATATTTATTTGTCGCAACATAATTTGCGTCAAAAGGCTGCCAGCCGCCCACACCTAACTGCACACTTACATATCTTGAATTTTCCTGAAGGTATTTATAAAGAATATCAACTTTTTCACGCGGGTCTTTTACGTTATCCGTTAATGCATGTACTTTCTGTTTCACATTGTCAGGCAATACATCCCTGTTTTTTCTAAGTGTATTAATAAAATCTCCAAAGCCTTTCCATGTATTCATGTCTCCTGTATAATCATCAAGCCCAAAAGTTGTAGGCGCAAGCATAACAGAAGGCATAATATCTCTCCATCCCGGCTGATATACTTCATACTTTTTTGTTGTAAGATTATCTACTTCCCATGTGTAAATTACTTTATCGCCCTTTTGTGTTATCTGTGGTTCTGTTTTTAAATTAAATTGTTTGTAACGGAATTTATAATTTGAAGGTGCTTCAACAATTAGTTTACTTGCCTGAACACTCATTAAGGCAGATATCTGCGGATCCCATGTTGGTAAGGAAAACATTTGATTTTGTTCATCCTCTTCTTCATATTCAACGGTGTAAGGATAATCCCTGCAATAAAAATTATGTTCTTTATAGCGTGCATCAATCATTAAACTATAGCCATCATAGCTTGCATGATCTGATATATCTTTTCTCTTGACTTCCTTTAATTTTTTACCGGACGCATCATATAAGCTTCCGTCAAGATCATTTATAGAATTGAACTTATCGTAGTATGTTGTATAATCAGCGTATTTATCGCCAGCTTCATTTAGAATGGTGTATACCTGTTTTTCATATAAGATTGCTTTTTTCTCATTTATGATAGTAAGGTGCATCTCAGAATACCGATCAACCACGTTCGCGTTCTTCATTAAAGAATCAGGGATCATCAATATATTATAATTCTGTGCACGCACACATAAAGCAGAAAAAATTATAGCGCTAAAAAATATTAAGGATTTCATTTTTTATTATTGTTTCTTAAATACTATTTGTTCACTTTCCTTTTCAACAACCGATGCATAAAAGTTGCGCAGCGTTTCGTAATCTTCCGGTTCAAATGTTGCCTTATTTATTTTTAAACGAATAAGCATTTGAATCTGGTCATCGTTTTGTTGTACAAGATATTCAAAAGAACCTTCATTGCCATTCAATGTTACTCTTGCTGATTTTGGAAGCTCATCAACTTTATAACCTGCCGGAACCTGCATGCTCAGAATATATGTTTTGTATATGCAAAAAGGTATTTCCACAGGATAAGAACGCTCAGCAGCTTTAAAAGGGTTTCCCGTTATCATATCAGTGCCAACAACCGGGTTAAAATAAATAATGTCACCTTCAGGTTTAAAAGATAAATTATATTGAATGCCCACAGGCAGCTCTTTATGTTCCAATGAATCTACTGAAGCATTACTTATGTTTACATCAAATGAATAATTTTTTGTAAGACGCTTAAAATAATCCGCTTCATTTACAGCAGCCAGTTCCCTGCGTATGTTTTGAGATTGAAATTCACCCAGCGTGCTTTTATATGCACCGGAAATTTGTCCGGTACTATCATTGCTTAAAAATAAATTTGAAACCACAGTTTCTTTCAGTGAATCTGAAAAAAGATATAACGAATCAGGCCGGTTTGCATCAATCACTCTTGCATAACCATTAAAACATTTTACAGGAAGTTTTCCAAATCCAAGTACAGGATCAGCGGCATCAAGCAAATAGGTTTGCCCGTTAATTGTTGCCCTGCAAATAAGATAATCAAACTTATCTCTAACCGGGTAATTGGGATTTAAAAAACCATTTTCTTTTGTGCTTAGCATAACCGGTTGCGCATAAATGCCTTTGTTGTTTAGCATAGCTGTCAGCAAAAGATTTATTCCTCTTACACTACCTTTTTGTTTTTTATATACATCAACCAAATCCGTAGGCCGCAGTGCATCCGAAGTATCTGAACAGGTATAATTATTTTGCAGGTAGTAATAAATTTCTTTGGCAACATCCAGGTTATTTTGAGGATTGGCAGAACCCGGCACATCTTTTATCCACCAGGCATTATCATGCGCAGTGGCTTTTTGAAAATCATCATCATCAAAAAACTCTTTACATGCTGTTTGCCATGTGTTCCATACTGCAGATTGAGATTCGCCATTATAAGTTCCCGAGAGCTGAAATTCAATTTTATCAACATAGTTTTCCGGAGATGAAATATAGCTTTCAGGTTTGAAAGGCTTTACATCTTTTTGGGCCCACACAAAATTATTTGTAACAGCGCTTACACTTAATTGTTCATCCTGCATACCAAGGCTGCTTTTATCTGCTGGCTTTGTTACCATATAAGTTTGATAACCCTGTGATGATTTCTTCAAATAAAATGAATCAAACCCCTGGTGTATTAAAATATATGTTAGTGCTGAAGGAATGGAGACTTTACATTCACTCCATAAGACCGGGTATTCTGCACTTTGAAAACGCCATGAAGGAATGCTGAATGTATATGGAGAAGTAACGGTATAGGTGTATTCAAATATTGATCCTTCCTGTATACCCGGCAACGTAAATTTTTTGACAGTTATATTTTTATTTTCCTGCTCAGAAAAAATATCACTCTTACTTAAAGCCACCGATGTTACATTACCATTTGAAAGCGTATAGGTAACAGCTTTTACATCTGATAACTCTTCGGTGTTATCATCCTTTGAATACAACGGTATTCTTACAGTTGCAAGATCAAATGCCTTTTTATTGATGATCTTAATTCTTCTTGTACAGGTATACACATAGCTAAACCAGGCTTTTTTATTGCCCACAAAATGCGTGTATCCCGATTCGTATAAGATAATAGCAGCATCGTCGGGACTTACAATTGAAGAAGAAACGTCAAAATCTTTTGCGTTTACATTTCCGAATTTAAAGTCTGCTTCTTTCTGACAAAAAACAATACCTGAACAAAAAATAAAGCAACTAATAATTATTGATCGCTTTAATATGGTTGAAAATGAATACCCTGTTTTCATAAAAATTTATTGCTTTTTAAAAACTATTTGCTCTCCTTCTTTTTCAACTATAAAAGCAAAGAAGTTACGCAATGTTTCATAGTCTCCGGGTTCAAAGGTTGCCTGGTTCAATTTCAGGTGGCACATCAATTGAATGTTATCACCGGTATGTTGAATAAGGTATTGAAATGTTCCCTGGTTATCGTTTAAAGAAATGCGTGCCGATTTAGGTAATTCATCAACCACATAACCGGTTGGAACCTGCATATTCAACACATATGTTTTATCCATACAATAATCCATTTCTACAGGGTAAGATCGCTGTGCAGCTTTGAACGGGTTTTCTTTTTCCATTACAGGAGCCATTGGATTAAAATAAACTATATCATCGCCACCTGTTTTAAAACTTATATCATAATGAACAGCAACAGGCATTTCTTTCTGATCAAGTGAATCAATACCTGTATGGGTCATGTTTATATCAAAAGGATAATCGTTTTTCAAATTTTTAAAATATCCTGTTGAATTTGTGGTTAACATTTTTTCGCGCATACCAGCAGACGAAATTTTGCCCATTGTATATTTAAATGTCCCTGAAATTTTTCCATCATCATCGTTACTTAATGAAAGCGTTGAAACATCTGTATTCACCAAAGAATCGGAAAACAAATACAATGAGTCAGAACGGTGTGTATCAATAATTCTTGCATAACCATTATAGCAGTCAGTTGAAAGTTGGTCAAAGCTTAGCGTTGGTTTAGTAGCATCAAGTAAATATACTTTTCCATTAATCACACTCCGGCAAATGATGTAATTAAGTTTATCAAGAACAGGATAATAAGGATTTATAAAACCGTTTGATTTTGTGCTAAGTATTGCAGGCTCTGCATAAATGCCTTTATTTTTTAGCATGGCTATTAATAAAAGATTTATTTCTCTTACTGTTCCTTTCTGCCTTCTGTACACTTCATATAAATCGGTATACGAATAAATATCCCGGCTATTTGTACATGCATAATTATTCTGCACATAGTAATAAATTGCTTTTGCTGTTTCAAGTTCATTACTATTAGTACCGGGAATATCTTTTATCCATGAGTTATCACCTGCATTAGCCTGTATAAAATCTTTTTTGTTTGTGAAATAATCTATTACAGACTTCCATGTATTAAACACTTTTTCTGTGTCTTTACCATTATATGTTTGTGAAAGCTGAAACTCAATTTTATCAACATAATTAACCGGCGAAGAAATAAAGCTTTCTGTTTCAAAAGGCATCAGATCTTTCTGCACCCATTTGTGATTAATTGTAGGCGCATCTACATACCAATTCATTGCCAGTGTATAAGCATCCTCAAGCGGCGCTTTCTGATTTACTTTATAGCTTTCTTTTCCCACCCATGCTTTATTAATAAAAAAAGGATTTAAGCCTTGTTTTATAGAAGTGTACGTTAACATGGTAGGAATTGAAATCCTGTATTCGCTCCATAATACCGGGTACTTTGTATCCTGGAATTCCCAAAAGGGAATATGCAAAAGATAAGGTGAGTTTTCCGTGTATGTGTATTCAATTATACAGCCTTCTTTAACTGCAGGCAGCGTAAATTTTTTAGTGATATGGTTTTCATCTTCCACTTCCGAAAAAATACTGTTCTCATCCAATGATGATGATGAAACTTTTCCATTTTCAAGACTATAGGTAGCTGCTTTAACGCCTGACAGCGTTTCTGCTGTTTCATCATCTTTATATAAAGACAGTTCAACAGTTGCTAAATCGAAAGCTTTTTTATTGATTATTTTTATTCGTTTGGTACAGGTATAAACGTAATCAAACCAACTCTGGTTATTGCCGGCAAAATGTGTAAAGCCGCACTCATATAAAATTACAGCACCGGTGCTGCTGTCTACCATTTTGGAAGAAGAAACATCAAAGTCTTTTGCAGTTACATTTCCGAATTTAAAATTTGCATCTTCCTGGCAAAAAACAATAACAGGAAAAAATATAAAACTTAAAAGGATGATAAATTGCTTTAAAGCAATTAAGGGTTGATAAACAGTTCTCATAAAATTTATAACTTTTTAAACACTATTTGCTCTCCTTCTTTTTCAACAATAAGTGCAAAGAAGTTGCGCAGCGTTTGGTAATCATCAGGTTCAAAAGTTGCTTTATCTATTTTAATACGGCAAAGTAATTGTATACGTTGATCATCACTTTGAACAAGATATTCAAACATCCCTTCATCACTATTTAATGACACACGTGTTGACTTAGGCAGTTCATCAATCTTATATCCCTTTGGTATTTCCATATTCAGGATATAAGTTTCATCACTGCAATACGGCATTTCTACAGGGTAAAATCTTTCCGCTGCACTAAACGGGTTTTCTTTATAAACAGCATCTCCTACAACCGGCGAAAAGTAAAGTACATCTTCGTCAGGCTTGAAAGAAATATTATACTTTACTGCTACCGGCATATCAGTTTTTTGAAGAGAATCAATATTGATATTGGCAAGATCAACATCTAAAGCAAAAGATTTTTTTACGTTTTTGAAATAATCATCTACGCTTGAACTCTGCATTTTTTTACGCATATTTACAGATTGCATTATGCCCATAGTATTTTGATAGTTTCCTGTCATTTTCCCATTGTCATCATTGGTAATAATTAAACTTGTTTCTTCTGATTCATGCAAAGAATCAGAAGAAAGATTTATCAGGACGGGAGCCGATGCAATTACCCGCGCATAACCGTTGTAACAATCTTCATCCAGTTTGCTAAAGCCTAATAATGGTCGAGCAGCATCAAGCAGGTAAAATTTATTATCATCGATATTCAATCTTGCAATTACATAATTGTATTTACTCATTATAGGATAGACACTATTTGTTTTCCCATGGCCTCGTGTACTTAACAAAACAGGATCTGCATCAAAGCCTGCGTTTCTCAACATTGCAATCAATAGCATATTAATATCTGAAACATTACCCTTCTTAGTTTGTTGAGTTTTCCTAAGTGGTTGCGATAAAAGGATAGCAGAATGATTAATACAGGAATAATTTTTTTGAATGTATTCGTAAATCTTTTTTGCTTTTTCTATAGTATCTGATTCGTTTTGTACTGCTGCTTCAATATCATCTTTTAACCAGCCATTATTTTTGGAAAGATCAGCGCCGAAATCATCAGCCTGCATTAATTTGTCAACCATTTCATTCCACGTATGTATGTAATAACTGGGTGATTCATTGGGCGGCCGAATTGCAAATAATTGAAATTCCAGTTTTTGTACATAATTATCAAGATCTGTAATAAATTTTTCTTCTTTAATAACAGGAACATCTTTATAAGCCCATGTATGTTTTATAGTGTTGCTTCTGAAATCATAAACTTGTCCGTTACTTGGTACAAATATTCTGAAGTTATCAGCAGAAGATAAAACCGTATCTAAAACAGGTTCAAGATAGCCAGGGCTTAAAACAATAAAATCAAAAAATTGCGGAATTTCAGTGCTGAACTCACTCCATAATTTAGGATACTGACCTTGAAAATGCCATGAGGGTATATCTAAAAAGTTGGGTATTGTTTTAGTAAAACTATATTCAATTATGCATCCTTCTTTTAAATCAGGGAAGGTAAATTTCACTATTTGATTGTCGCCATCTTTATCTTTAAAAACAGAATTCTTATCAACTTTTGTTTCAACTACCTTACCGTCTTCAATATTGAAAGTAGATGCCTGCAGGTCGCTCACCCTTTCCATATCATTGCCTAATTTGAAAAGTGGAATTTTTACTGTTCCCAGGTTATCAAAACTTTTCTTATTTAATAAGCGAATGCGTTCATGCACTGTGTAAACAACAGAAAACCAGCCCTGGGAATTGCCAATATGTTTAGATGAGCCAATATCATACAAATAAACCGCGTTCGCTGAAGAATCTACTTCATATACTTTGGGTGCAAAATCTGCAGGCGAAATATCGCCAAATTTAACTTTTGGCTGTACACTTTGAGCGGAAATAGTTGCTACGCCGAGAACCATAGCCAACAGGCAGGCGTTTAAGCGGTTGAAAATCATAAACAGTGGTTTTAGAAAGCTGCAATGTTACAAATTTTGTTAATAAGGCAACTTTTTTTCATTAACTAAGGTTTACCCATACATAAGCTAACATAAAAATCCTGTATGAAAAAAACCTGCTTTTTTATAGCCTGCCTGTTAACGGCGCACCAGTTATTTGCAACCAATCATGAAGTGCAGGTTTCCAATTACCAGTTTACTCCTTCTACTGTAAATGCATTAATCGGGGATACTGTTACATGGGTATGGAAGCACGGAGTTCATACTACAACATCAATCAGTATACCTGTGGGCGCTGCTACATGGGACTCACAGATACGATCCTCTGATCCATCATTTTATTACGTCGTTACTATAGAAGGTATTTATAATTATGATTGTACAATTCATGCACCCAACATGAATGGAACTATCATAGTATCAGGAATACTGCCTGTAGTGCTTAGTAATTTTACAATTATTCCAACCAAAATAAACACTGCGTTTTTACAATGGGTTACTGCAACAGAAAAAAATACAGATCATTTTGATGTAATGCGCAGCACTGATGGAAACCGTTTTGAAAAAATTGCAAGTGTACCGGCGAAAGGCAATTCAGGCATTCTTACCAATTATTCTTATACCGATAACAGTTTGCCTTCTGCTTACAGGTTTGCTTATTATTCTTTGAATATTGTTGATAAAGATGGCAAGTCTTTTTTATCAGATATAAAAACCTTCCGCAACGATAAAGGTGCACCTAAATTAATAGTAAGCTTAAGCCCTAATCCTATCAGCAGGCCAGGGCACTTAATGATACAATTCAATTCTGATAAACAAAACAGCATGCATGTAGAGTTATTTGATGCATCGGGCAGGTTGGTTAATCAAACAGATATGGCTGCGGTCACCGGCCTTAACAATGGCCATTTTCATATGGATAACATGGCGCCGGGCACCTATACAATAGTGTTTACAATGGACAGTATGAAAGAGTCTTTTAAGATGGTTGTTCAGTAATAGATGGTTCCCTTGTTAACTAACTGCTCCGTATAACAACGGGGCAGTTTATTTTTGCGCCATGCGTAAACTAAGCATGGATGAACTGAACCGTAAAACAGTTGAAGAATTTAAACAGGCAGAAAAAAACAAGATCATTGTTTTGCTGGATAACATTCGCAGCGCGTATAATGTGGGAAGCATCTTCAGAACAGCAGATGCTTTTTTAATTGAATGCATTTTTATTTGCGGTTATACGCCGCCACCCACACATCGTTCTGTTCATAAAACAGCGTTGGGCGCCGTTGAAACTGTTGACTGGATGCAGTTTGAAAACATTGCTGATGCCATCAACCAGCTTAAACAAAATGATTATACTGTCTATGCAATTGAACAGGCTGAACAAAGCACTGCGCTTGACCAGGTTACCATTCCTTCAAATAAAAAAACAGCAATGATCTTTGGCAATGAAGTAACAGGTGTTCAGAATGAAGCCATGCTGCTGTCTGATGGCTGCATAGAAATTCCGCAACATGGTATGAAGCATTCTTTAAATGTAAGTGTTGCTGCAGGTATAGTATTGTGGAAGCTGGTACATGGCTGATTGATACTACAGATCAGTTATGAAACACACCATTTATTTATTTCTTGCTTTTATAAATCTTACATTGAATGCACCTGCACAAAAAAATATTGAAGGAGAATATGCACTTGAAGGTGTAATGGAAACCGCTGCTGCTTTTAAGCTTAACAGCGATTCAGGTTTTGAATTTTACTTTACTTACGGTGCACTGGACAGGTATGGTTCCGGCAAATGGGCGATGAATAACAACAACATTATTTTTACAGGCAAAACATTACCGGGAAAAGATTTTAAACTTGCAAACACAACTGTATCAAAAGGGAAATTTCCTGTTATAAAGATTGAAGATAAAAACAAGTACTTATACCGGCTGATCTACTGCCGTGTGCAATCGAAGCAACACGATACCATATTTGAATTTGATGATATGGTGTTTTAAATCTTCCTTATGCCGTTGACTCCATCCAATTTTTAAGTGATTTATGTGCTGAGCGTGCCTCTTCATTCAAATTGCAATCAACGCCGCATGTTTATACGTTTACTATTCAGCCATGGATTGTTGAAGTATTTTTTAACGGAGATATATTTCATTTCCAGGAAGATCATTTTGAAGGTCAATTCCTTTTGCTGCCTGATGATAAAACTTATCGTTTTGTAAAACAAACAGAATAGGCACTGTTATAAAATCAACATAGCTATTTATTTTTTTACTATCAACCTACAGGCAATGACAGATGTATAACTACAGGCTGCATTAATCATTTTGTTATGCTTATTGCCTGGTATATAATTACCGGTAAGCTTATTTTTTCGATTTATTTACGATATAACTTCGATATAACTTCGATCTATTGGATCGAAGTTATATCGAAATTATATCGAAGAAATATCGAAGTTATATCGAAGAAATGAATCTGCTGGTATGGAAATGTTTTTGTTGTCTTATAGCTATCAGTAAACAGAAGTTTTACAGGATTAATAGCTATCTTCAAAACACCAAACCTTTTTACTATGAAACTGATCTTTACACTTATTGTTTTATGTTTTTCTATTGAATTGATGGCGCAAAAAGCAGGAACCCTGGATAGTAGTTTTGGAGTGGATGGGAAGGTGCTTACTTCATCAGCAACAGCGTATCTTGAGTGCACTGCTGCAACTTCATTAAATGATGGCTCAATCATTTGTGCCGGAGTTATAAGCATTGTTGATCAAACCGGTGGTTTTCTGGCTATGAATATCTTTCAAATGGCGACTTAGATACAAATGTTATTGCCATTAGTAATGATGAAATTAAGGTTTCCCCCAATCCTGCTGCCGGTAGTTTAAACATACAGGGCTTACCGGCTACACAAAAAACAAAACTGACGATCTTTGATCTAAGCGGTAATATACAGTTGCAGGCCGTTGCGAGTGCTTCGTCTTATAAATTAAACATTGCTTTATTGCATGCAGGCAATTATGTGCTGAAGATTAAAACCAATGGGGAAGTAATTACAAAGCAGTTTGTGAAGGAGTAACTATTAATCAACAGTTGAAAAAGAACCTGGTTATGAGATTCCCACTTTCGTGGGAAAGGCGACTACAGGGTTTATTGATTATATAAAGTTTAAGATAGCAAGAGCAAAACACAATCTCCTGCACGCCATGCCCGGCCTGACTGAGCATCTCATTATTAAAAGCTTTGAAGATCTTAATGATGAGATGCTCACTTTCGTGGAACGAACAATCTTCCCGGCTATTTCCTAAAACACATTGCTTTGGTTTTTTATCATTGTTGCCGCAACAGCTTTTGCTTCCTCATCACCCCGCTTCAACTGCTCAATAATATTTTCATAGCTTTCCTTATCGCGGTTCTGGCTTAATTTAAAAACATGTTCCATTGATGTTATCTCAATTTCAAATGCAACAATTGCTTTCATCATGTTGCTTACATATTCCTCCGGCAATTCAGGAACCAATGATGGAGAATGCGGGTTATTTTCAAAGTATTCAGTAAGCCTTGCCAGCAAATCATGCAGGAATGCATCGTTCTGAAAACTTAGTTTTCCTTTTGCATGCACAGCCTGGTAATTCCATGTGCTGCCAATCGTCTTTGTTGTATACCAGCTTGCACTTACGTACGTATGCGCGCCTGAAAATATAGCAAGCACATCCGGGTTGTGTTCAAATGCGATGGTATGTTTTTGCTTCCGCATGATGTGTGCCTGCAAAAAAAGTTTACCGTCTCTTTCTACAATAAGAACAGGCACATGCGTTGCAACAGGCTGGTTGTTTGCATCACAGCCACATAATGTTATAAACGGATGCGCATGCATAAATGCGATCACTTCTTTATGATCTGCCGCTTTGAAATGTGGGATATTATACATTCAGGTTAATTTAAACGCTAATGCAAGATTTAAATATTTTTGGAAATTATTTTAATAAAATGAAATTTATTATTCTTTCAACACTAAGCTTAATGCTGGCGATTTCGCCTGCATTCAATAGTATTAACGCACAAACCGATACTACAACAATACAAAAAGATTCTTCAGCTATTGCTAATAACGATACTTCCAATAAAGAAGCTGAAGATGATGGTATGAATCTGTTCCTTATAACATTTGCCATCGCATTCTTTTCGGCAATTCTTGTTGCTTCTTTTTTCGGAGCAATTGCTGCAATTGTTGTTATAGGTTTTATTTTTTTATTGATAACAGCAGGCATAACTTCTGCTTCTGTGCTAATGGGCATTTACAAAAGATCTTTTGCCACAGGATTTAAAACATTTATAATCATTCTTGGAATACTTGCAGGAACTTTTCTTGGTGCAGGCTGTTTATGGTTTATCACTAAATTTTTTCATCTTCAATTATCTGAGAGCAATGCCCTTTGGATAGGTGCGGCAGGCGGTTGTATTGGTGGAATATTAACCGGGCTTATCATTTTCAAAGCCCTTCAATTAATAATTACTTATTTTAAAAATAAACTTAAACAGGCAATTGCCTGAAACAAAAAGCCCGGAAAGAATTCCGGGCCGCTATATTTATTCATCACCTAGAGACTAATTCAATCCACCACCCTGGTTGCCTATACGCTGGCCTTCATCGTCTGCTCCTGTTTTACGCTGGCGTGCATTTTTAACCTGTGTGCTGCCAAACCTGTATGTAAAGCTTAAACGCAATTGCCTGCTGTCGTTACCGCCATTCACCTTCATATACTGACCTGCAAAATTGCTGGTGCCGCTCCAGCGCAGCGTTTGAAATATATCGCTTACACTTGCTTTTGCAGTTGCTTTTCCTTTGAATAAAGTCTGCTGCACACCACCATCAGCACTCCATATGGATGCTGTTTTAAATGTTCCCTGCCAGATGGATGGAGATGAATAAAAACCGCTTACTTCAATGGTTGTTGCTTTTGCTACTTTAAATGTTTGCTGCGCATAAATATTTACTGAGTACACATCAAGATCAATTGTTCTGCCTTCACCAAAGTTTGCTTTGTAGTGAGAATAGAAAGTATTAACATTTGCAAACACGCTGTACCATTTGTATTGAAAAGGCATGCTGATATTCAGTGCTACCAAATCCTGGTCTGCAAGGTTCTTTTTTGTGATATAGGTTTTTGATTTATCAGCCGTATCTATTATCTGCGCGAACACATCATTCACATGACTGTAACTTAATTTGGTAGTTAGCCTGTACCACAAAGTGTTGGTTAAAGAAACGCTGTTTGTGTATTGTGGTGTTAGTTGCGTATTACCCTTTTGATATGTGTATTCATCCAGTTTAAATTCAAACGGATTCAGATCCTGGTAAGCCGGGCGGTCAATTCTTCTGCTGTATGCGAGTGACCACTGGTTCTTTGGATTTTTATTAAACGTTACAGCAGCGCTTGGAAAGAAATCAGTATAATCTCTTTTGAATGTTGAATCGTAAGCTATATAATCTCCTTCCCAGTTATAACCATTTGATACGCCTTCAGAATTTGTATTCTCTACGCGCAAGCCAGCCTGTATCATTACAGTTTTAAACTGCCTGTTATAGTTTACATACGCTGCGTTTATGTTTTCTTTATAGTTGAAATTATTGCTGCGCAATGTGTCTAACAATTTATCAGTCGGATAAACATTATAGCGTTCAAAATCGTTGGTAGTTTTTACATAAGATATCTTTCCGCCATACCCTAACCTGCCTTTCATAAAGTTTTGTTCATAATCAACTTTTGCAGAATAGATATCAATTTTTGTCGGAGCGATCATGTTATAGATGTACTGACTTTGCAACACAGTTCCTGTTGGGTCGTAATAATAGTTCGGCTGATATTGATTTGTCTTAATGTTGTAGTATCCATAATCAGCATCAATATTTAATTCATGGCCCAACGTATCTGCAAAATGATAATTAAGATTGGCATTGATGTTGTCTCTTTTTCCAACGCTTGAATTATCTGCTTTTAATATTTTGTTCAATGAATCTGTAGGCTGATAGGTTATTAATGTACTGCTCTGATTACTTGTTGATGGATCAGAGAGATTGCCGTTCACCATTACACCAATCGTACTGGTTTTATTAATAGAATAATCAACACCTGCTTTAAAATTATGGCTGCTGTTTTTGTAGATCATATTTGAATGCTGATCAAAAATTGTATCAAGCTGTATGCGATAAATATTTATGAAGCCATCATTCTTATTATAGTTGTAATTATAGTTGCCGTAAATATTTACTTTTTTATTGCGGTGATTAAAAGCAAAGCCTGCATTATATCTTGGATATGTGCCGATGTTATAACCAAGATTTACAGAACCGTTTGTTCCAAAAGCTTTATTCTTTTTTAAGCGGATGTTAATGATGCCTGCATTGCCTTCTGCTTCATATTTAGCAGATGGATTAGTGATAAGTTCTATCGCTTCTATCTGTGATGAAGGCAACGATTTTAAATACGCTGCCAGGTCTGCACCGCTTAACGGAGAAGGTTTTCCGTCAATATAAACCTGCACACCATTTTTTCCCGCAAGGCTTAAATTATCATCTTTATCAACCAATACACCTGGAGATTTGCGCAGCAATTCCAACGCATCACTTCCTGTTGCATTGATAGTGTTTTCAACATTTAAAATGGTTTTATCTGCCTTTACTTCAATGATTGGTTTTTTTGCAGTTACCACAACATCTTTTAAACCATTGTTTGCTTTTGCAAGTGAAACAACAGCAACATTTACATCGTTGCCGTTAACTTCAAATATGGCAGAATGTGCAACGGCATAACCAATGTAGTTTACATCGGTTAAGTATTTTCCGTCTTTTATATTTTGAAATTTATATCCACCGGAAGCATCGGTGATTGAAATTTTTATGACTGAAGAATCTTTTGCATTTAGTAATGACACACTTGCGTTGGCAAGCAACTTCCCTTCACCATCTTTCACAACACCTTTTATATTTTGAGCGATTGATGTAAGAGCGATAAAACTGAATGCACTTAATAATAGTAAAATCCGTTTCATAAGTTCTTTGTTTGATATTATTCCACAAAGAAACCCATGAAGATTACCGGCGACAATCGTTAATCGGTGAATGAAGATTTAATACAGATGAAGTGCCTGGTTTATGATAATTATTTTCAGAAGCCGGTGAAAAATATCGGCGAATCAATTCTTTAAATCGGTTAAAAAAACTGGTGAGTTATTTTTTAATTCTTATGCAACTTTTATTCTTTGTACTATAGCAAGCACCGGTGATTCAAGAACTTTTACATCATGATGTTTGAACATAGGTATCTGCAAAAAACCGCCTGCATCTACTTCAATTTCTTCACCTTCAATATTGCACCTGCATTTACCTTTTAGAATAATAAAACATTCTTCTACTTTCTCATGCACTTCATCAGGGTAATCAATTTTGGTCCAGATGATTGTTTGTGAAATCCCATGCTCGTTTCGTAATTCCTTTACAAGCATGTCTTCCGTTAATTCTCCGGGTAATAATGATTCTACAATTTTTAACCAATTATCCGGGTCGCTGTATTTATTTAACAAAGGAAGATGTTGAAGATCTGCTTCCTGTTCTAATGCAAGGTTTTCAATGAGCATAAATGTCTTAGTTCTCATTTCTTCACCAGGATCAATAGCATTATCCATGGCGTACTGCTCAAGCACCTGCATATAAACATCTATTTCCTGCTTTACATCAGGATGTAATTGTGCATATTGCTCAACGTCTTTGTTCTCTTTATCATTCAATATGCCTAAGCAGTAATCTTCGATTACGCCTGATGCTATGTATGTTTTGCTATCCATTTGCCAGTTCAAAATTAGTTTTATTAAAATTTTCATACAAGGCTCTTAATTGCTGCAAACCCATTCTGCTTCTTGTTTGCACAGTGTTCAAAGGAATTTGCAACTGTTGTGCAATTTCTTCCTGTGAGTATCCCCAAAAAAATAAGAGCTCGATCACTTGTTTGTATTTATGTTCCGGATTAAGTGTGCAATCATTTAATTCTTCATTTTGTGTTTTGTATTGTGCTGTTTCGTGTATGGCTAAAGTTTCAGGAAACTGAAGCTGTGTAAGCATTTCGTGTTGCGCATTGCGCAGGTAGGCAATACATATATCGTGGGTTATATGTAACATCCATGTAAACAATGTTCCTTTAGATGTTTCATATTTATCAATGTTATTCCAGATTTTTACAAAAACCTGCTGTAGTAATTCTTCTGCCGCAACTTTATTCTGAACAATTCTGCAAATGACTCCAAATAAGGCGGAAGCGTATTTATCATACAATTCTGAAAAAGCGTCACGGCTTTTGGTTTTAATCAGATTGGCAAACAAGGTATTGTCAGTTGTTAGTATGGTGTTCATCAGAAGTTACAGATGAGCTTATAAAGCTAAGTAATTGTTTGAAAACCGCATTCACAGCAGCATAATAAATTAACCGCTGCTATAAACTGTTGTAAATCAAAAACAGTATGAGAACCCCAGGTAAATATTACATTGATTTTTCTGCATTGAACTGCATTAATCAACCACAGACGCAACTTTTTCTTCAGAGAAATTTGCATTCAGCATTGAAACACTTCTTGCAGTGATAGCTGCAAAGTTTTCAAAAGCAGCGCGCGAAATTTCATCATCACTCATCATTACAGGAACACCTTCATCCCCACCTTCGCGAATACTTTGCACCAATGGAACCTGGCCTAGAAACGGAAGGTCATATTCTTCAGCCAAACGCTTTCCTCCTTCTTTTCCAAAAATGTAATACTTGTTGTTCGGTAACTCAGCAGGTGTGAAATACGCCATGTTCTCCACTAAACCAATTACCGGTACATTTAACTGCGCCTGGGCAAACATAGCAATGCCTTTCTTCGCATCAGCCAATGCAACAAGCTGCGGTGTAGTAACAATAACAGCGCCTGTTACAGGAACGGTTTGCATCAATGTAAGATGAATATCGCCTGTGCCCGGCGGCATATCAATAACGAGATAATCAAGTTCGCCCCAATCAACATCGGTAACAAATTGTTTAATGGCGCTGCTTGCCATCGGGCCGCGCCAAACCACTGCATTTTTTTCATCAACCAATAATCCGATGCTCATTAATTTAATGCCATAACGCTCCAGCGGAATGATCATGCCTTTGCCATTTACATCGCGCATCATGGGCCGTTCGCCACGCACACCAAACATTATAGGAACGCTTGGGCCGTAAATATCAGCATCCATTAAACCGATCTTGGCATTGTGTTGTGATAAAGCCAGGGCAAGGTTTGCAGCCACCGTACTTTTTCCAACGCCGCCTTTGCCGCTTACTACTGCAATAATATTTTTTACGCCGGGTAAAATTGTTTTGCCATCGCTGCGCTTGCTGGTTGTATGAGAAGTAAAATTTACGTTCACTACAACACCGTCATTTATTTTTTGAACTGCATTTATACAATCTGTACGCAACACTTCTTTTAAAGGGCATGCAGGTGTGGTTAACACAATAGTAAATGACACTACATTGTCATTTATCAAAATATCTTTTACCATGTTTAGGGTAACGATATCTTTTCCAAGATCCGGTTCCTGTACACTGTTTAAAGCACTGAGAATATCATTTTCGTTCATCATCCATAATTTTGTTAAAAACATTCAGAGGGCCGCAAAGTTAACTGTGCATACGGTTTATTTGTTATGCCTTTACTTTCTTTGCATAAAAATTGATTTGGACTTAATAAGCATGAACAAAGTTTTACGATATTCCCTTTTTATTGTTTTATTACTGTCTTCGTTGTACAGTAGAGCCCAGAACCAGACACAAAGAAAAGATTCAGTTGTTCAGTTATATGGTGTGGTAATGAGTGCCGACAGCTTACGCGGGCTTGAAGCCACAAGTATAATTGTTGTGGGAACAGGACGGGGAACGATCACTAATAATGAAGGTGTTTTTTCGATTGCCGTTTTAAAAGGCGATACGATCCGTTTTTCAAGTGTTGGATTTAAAGATAAGTACGCTATTGTTCCGCTCAATCTACAGGGCACTCAATGGAGTGTTATACAATTAATGGTGAATGATACTGCTTACCTGCCCTCAACCATTTTAAAACCAAGGCCAACACGTGCACAGTTTGAACGGGAATTTGTGAATGCAGATGTGCCTGCTGATGCTATTGAAATTGCAAGAAAAAATAATGATGAAGCAACCCGCAAAGCTTTAATGATGACGCTTCCTATTGATGGTGGTGAGGCTATGAATGCCCAGATACGCCAGCAAACCCAGCAATATTATTATTCAGGCCAGCTTCCTCCGCAAAATATTTTCAATCCGGTAGCGTGGGCCGAATTTATCCAGGCCTGGAAGCGGGGCGATTATAAAAAGAAGAGCTCCAGTAATGATTAGTGTACCTGCCATTCATTTATCTTAGCACATCGCCTTTAATTATTTAAAGTATTTCCTTTATGAAAAAACTAATTGCTTCAATAGCAATACTTTTTGCTGTGTCATCATATGCGCAAAACAAAACAGTTACAGACGATAATGTTGTTGTAACAAAACACCAGCTAAAACTGGGCAATACAGTCATTAATTATACAGCTACTGCAGGATTTATGCAGATGAAAGATGAGAACGATTCGCTTAAAGCAAAAGTGTTTTATGTTGCTTACACAAAAGATGGAGAAGACACTTCCAAACGGCCTGTATTGTTTGCGTATAATGGCGGACCAGGTTCGGCTTCTGTGTGGTTGCATATGGGTGCGATCGGGCCGAAAAGAGTGGTATTAAGTGATAAAGGTGAAATGCAGCAACCTCCTTTTTCTTACACCAATAATGAATATACCTGGCTTGATAAAACAGACATCGTTTTTATTGACCCGATGATGACAGGTTTTACAAGGCCTGCACATGGTGAAGACAAATCTGATTTCACAGGCTATGAAAACGATACGCGTTTTGTGGGTGATTTTATTCGCTTATATACTTCAAAAAATGCCAGGTGGAGCTCACCGAAATTTATTGGCGGCGAAAGCTATGGCACTACGC
Source organism: Bacteroidota bacterium (assembly GCA_013286425.1). Classification (GTDB taxonomy): domain Bacteria; phylum Bacteroidota; class Bacteroidia; order Chitinophagales; family Chitinophagaceae; genus Parafilimonas. Next base: position 29,769 of record JABDFS010000003.1, read on the forward strand.
GTTCTGCAGGTGTTGCAAATTATTTGCAGGAACGTTACGGCATGTATTTAAACGGCGTTATACTTATATCTGCCATCCTTGATTTTGGCGCTGATGAAACAGACCGCGGTAACGACAGGCCCTATCCTTTGCAACTGCCAACCTTCGCCGCAACCGCATGGTATCATCACAAATTATCTCCACAATATTCTGATCTGAAATCGCTATTAACCGAAGTGGAGAATTTTTCGATGAATGATTATGCTACGGCTTTATTAAAAGGCGATGCCATCAGCGATGCAGAGAAAAACCGCATTGCAGATAAACTGCATGATTATACAGGCTTATCAAAAGATTATATACTTCAATCAAACCTGCGTTTACATGTCGGAAGATTTAATAAAGAATTAATGCGTGATTCAGGCTTGACAGTTGGCAGGTTAGACAGTCGTTTTACGGGTTATGATTATGATGAAGCCGGTGAAAATTTTGAATATGACCCAAGCTATGATAAAACCATTTACGGCCCGTTTGCAGCAGTGGTGAATGATTACATTAAACGTGAATTAAAATTCAACAGCGAATTGCCTTATGAAGTTTTAACCGGCCGCGTTGGTTACTGGCCATTAAGCAATGATCATTATTTAAATGTTGCAGAAGAATTAAGGGAAGCGATGACAAAAAACCCTTTTCTTAAAGTCTGGATAGCGCAGGGTTATTATGATATGGCAACACCTTATTTCGCTACAGAAAATGTTGTGGCGCATATGTTCCTTAAAAAAGATATTCGTCAAAATCTTCATTTTACTTTTTATGAAGCAGGCCATATGGTATATATAAACAAGCCTTCACTCGCTCAATTAAAAAATGATTTTTCATCTTTCATGCAACAGGCATTACCCAAACAATAGTTAGTTTTTATAATAGCTGATTGCTTAAAACAACATCGGTAAAAAACCTTATTTTTGGCGCGTTGAGCAAGAAACTTAAACTGCAAGTAATTATTAAACAAGTATTAACTGATTGCATTAGATGTCAGCAAAAGTTACCAAAATAGGAGTTTTAACATCGGGAGGAGATTCACCAGGTATGAATGCAGCTATAAGAGCTGTAGTAAGAACAAGTATTTACCGCGGACTTGACGTTTTTGGGATCATGCGCGGTTACAGCGGAATGATTGAAGATGATATTTACCAGATGAATTCCCGCTCCGTAGCCAATATTATTCAGCGTGGAGGAACCATTTTAAAAACTGCCCGAAGCAAAGATTTCTATAACGAAGATGGCCGAAAAAAAGCATATGCAAATCTGGTAAAGCGCGGCATTGACGGGCTTGTGGTAATTGGTGGCGATGGAAGTTTTACAGGCGCTTATAAACTCAGTAAAGAGTTCGGTATTCCCTGCATTGGTCTTCCCGGTACTATAGATAAAGATTTATATGGTACTGATTTTACCATTGGTTTTGATACTGCCGCCAATACAGCTGTTCAGGCAATAGATAAAATTCGTGATACAGCAGAATCGCACGACAGGCTTTTTGTTGTTGAAGTAATGGGCAGGCACGCCGGCTACATTGCATTGCACAGCGGGATTGCAACAGGTGCTGAAAATATTTTAATGCCTGAAGTAAATACCACGCTCGATGATATGGTTGCCTCTTTATCAGAACAGGAAAAAAGAAAGAAGCTGGTAAATCTTGTTATTGTTGCTGAAGGTTACACACCCGATCCCTCACAGCCACATTTAAAAGGCGCGGCAGAAACTACACGCCTTATGGAAGAAAGATTAAAAGGGCTTGAAATAAGAGTTACCATTTTAGGACATATTCAAAGAGGCGGCCCACCATCATGCATGGACAGGTTTATTGCAAGCCGTATGGGATTTCACGCCGTGGAATGTTTAATAGAAGGAAGGCACAACGTTATGGTTGGTATTCTTCACAATAATATGCATTACACTCCTCTTGAAATTGCAATTCGTGAAAAGCAGAAAATAAGCGAAGACTGGATGAATATTGTAAAGATATTAGCGAGCTGATCTCAATTGAATTTAAAAAATTAATATTAAAACTTAATGTCAGAAAATATTACGAAATACCTGCACAAGAATATGGATCGCCAGGCAGGTATAGAGCACACATTTCACCGCACTAAAATAGTGGCAACGGTTGGCCCATCCTGCGATACATATGAAAAAATGTTAGAGCTTGCAAGAGCAGGTGTAAATGTTTTCCGTTTAAATTTTTCGCATGGAAATCAGGATGACAAAGCCAAAATTTTAGGGTTTATTGAAAGGATGAATGAAGAAGAACCTTTTAATATTTCATCGCTGGCAGATCTTCAGGGCCCGAAACTTAGGGTGGGCGATCTGCAAAATGGTTTGCTTGAAATTAACAACGGCGACATTCTTACTTTCACGTCAAAAGAAAAAGTGCTGGGCACTAAGGAGAAGATTTATGTGTCTTATCCAAACTTGCATGCCGATGTTAAAGTAGGTGATAAAATTTTGATTGATGACGGTAAGCTTGAGGTGGTAGTTATTGAAATAACACCGGATGATGAAGTAAAAGTTGCTGTTACTTATGGCGGTATTTTGTTACCTAAAAAAGGGGTTAACCTTCCTGATACAGATATATCGCTACCTGCATTGACGGAAAAAGATCTCGCCGATCTTGATTTTATACTGCAACATAATTTTGACTGGATAGCACTTTCATTTGTACGTAAAGCAGAAGATATTATTGATCTTAAAGCAAGGATCGCAGAAAAAAATTCCCCCAGCAAGGTTATTGCAAAAATTGAAATGCCTTCCGCGTTAAATGATCTGCGCAATATTATTCTTGAGTCTGATGCAGTAATGGTTGCCCGTGGCGATTTGGGTGTTGAACTGCCGGTTGAAAAAGTACCGATGGCACAACGCGATATCATTCGCAAATGCATTCATCGTGCAAAGCCTGTAATTGTTGCTACGCAGATGATGGAAAGCATGATCGATCATATAAAACCCAACAGGAGTGAAATAACTGACGTTGCCAATGCAGTGCTTGAAGGTGCTGATGCTGTAATGCTGAGTGCTGAAACAGCAACAGGAAAGCATCCTGCGTTAGTGGTTGATACTATGCGCCGCATTATTATTGAAGTGGAAAAAACAGAATACCGTTATAATCGTGAAGAAGACCTGAAGCCGCTTGCACACTCTCCATCTTTCTTAAGCGATGCCATTTGTTATAATGCATGCAAGATTGCAAAAGACGCTAATGCAGATGCATTGATCGGGATGACGCAGACAGGTTACACGGCATTTACATTAAGCAGTTACAGGCCTAAAAGCCCCCTATACATTTTTACTAAAAAGCAAAGTCTTGTAAACCAGTTAAGTTTAAGCTGGGGTGTTCGTGCTTTTTATTACGATGAAGAAATAAGTTTGGATGATATAATTTTTGATCAGATAGATATTTTAAAAGAAAGAGGGTTTCTTAAAAAAGATGATGTGGCAATCAACACGGGAAGCACGCCGGTTAACCTGCATCTTCCCACGAATGTTTTAAAGATTACAAAAGTTGAATAAAGTATTTCCCCCGAAAAAACGGGGGATTTTTTTTGTGTGATTGTTACACTTTGTTTGTAAATTTTGGTTACATAATAAGCTTGTTGCACACTTATTATAAACCAACTTTAATCAAAACAACTATTTGCTTAATTGTAGTTAATATGAGAAATTTAATGCTTGCTCTCTTTATACTGATAACAGCAACATGTATTGCTCAACAATCATCATTAAATGTAATTCCAGAGCCTGCAAAGGTTGAAGTGAAAGATGGAAATTTTATAATCACTCCATCAACTAAAATTATTGTAGAAGCTTCTGGTGCTACCAACAGCATAAATTTTTTAAATGATTATCTGAGGAAATTCTATGGCTTTGAATTAAAAACATCAAAAGAAAAATCGACCTCAAATAATATTATAGAGTTGAATTTTGAAAGGCTTGATAACTCAATCGCCGGCACTTATAAAATGGATGTCGATAAAAATAAAATTTACATTGGTGGTAATGACGAACAAGGAGTTTTTTATGGCATTCAAACTTTGATACAATTATTACCGACAGAAAAATCAAACAGTTTGAACGTGCAGTCATGCAGCATTGTTGATTCACCACGTTTTGCTTACCGTGGTTTGCATTTAGATTGCGGCAGGCATTTTTTCTCTGTTGATTTTGTAAAGCAGTACATAGATTTCATCGCCATGCATAAGATGAATACATTTCACTGGCACCTGACTGAAGACCAGGGCTGGCGCATCGAAATAAAAAAATATCCTAAGCTTACACAGGTTGGTGGCTGCAGAAACGGAACCATCACCGGTCATCATCCGGGTACCGGAAACGATGATAAAAAAGATTGTGGTTATTATACGCAGGCGCAAATAAAAGAGATCGTAAAGTATGCAGCAGACCGTTACATCACTATCATTCCTGAAATAGAAATGCCCGGTCATGCATCTGCAGCCATTGCTGCTTATCCGCAATTAAGTTGCTTTCCTGATTCATCAACAAAAATTGCAAGAGGAGTTATTTGGAGTGGCGATTCAACTGGCAAACAAGTGCAACAAAGCTGGGGCGTTTACCCTGATGTTTTTTGTCCAAACGATTATACTTTCAAATTTTTAGAGAATGTTCTGGATGAAGTAATGCAATTATTCCCTTCAAAATATATTCATATCGGCGGCGATGAATGCCCTAAAACATATTGGAAGCAATCTGCATTTTGCCAGCAGTTAATTAAAGATAGTGGCTTGCAAAATGAAGAAGGTTTACAGAGTTATTTTATTAGTAAGATTGAAAGATATTTAAACAGCAAAGGCCGTTCAATAATTGGCTGGGACGAAATTCTTGAAGGCGGTGTTGCCCCCAATGCTACTGTAATGAGTTGGCGAGGCGAAAAAGGCGGTATCAACGCAGCACAACAACATCATAAAGTTATTATGACGCCAACAACATATGTGTACTTTGATTATTCGCAGACAAAACATGAAGACAGTTTAACTATTGGTGGCTATTTGCCTGTAGAAACAGTGTATAATTATGAACCTTTGCCTGCACAGCTTTCTTTAGAAGAGCAAAAGTATATTACAGGCGCACAGGCAAACCTATGGACTGAATACATAAGCAATCCCGCAAAAGTTGAATATATGTTGTTCCCGAGGTTAGATGCATTGAGTGAAGTTTTATGGAGCCCGAAAGACAACAAAAACTGGGATGATTTTAAAACACGTTTACAACAACAATATAAGCGATACGATCTGTTGAACGTACGCTATAATATACAAGGCATGAACAAAGGAGAATAAAATAAACAAACGTTTACATCAAAACAATTAAACAATAATTTTAAACAGTATCAACATTCATTTATCATGGTAGATTCTTTTGAAAAAATTCCGGTTGAAATTTTTCCAACACCGAAGGAAGGTTCACAATATGCTGCCGGAGAAATTGCAAAACTCATCAGGCAAAAACAACAGGAAGGCAAACAATGTATATTAGGTTTAGCTACAGGTTCAACGCCTTTGAGCATGTATAAAGAACTCGTTCGTTTGCACAAAGAAGAAGGCCTCAGCTTTAAGAATGTGATCACGTTTAATCTTGATGAATATTATCCGATCGCACGCAACGCATTTCAAAGCTATTGGAGTTTTATGCACAGGCATTTGTTTGATCATATTGATATCAATCCTGAAAATATTCATATTCCTAATGGCGAACTATCAAAAGAAGAAGCAAAAGAATATTGCATTCAATATGAAAAAATGATTGATGATGCCGGCGGCATCGATTTGCAGATATTAGGTATCGGCAACAATGGACATATTGGTTTTAACGAACCGGGCTCAAGTATTTTTTCAAAAACGCGCTTAACAAATCTTGATAACAACACGCGTGTTGCTAATGCAAGAGAATTTCAAAACATATCAAAAGTGCCGAGGCTTGCTGTTACAATGGGCATCAGTACGATTATGAAGGCACGCCGCGTTTTATTAATGGCATGGAGTTTTAAAGCGCCTATCGTTGCAAAGTCTGTTGAAGGTTATGTTACAGAACATATTCCTGCGAGCATTTTGCAGCAGCATAACAACTGCACATTTATTTTAGATGAACAATCTGCTTCAGAACTTACCCGATTGAAATCACCATGGTTAACCGGACAAATTGAATGGACGCCAAAGATGATTAAACGCGCTGTTGTAAATCTTGCGTTGAAACTGAACAAACCTGTATTAAGTCTTACAACAGTTGATTACAATGAAAATGGATTAGGGGAACTGTTGGTTGAAAAAGGTGATGCATATGAAATAAACCTGCAGGTATATTATTTATTGCGCGACAGTATTACAGGTTGGCCTGGCGGAAAACCAAATGTTGATCTGCCAACACATCCTGAACGCAGTGAACCATATCCAAAACGTGTTATCATTTTTTCACCACATCCTGATGATGATATTATAAGCATGGGCGGAACATTTATGCGTTTACACGACCAGGGTCATGAAGTGCATGTTGCTTATCAGACCAGCGGCAATATTGCTGTTACAGACGAATTCGTAACACGTTTTTTAGATTTTGCAGTAGGCTTTGAAAGTTTGTTTAACATCAATACTGAAAAGAGCAGCAAGATTCTGGAAGACGCACAAAACTTTCTTTCATTAAAAAAACCTGAACAAACCGATACGCCTGAAATACGCGCTGTAAAAGGTTTAATAAGAAGAGCAGAAGCAAAAGCAACCTGTAAATATGTAGGCCTGCCTGAAGGCCGTTGGCATTTTCAAAACCTGCCGTTTTACGAAACAGGTACAGTAGAAAAAAAACCAATGGGCGAAGAAGATGTTTTGTTAACGATGCAATTGTTGCGTGAAATAAAACCGCAACAGGTGTATTGCGCCGGTGATCTTGCCGATCCGCATGGAACACATAAAGTTTGTTTGGATATTGTTTTTGAAAGTTTAAAAAGAATAAAAGCTGAAGGTGATGAATGGGTAAATGATTGCTGGATATGGTTGTATAAAGGTGCATGGCAGGAATGGGATATTGCAGATATTGAAATGGCAATACCGATGAGTCCAGACCAGGTCATAAAAAAGCGCAACGGCATATTTATTCATCAAAGCCAGAAAGATTCTGTCCCTTTCCAGGGAAATGATAACCGTGAATTCTGGCAACGTGCAGAAGATCGTAACAGTAATACGGCAAATCTTTACTCGGCTTTAGGTTTAACAAAATATGCAGCCATGGAAGCTTTTGTCAGATGGAAATACTGATTAAACTTTCAAACAAAATATCTCTCCAACATTATACAATTTGATGGAATAGATTTTGCGGGACAATAAAAAATATAATTATGAAGAAAGCCTTATTTGCAATAGCCTTGATGGTAACATGTGCAACACTACATGCCCAGAAAAACAAAAATGATGGAAATTGGAGCCAGATAGGCCAGGCGACACTTGATTTTAAAACAACAAAAGGTGTTATCAGTATTATAAACATTGATAATTATAAAGCACTGCGCATAAAAACAGATTCTCCGGTGCATGTAGATAATATTGTTGTGGTATATGATAGTGGTGAACCCGAAAACGTGCCGGTTCGTTATGATTTTAAAGCAGGCGTTGAAAGCCGTGATATTAACCTGCAGAATGTAAAAAGTAAAGTAAAAGAAGTTGATGTTACCTACAGGTTGGTTGTTAATTCAAAAATTGACAAAGCAAATATCCAGGTTCTGGGAACTAAGTAATTATTAATCGCATTTACTTATTAATATTTCTTACCGCATGTTTTACATACGGCTTTTTTGTGTGCTGTATCTATCCAACATTAAAACTTAAATACTTTATCAAATCATCAGGAAGTTTAGGCAAGTTTCTCCTTTCAATCAAATAAGTTGACAAACCTGCAATATCACGGTACACATAATGCCTGTTCAATGCTCCTTCCAAATAGCCTGCACCAGAAGTATTACCTGTGCCTACACGCATGCCGATCATTCTGCGCACCATTATCAAATGCTTATGCCGCCAGTTGCTCATTAAATGATCAATCTCTATCAATGCGTCTAATACCTGGTAAGATGTCTGAAACACAGGAAAATCTCTGTACAACATAATAAACAATGCAGCGCGTAATGCTTTTGCAGAAAAACTACTTCTTAAATTATTAAGCCTTTCATTGGTTGCATCAGCAGGTATTTTATTAAAGAACACATAATCGAAATCTATGATCTTATTCGTTTCTCTTTCCGTTAAGCCTGCTTTGTACACCTGCCTGTAATCATTCCAGAAAACATGCGCTGTTGTTTCATCGTGAAATAAAGGGTTATAATTTTTCCAGAATTGTTCTTCAAAAAAAGGCATGCGTTCAAGCCAGTTGTTTACAAGTTGCGAAAGATTTTGTGCGGCTTCTCTTTGATTTATTCTTTCATAATCCTGCTTATTAAAACCACCTTCCCCTGTACGTTTATAATAACCGCTTTGATGTCGGTTCTGCATTTGTAACCCCAACGTTGCTTCAATTAATCTGAATTGTGTGCTTTGAAAACCGGATGATGGCGTTAAAAGGTTTCTGAATTCAAGAAAATCCAACGGCGTCATTGTATCTAAAATACTTACCTGCTGATTCAGCAATTCAAATATTCTTATGATACGTCTTAACCTGTGCAGCACAAGGTTCAGGTCTTCTGAGTTATCATTGATCTCCTGCTTGTCAAAAACTTTCAATACATAATCCAGTTCAAATAAAATTTGTTTGAACCAAAGTTCATATGCCTGGTGAATAATGATGAACAACATTTCATCATGTGCAGGTATATTTCCTTCTTTAAAACTTACCGGTTCCTGGCTGTCGATTACTTTATCAAGCTGAAGATAATCGCTGTAATACATGGTAGCATTCATCGCAAACAATTAAAAAAATCAAAAGTAAATAGTAAAAAAGGTAATTCTAATTTGATTTTTGATTTTTAGCTTTTGACTTTTCACTTAATTTGCAGCCGTCAATCATTACAAAATCTATAATAATACCACATGCTTCCAAGATACAAGAGAATCGTACTAAAACTTTCGGGTGAATCTTTAATGGGTAACAGTGATGATGGCTTTGAACCTTTTAATGCACACATGATTGAGCAGTATGCAAAAGATATAAAAATCATTACTGAATTGGGCGTCCAGGTGGCATTGGTTATTGGCGGAGGAAATATTTACAGGGGTGCAAATGAAATTGAAACCGGGATTGAACGCGCGCACGGTGATTATATGGGCATGCTTGCTACCACAATAAACGGAATGGCAGTGCAGGCGATGCTTGAACGCATTGGTGTTGATACGCGCCTGCTCAGCGCCATAAAAATGGAACAGGTTGCAGAGCCTTATATCCGCCGCAGGGCAATGCGCCATCTTGAAAAAGGGCGTGTTGTAATATTCGCTGCCGGCACAGGTAATCCTTATTTTACTACAGACACCGCAGGTTCTTTAAGAGCGCTTGAAATAAAAGCTGACGTTATTTTAAAAGGAACGCGCGTTGATGGTATTTACACAGCCGATCCTGAAACAGATATTACTGCAACCAAATACGAAACCATAACTTACCAGGAATGCATTTTAAAAAACCTGAAGGTTATGGATATGACTGCTTTTACGCTCTGCATGGAAAATAACCTGCCTATTATTGTCTTTGACATGAACAAATCAGGCAATCTTTTAAAAGTAGTTGAAGGCCTGAATGTAGGAACGCTGGTGAATTAATGTCCCTGCCCCCTAAAGGGAAGTTTGGCGAGACACTTAAATACTAATCAGTCTTTAGAAGCAATCTTATTTTTGGGTGACCAGCAAATGAACAACTATCATCGTTTGTTGCGTCGCAACACTTGTACTGCATATCAATATTCAGCTTCTGTTCCTGCCTGTAGCTATCAATTTATTTCATGCATTAGTTTTTAAACGATCAATTCAACAACTTTGCAAACAATATAATTAAGCATGAATAAAAGTATTGCTGATATACGCAAGGATTATCGACTGCTTACATTAAATGAAACAGATGTTGCAGCAGATGCCATTGAACAATTTGCACGTTGGTGGAACGATGCTTTACAAAGCGAGATCACGGAGGTAAATGCAATGACGCTTGCCACTGCAACCAGTGACGCCAAACCTTCAGCAAGAATTGTTTTATTAAAAAGCTTTGATAAAAACGGGTTTGTTTTTTTCACCAATTATGAAAGCCACAAAGGCAAAGAGCTGGAAGAAAATGCAAATGCGGCTTTGGTCTTTTTCTGGAAGGAAATAGAGAGGCAGGTGCGTATTGAAGGTATTGTTGAAAAAGTTTCTGCTGAAGAAAGTGATGAATATTTTTTTTCAAGACCGGAAGGCAGCCGCGTGGGCGCATGGTCGTCACCACAAAGTAAAGTAATTGCCAACAGGCAAACACTTGAAATGAACGAGCATATCTATAAAGAGAAATTTACAAACAGCATTCCCCGGCCTCCGCACTGGGGCGGTTACCGGGTTATGCCTTTAAGAATTGAGTTTTGGCAAGGTAGAAGCAACCGCTTGCACGACCGTCTTTTATATACCAAAATCAATGAAGGGAGTTGGAAGGTTGACCGATTGGCGCCTTAATCTATCCGCACACGATAACTATTTTGACTCTTCTTTAGATTCTTTTTTGGTCTTGGTTGGCTTAGCAGGCCTGCTTTTTCCGAAAGAGCCTTTTGCTATTTTCCCTTTTTTCGTTTTCTTATCTCCTCTACCCATATTTTATAATTAAAGTTATAAAGTTAATTTATTAAGTAAATATTTCAAACAGATTTTCCAGGATTATAATTTGGCAGCAAGTTCTTTACCTGCTTTAAAGCGTGCAACTTTTTTTGCTTTGATCTTAATGGCTGCTCCGGTTTGAGGGTTGCGGCCGGTACGGGCATTTCGTTTTGAAACAGAGAAAGTACCAAAACCAACGAGTGTAACTTTATCACCTGACTTTAATGCTTTGGTTACTGCATCAGTAAAAGAATCGAGTGCAACGTTAGCTTGTGATTTACTGAGGCCTGCATCCTCAGCAATTTTTGCAACTAATTCAGCTTTGTTCATAGTAGTTTATTTTAAATAATTTGATAACGGCGCAAAAGTATTTTCTTTTTACAGTTGATAAAATAAATTTTCACATTATAAACATTATTATCACACTGGTAAAAAGAAAATTTTTAAACCTATTTATTATTCAATTGATCAGGCAAAATTTTTAATAAAGATTGCATTTCTCAGGTTTAACTTAGCCCGTTCGGGTTTTTGTGTGCGGCAAAAGAAAGCAACAAGAATGCCAACATGTTTGCAATAAATTTTTGAGGCAATTAAAAATCACAATTTTGAGTGAATATATACATATAGGAAAACTTGCAGCTACTCACGGATTAAGCGGGGAACTGGTGTTGAAACACGTATTAGGCAAGCGTACAGATTTTAAAAACATCGAAGTAATATTCGTTGAAATGAATAAGAGTGAATACATTCCTTACTTCCATGAAAAAAGCAATGAAAAAAACGATACTGAAACCATTGTAAAACTGGAAAGTGTTGATACAAAAGAGACTGCTGCTAAACTTATTCAGAAAAAAATATGGCTTACCAAAAATGATTTTGAAAAATTGGTAAGTAAATCTGCACCGGTTAATCTTATTGATTTTATTATTTTAAATGATGGAAAAAAATTAGGGACTGTCGAAGCAGTAATTGAACAACCACAACAGGTCTTATTACAAACTTCAGTTAACAACAAAGAAGTATTGGTGCCGGTTAACGAATCAACCTTAAAAAAAATAGATCGCAAAAAGAAAGAAGTGCATGTTAGTTTACCTGATGGCTTGATTGAAATTTATTTAGGAATGTAATTATTTTGAAGTTGCCAATCGGGAAATTTTAAAATTGAAAATTCATCTCACATCTTACTTCCCACCTTTCACTTAAACAATAACTGCATTAGCTTTTTCAAACTGCATGCTGTGCAGCTTTGCATAAAAACCATTTAATGCCAGCAATTCTTCATGCGTACCGACTTCTTTTATTTCACCTTTATCCAGCACAATTATTTTATCTGCTTTGCGAATAGTTGATAAACGATGCGCAATTACAATAGCAGTTCTTCCGGTTATTAAAGTATCAATTGCTTTCTGAATAAGCAACTCACTCTCCGAATCAATAGATGATGTTGCTTCGTCTAAAATTAATACTGCAGGATCTGATAGTATTGCCCGTATAAATGATATTAATTGTCGCTGGCCAAGACTTAAAGTATTGCCACGTTCCATTACATTATAATCGTAATTGCCGGGCAATTGCATGATAAAATCGTGTACACCGATAAGCTTTGCCGCTTGAACAACTTCTTCTTTTTTTATGTCACTGTCATGCAATGTTATATTGTCCATCACTGAACCGGAGAATAAAAAAACATCCTGCAAAACAACTGCGATGTTTCTTCTTAAAGTATCCAGGTTATATGCTTCAATGTTTACATCATCCAGTTTTATTTCACCCTTTTTTATCTGATACAAACGATTCAGCACACTGATGATAGATGTTTTTCCGCTGCCGGTATGCCCAACTATTGCAACCGTTTCGCCTGCTTTAACTTTAAATGAAATCTCTTTCAATACATAATTCTCTTCATTGTAAGCAAACCAAACATGATCAAACTCAACCTTTCCTTCAAGCCTTTCCGTTGGTGCATGCGCATCTGCTGGTGATGGTGGCAATGCATCAGGATTATCGATTATTTTAAACACTCGTTCTGCAGCAATAACGCCCATTTGTATCACGTTGAACTTATCAGCAATGACACGCAACGGCCTAAATATTTGATTTAGATAAAGTATAAATGCAACTAATTCGCCTGCAAGATTTTCATTGCTTATCGGGTTTGATGCAGCCTTACCTGCAAGATACCAAACAAGCAAACCTGTTGAAACAGCCAATACAATTTCAACTATTGGAAAGAAAACAGAATATGCAAATATTGACCTGATGTTTGCATTGCGGTGATGCTTGTTTATTTTTTTAAACTTATTCATCTCCCTGTCTTCTGCAGCAAAAGCCTGCACTATCTGCATGCCTGTTATGCGCTCTTGTATAAATGCGTTTAGAGCAGCAACAGCATTGCGTACCTGTATAAAACTTTTGTTTACACTTTCTTTAAAATAATAAGTAGCAAGAATCAAAAGAGGAAATGGTATCAACGCAATCAATGTAAGACGCCAATCGGTAATAAACATTACTACCAATACAACAATGATAGAAAGCAGGTCGGCGAAGATGGGTACCAATCCATCAGAAAAAATATCATTGATGCTTTCAATATCATTAATGGTTCTTGTTGTTAATGTACCAATTGGTGTTGTATCAAATTGTTTAAGATTAAGGCCAAGAATTTTTTTATACACCGCAGTGCGCATATCACGCACAACAGTTTGCCCTAACCATGAAGTAATGAAGCTAAAATAAAAACGTGCAGCCGTTTCAATAAAAATAAAAATTATCTGAAAGATGGTTACATCAATTATAAACTGCCATGCATTACTTAAATCTAAATGAGGAGAAAAAAAGTTTATGAACCATTGTGGAAGGTTTTTGCCAGTTGCTTTATCAACTGTAAGCTGGATTAGAAAAGGGCGAACCGGAGTAAAAACTGCAAGTACAACTGCTAATATGATGCTTATAATAAACCGCCAGCGATAAGGTTTTACAAAAGAGAAAACGCGCCTGAGAACCGAAAAATCAAAATACTTTTTTTCACTGCTGTCACTCATAATGCTACACAAAGGTAAACAGTAAGTCTGTAATAATACATCGTTCGTTTTCGTTATACATTGGCAAAGTATATTACTTTGCATAAAACATTAAAGTTTGGATATCACCTCCGTTATTTTTACTGTAATAGTTGCTGTGGTAATAACAGCGGCTATCGCTTATATGTTTGCTTCACGCTCAAAAACAGACAAAGAAGACGAGTTTACGCACAAGAGAGATGCAGCATCAGTGTCAATGCAATTGCAGGCATACGAACGATTAGTAATTTTGGTTGATCGTATTGCGTTACCACATTTAATAACAAGGGTAAATCAACCCAATTTATCTGCAAGAGAAATGCAGTTAACGCTTACACAAAACATACGATCAGAGTTTGACTATAACATAACACAGCAGATATATGTTTCATCTGAAGCATGGAACGCTGTAAAAAATCTTAAAGAACAAAATCTTCTTATTATAAACCAGCTTGCCAACGTATTGCCACCAAATGCCACCGGTTTGGATCTTAATAAACTGTTGCTTGAATTTTTAATGAATGATAAAAAAGGCACGTTACACGAAGTTGTAAGTGAAGTATTAAGCTTTGAAGCAAAGAAGCTGATGGAACAACCTTACAGCATTTAATAAAATTTTTATGGCTGAAAACACCAAACGGTTTACAGAAAGTGAACTTGAAATAAACCCTGTTTATACAAAAAAGGATACAACTGATTTGCCGCTTAATGAAATGCCCGGGCAGCCCCCGTTTACACGCGGCATTCAACCGGATATGTATCGCGGCAAGTTGTGGACGATGCGCCAATATGCAGGATTTTCTACTGCGGAAGAAAGCAATAAACGATATCATTATTTATTATCGCAGGGTGTAAATGGATTAAGCGTTGCATTTGATTTGCCAACACAAATTGGTTATGATAGTGATCATGAACTGGCAGAAGGTGAAGTAGGAAAAGTTGGTGTTGCAATAAGCAGTATTGAAGACATGCAGGCTTTGTTCAACGATATTAAACTGCAGGATATAACCACATCAATGACGATCAATGCAACAGGTTTCATACTGCTTGCATTTTATGTTGCAATCGCAAAACAGCAAACCGCTGATCTTAAAAAAATATCAGGAACAATTCAAAATGATATACTGAAAGAGTATGCTGCAAGAGGCACATATATTTATCCGCCCAAACCTTCTATGCGCATCATCACAGATATTTTTGAATGGTGCAGCAACGAACTTCCCAAATGGAATACAATATCAATTTCAGGATATCACATTCGCGAAGCGGGCAGTACAGCCGTGCAGGAAGTTGCGTTTACATTAAGCAATGGAAAAGCTTATATAAAAGCAGCTATTGAAAAAGGACTTGATATAAATGTTTTCGGCAGAAGGCTTTCATTCTTTTTTAATGCGCACAATAATTTATTTGAAGAAGTTGCAAAATTTCGCGCAGCAAGAAGAATGTGGGCTTCAATTATGAAGCAACTTGGCGCAACAGATGAAAAAGCAATGATGTTGCGTTTTCACACACAAACCGGTGGCAGCACACTTACTGCACAACAACCGTTGAATAATATTTCAAGAGTAACTATTCAAACATTAGCTGCAGTTTTAGGCGGCACACAAAGCCTGCATACAAATGGCTATGACGAAGCATTTAGCTTGCCCACAGAAGAAGCTGCGCGCATTGCATTGCGTACGCAACAAATTACTGCGTTTGAAAGTGGAGTAGCTGATACAGTTGATCCTTTGGGCGGAAGTTATTTTGTTGAATCGCTTACAGATGAGTTGGAAAAAGCTGCATGGCAATTGATCGGTCAGGTTGATGCAATCGGCGGAAGTATTACTGCCATTGAACAAGGCTTTATTCAAAATGAGATTGCGCGCAGTGCGTATGAGTATCAAAGAAAGATTGAATCGAATGAAAAAATTATTGTTGGCGTAAATAAATTCACTACAAAAGAAGATGATAAAATTCCATTACTTAAAATTGATGACAGCATAAGAAAAGTGCAGATTGAAAAATTGAAAAACCTTAAAGCTTCAAGAAACGATAACGACGTAAATAAATGTCTGCAAACCTTGCATTATAAAGCAGTTTCCGATGAAAATATCATCCCTGCAGTTATTGATGCAGTTGAACATTACTGCACGCTCGGAGAAATTGCAGATGAATTACGAAAAGTTTTTGGCGAATATTAATTTCAGATATTAACCTATTGTTATCAATTCTATTCATTCCAATTATTTCGCTTCTTTATTTTTACTGATAAATAATTTTTCAATGAAAAAACACTTTCTCATCATTGCTGCATTAATTATATTGGTTGGTTTGCAAACAAAAGCTCAGGATTCAGTTAAACATTATGTTGGCATTAAAGCTGGCCTCAGTATTCCAAATCTTACTTCTGATGGTTCGGTTGAAAATGAACTGAACTCTGGTTATAGTTCAACTGTCGGTCCCAACTTTGCGGCGTTTTATGAATGTCTTGTTTCAAAAAAATTCTCTTTGTCAACACAGTTGGAATATTCCGCACAAGGTGGGAAGAAAAGCGGTTTCCAGGCGCTTCCAACTCCTGAAGAACTTGCGCCTTACTTCACAGCGCAACAAAGGCCTGTGCCTGCTGTTGTTTATGCTAATTTTGACAGCAAAGCCAAGATCAATTATCTTATGCTGAGCGAACTTGCTAAATTTAATTTTCCGTTCAATTCAAAATCACCTTTATCATTTTATGTTGAAGCAGGGCCATTTGCAGGATTATTGATTTCTGCACACCAGGTTACAAGTGGCACAAGTGATATTTATGCAGATAAAGGCAAGCAGGAAAACATAACAGAGATCACGCAACAGGGCCCGCAGTCTTTCGATAATACAACAGATATAAAAGATGATCTGCACAAAGGCAATTTTGGTATTGAAGGTGATGTTGGCGTTGCACTCAACATGTCAAATTCAAAAATGTTTATTGAAGGCGGCGGCAATTATGGCTTCTTGAATATTCAGAAAGGTGAAGCGAATGGCAAAAATCATATCGGTGCAGGAACGGTGCGTATAGGTTATGCGTTCGGGATTAAATAAACTACAGTTATAATAAAATTAAAAGAGGTGTTCCTTTGAGTACCTCTTTTTTTATAAATGACAATACAGAACATTTTTATAATACAGCAGGTTAAACACTAAAAAACATTTTTTACAGATGCATTACTCCAGTTTGCATTATTCAATATTTCTGCAGCAGGCAATGCAAAAGCTGTTTTAGCATAAATATCATTTTTAAGTTGGTAACACATCCATGCTGTAAGATAATCTCATTCCAATTTATTTTCCTGCATAGAATTATGATCAGCGCCCACACGCATACCTAATGCAGCAGGCAAGCCTTGTTGCAATTTATTATATGCAGCTTTGTTTACGGATAAAGTTGAGAACACAACATCTTTTGTTCCGCTAATAAAAAAACAGGCATTTTATTTTAGACGCATCATATTTATCGCCCGAATCTGTTTCAGATAAAGAAGGCAGTGCAATTGGTACCAATGTTTTTATGCTACTTAATCCTGAAGCATATCGCGTGTTTGCATTGATAACACCAGTTGCACCCTGCGAATGTCACGCAGCGCCGATATGTGCAACATTTATTTTATGATAGAACATACTGTTTTGATTATTGTTTTCTGATATCATATACGCTGCTGATTGAAGTATAGAATTGCCCGGACCCGCTTGCCTGTCGTAATTATCAATCACACTAAATCCCCAGCTTGCAAGATGCGTTAATACAGAATCATAATTTTTGGTAGTTGCGCCTGTTCCGTTTCATCAGGTAATTAATGGATAAATAGCATTTAATGATGTTGGATAATATATTTTGTATAAACTCTTTCCATTATCATCCATATAGTTTGTGTTGATACTGTTTCATTACCGTTAGCAGTATATAACGATTCAACAGTTTGTGTTGCTATTCCATCACCATTATTTACGCTGCCTGTTAATGCAGTTGAAGTAATATTTTTTTAGAACAACTTGCAAGGGAGATAAGAAGTAAAATAGTTAATAAAATTTTGCGCATAGACTTTTGTTTTTAGTAAATATAATAAGCCGCCGGCTATAGCATTAGCAGAATGATTATTGCATGAATCATTATCTTTCCAAATTAATTGTTTGTCATGAAAAGATTGATCGCTATACTAACATCCGTATTCATTTTTAGCCGCCTGCATGCGCAACCTTCATTCATCACTGATAGCCTCGACAGTTATATAAACAAAGGCATGAAGGATTGGAACATTCCCGGTCTTGCCATTGCCATTATAAAAGATGGAAAAGTTGTTGTGATGAAAGGCTATGGCGTTCGGAATATTGAAACAAAAGAACCTGTTGATGAGAACACGCTTTTTATGATCGCAAGCAACAGCAAATTATTTACAGCTACATCGCTTGCGCAATTGGAGTATGATAAAAAACTTTCGCTGGATGATAAGATAACAAAATATTTTCCGTGGTATCGTGCGTATGACAGCACAACAACGCAACTGGTTACCATAAGAGATATGCTTTCACACCATCTCGGTACAAAAACTTTCCAGGGAGATTTTACATTCTGGAACTCTTTGTATTCAAGGGATTCGCTTATGTATAAAATGCGGTTGGTTAAACCAACAGGTAATTTCAGGCAACAATGGGGTTATTGCAATACCTGTTTTTTAACTGCAGGCCAGGTTATACAACAGGTAACCGGCAAGCCATGGGAGGTGTATGTTTATGACAGCATAATGGAGCCATTGGGAATGACGGATACACATGCACTTGGCAACAACATGGAGCAAATGCCTGATGTTGCCGCACCATATACCAATTCATTTTATAAAGACCTGCAGGCTTTGCCCTATGATAACGTAGATAACCTTGCTCCTGCCGGCGCTATTGTAAGTAGTGTAAATGATATATCAAAATGGCTGATGATGCAGCTTGACAGCGGAAAATATCAAGGCAAACAAATTATTCCGTGGCGTGCCATTCAACGTACAAGGGACATGAATACTATTATCAGCAGCCGTAAAAACCCATTCCTGCCGTATCATTATTATGGTTATGGGTTAGGTGTTTTTATGAGTGATTATGGCGGCAAACAAACTTTTGAGCACACAGGCGGCGCAGATGGTTTTGTAACCAATACCTGTTTTGTACCAGAAGAAAACCTGGGTATTGCTATTTTCACCAACAACGATAACCAAAGTTTTTTTGAGCTGCTTCGCTTCCAGATACTTGATGCGTATCTTGGTTTGCCTTACCGCAATTACAGTGAGATTGCACTAGGCGGTTTTATGAATGAAAGAGCCCGGTTATTAAATGAAATAGAAGGTTATAAAGCAAGGCTTAAAAACAAAAAGCCGCCGCTTTCATTAAATGCATATGCAGGAGATTATAATAATCCTTTGTTCGGTAATATTTCTATTCATGCAAATGCAGGTGACCTCATCATAAAATTCAATCAACATAATTTAACTGCGAAACTGGAATATATGGATAGCGGTGAATGGCTGCTGACATATAGCAACCCTGCTGATGGAATATTTCCTGTTAGTTTTAATACAGATAATGCCAATGTTATTTCCATAGATATTAAGGTAAACGACTTTGTTGAATACGATCCTTATACATTTACTAAACATTAGCAACAAATGCAGCACTTGCTCACTCAATCATAAAAATTAATAAATACGAATTGAACAATTTTTTTCTTGTAGGCTTTCATTTTAATTCGCCGGAAGAAGGTTTACTTTTTACAAGTGCCCTTTTGATTATTTTAATAATTACAGACAGAAAAGAATTCTATTCAAAAATAAAAAAGAGAAACTTAGTAGTCATTGCTGCATTCATTATTTTTATTATTGCATGTATAAAAAAATGTTTTTCCTAATGGAGTTATTTAAAATTCAACTAACCATTACCTCGAATACCAATCATTAAAAAATAAATATCCTTTCTTTACCTTATGAAAAAATATGCGGTTATAGTTGCAGGTGGCGCCGGAAAAAGAATGGGTAATACAATTCCGAAACAGTTTTTATTGTTGAAAGGAAAAACTATTTTATGGTATACACTCGATACTTTTTTACGGGCTTACAACGATATGCAGATAATACTGGTATTGCCTGAACAGCATATTCAAAAAGGCAAGGCAATCGTTGCTTCATTTGCAGATAATAACCGTATACAAATAGTTAACGGAGGCGATACAAGGTTTCATTCTGTGCAATGCGGTTTAAATTATGTAAAAGAAAAATCAGTTGTTTTTGTGCATGATGCGGTGCGTTGCCTTGTTTCCGTTCCACTTATTCATCGTTGTTATAAAGATGCATTGGAAAAAGGGAATGCTACACCTGCAGTTCCTGCAACAGACAGCATACGCATTTTAAATGGTGATGGAAATTATGTTGCAGACAGAACGCAGGTGCGTATTATACAAACACCGCAAACATTTTTAAGTGATATTATTTTACCTGCATTTCAACAAGAATATACAGATGCATTTACAGATGAAGCCACTGTTGTTGAAGCATCAGGGGAAAAAATTTTTCTTACCGAAGGCGAATATGATAATATAAAAATTACACGCCCTGTTGATATAATGATCGCAGAAAAAATTCTCGAAGAACGCTCAGCGCTTAAACAAGCGTAAAAAGTAAGGTAGCTTGTTGAAATGCATTTTAGAATAAGGCTGATTGATTGCTCCGAAGCTTTTATAAAACTGTTCAACACCGGGAATATCTGATCCTTCAAAATCAAAAACTAAACCTGTTCGCGAAAATTCTTTTATCAAACTATCATATAAAAAATGACCTGCAAAAACGTTCCTTCCTTCACGAAATGTGCATGATAATAAATTGTACAATCTGTGTTGATCTTTCACCAATAAATTAATTGCCAGTAAATCTTTTGCCAAGGAAATTTTGCGTAGAACAAGATTATCTTCTTTCAGTTTTAACATGCAAAAAGCATAAAAGCTATTGTAATCTTCCGGCGTAATATTTGGCATTCTTGTGCCATACAATTCATTATAATATTTTATAGCATCTTCTGCAGTTGCATTGCTGTATGCAAAAACATTTTGAGAGGCCTTCTTGAGACGCGACTTTAATTTATTGCTATAAAAAAGGGAAATTGTTTTGTAGTCTGATGCAAGTGAAAGCACATAGTTGTTGCTTTTTTTTGCATTATTTAATTTATTAAGATGGTTAAAAGCATAATCACCATACTTAAAATTGTTCTGCAGCATTTTAATACAGGCTTCAATATTATCATTGACAGCCTGTTTTCCAAACAAGCCCAACTGTTGAACAAAAGGGATGCTGTACGTATATTTTATACCATATTTTTTTCGCCAGGGAATTGGCATTATCAATTCATAATCATTGCCAATAATTCCACTCCAGTTATCAGCCATATTATCAAGATAAGATGATGATGCATACATGAACGGCAGAGCGCTACTGTACAAGCATTCATCCCACTTTAATCTGTCAATATTGTATGAAGGCAGAATGGTTAACTCCATAGATAATATGATATATCGCGGCTATTTTCCTTTACCTAAAAATATAGTGCGCAAAGTATAGATCATAATTTTAAGATCAAGCAGCAATGAAATATTCTCAACATACACAAGATCATATTTCATACGCTCAATCATTTCGGGCACGCTTGATGCATAACCAAATTGCACCATTCCCCATGAAGTAAGGCCGGGCTTAACTTTAATCAGGTATCGGAAATATGGTGTTGATTCGTTAATGGCATTAATGTAAAATTTGCGTTCGGGGCGTGGCCCAACGAAGCTCATTTCGCCCTTTAAAATATTCCATAACTGTGGCAATTCATCCAATCTCCATTTACGCATTATTCTTCCCCATTTTGTTATGCGTGGATCGTTTTCTGATGAAAGCGCAGGTCCGTTTTTTTCAGCATCAGCATACATACTTCTGAATTTATGAATGTAAAATGGTTTGCCTTTATACCCGATCCTTTGCTGGTTATAAATGATGTATCCTTCTGAAGATAATTTTGTGCGTAAAGCAACATATGCTAATAAAGGCGATAGAACAATCAAAGCAATTACTGATGCTGAAACATCAAATAGTCGCTTAATATTATTTTGCCATGCAGGCATTGGAGCGGTGTTAACATCAATCAGCACAGCATCTGGAACATTACGCATCTTTACAGAGCCTGTAATAATAGCTAATGAATCGGGCACCATTTTAATTTCAACGTCACATTCACTTAAGCGGCTTATCAATGTTTCCACAACAATTCTTTCAGATTTTTCAAGTGCTACAACAACCTGGTTTATATTTTTTTGATGAATGATCTTTTCCGTTTCTTCGATCATGCCAAGACAAGGCAAATTTTTTGATATCCCATTCTTAGGAAAGCTTTCATCAGTAATAAATCCTAAAAGATTATAAGTTGAAGTAAGGCGATTTCTTTTGATCTCTTTATATGCTGCAACGGCTTTTGCATTATTGCCGATGATAACTGTATTGAAGAATTGTGGGATTTTTTTTGCGTTGTTATGCGCGATAGAAATTAAAATTAATCTGCCGGCAATAACAAGCAAGGCTTGTAAAACAGCGAATGTAAAAAAAACATCATTAAGATATGTTGAGTCAGCTTTTCGATCATTTAAAAAAAGAATAAACAATAATAGTATTGAACCGATAAGGCATTGAATGATTGAGATCGTTGTTTCTTTCAGTCTTGATTTTTTATATAAAGGCTGATTGTAAGCGCCGGAAACAGCGAATAAAATGACCCAGAAGATAATGGCAAAAAAAAGTGAACTATAAAAAAAATTGTAATTATTAAACAAGCCCTGGTAAGTCATTGGTTCTTCATACAACCAGATCTTTCGTTTATGTGTAAGCACAGTCCAGGCAATAACAGATGCAATAACATCTGAAAAAATGTACCAGCCTGTTTTAACTGTTTGGGTTTTCTGCATGAGAAAATCAGATCAGGGTAAATTTACTTTATGATGAATCTTTTCTAAAATAAGATGCGCCACTTCCATTGCAAGCAGGCCATCAATTTCATTTACAGCTGTTGGCTTGTTACGGATTACAGCATCAACAAATGATCTTAGTTCTTCTTTGATGGCATTTGAGGGTTGCGTGGCAGGATTAATTATTGCAAGCGTTTTATTACCTGAAGGCGTATCAATATCAAAAGTAAATGCGTCTCCGTCTTCAAGAGATTTAAGCTTTATTATTTCCGTCTTCTTTTCTAAAAAATCTATTCCTATATAAGCGTCTTTTTGAAACAAACGCATCTTGCGCATCTTCTTCATGCTTATGCGGCTGCTGGTTAAATTAGCAACACAACCATTATTAAATTCAATGCGTACGTTGGCAATATCAGGTGTATCTGTCATAACGGCTACGCCACTTGCCGATATATTCTTCACATCGCTTTTTACCAGTTTTAAAATGATGTCTATGTCGTGAATCATCAGGTCTAATATCACACTTACTTCTGTGCCACGCGGGTTAAACTGTGCCAACCTGTGCACTTCAATAAACATCGGGTTCAAAGCCATGTCCTTCAAAGAGAGATATGCGGGATTAAATCTTTCAACATGTCCAACCTGGAATTTAATGCCGGCTTCTTTCACCATCTGCACAATCTTTTTGCCCTGTTCAAGTGTATCAGCCATTGGCTTTTCTACAAAAACATGCCTGCCTTTTTTTATAGCAGCTTCACATAAATCAAAATGAAAAGTTGTTGGAGCAATGATATCGGCGGCATCGCATTTATCAAGTAATTTATCTGCAGAAGCAAATCTTTTTAAACCATATTTTTCTTCAACTTCTTTTGCTGTTTCGTCGTTGGGATCAAAAAAACCAGTTACTTCCACATCATCAATTTCCATCCAGTTGTTCAAATGAAATTTGCCAAGATGCCCAACTCCGAATATCCCAATCTTCAGCATAAAAAATTTTACGGGTAAAGATAATATGGTTTAAATCACTTTCAGATGTTAATAATCTATCCACGAAACGCAGGCAGGCTTATACTATGTTTATGCGTTCTGCATTGCAACTGCTTCAACAACTGTAACAGTATTTTTTCTGAAATCAACCAACGCAAACCAACCAGTAACAAGAAACGAAATAATGAAATACGCAATCAGTGCAGCATCTATCCAGGACAGTTGTTTGCCTGCACCAAACCAGTCATTATAATACCATATTATTCCGATGCCGGCAGCGCTTTTTATAAACTCCCAGGCCAATGCATATTTATTTTTGTTCATCAATTCAGTAAATGCGTACACATAAATAAATACAAATGCTCCGTATACAAACATCGCAGGACTTCCAATTGAAGCAAGATTGCCGAACAACCAGCTTATCAGTATTAATAATACGCCAACCTGTATCCAGCTCCATGCATACAATAAAGGGGAAGATTCAGGATTATATTTTTCGAAGTGATAAACATCTTCAATCTTATACAAAGGATATTTTTCTGCAACATCATCTGGCCGCCAGCCTGTAGGCATGAACCAGATGCGCAATTTATTTTTCAGGCTTTTGGTACGCCATGCATCTTTAACCAACAACCACAAATGCTGAAAATTTATTTTGATAGGATTCCATGTACTTACAGGCCTTGTAATACCATATACAGGTGGTTTATCCGGCAACTCTTCCTGGAATGTTCCGAAGAGTTTATCCCACATAATAAATATCTGCGAAAGATTTTTATCAATATACTCAGGATTGATTGCATGATGCACGCGATGATGTGACGGCGTTACAATAATATGTTCAAGAAAGCCCATCTTTTTTATATGCCTTGTATGATACCAGAATTGCGCAAACAATTGTATGGGTGCAACAATTGCGATTACTTCTGCGGGCACACCTAACAATGCTGCGGGAATTAAAAGAAAAGTAAAAATGCGAATGAACACGGATATGCTTTGACGCAACGCACAAGCAAGATTAAATTCTTCGCTGCTGTGATGCACAATATGGCTGTTCCAGAATATATTTATTTTATGATCGAAACGGTGTACCCAATACCCTGCAAAATCAATTACAATGAATGCAATCGCATACGTCCAGAAAGTAGATTGTATATTATAGATCGCGATCTTGCTTTCAAGCCATTCATAAGTAAGAATAGTAAGGCTTAAACCCAACACATCTTTGGTAACGTTGGTGATGCCGCTGCTAAGACTGCTGATCATATCCATGCCGCGAACCGTGTCATTGCCTTTATACCAGCCATACCATTTTTCAAACAAGACAAGCAGGAGAAAAGCAGGCATCGCAATTAATAGAATTTTGCCGTAGGCTTCCATAAAACAAAACAAAATTTAAAGTAATCAAAGATAAAAAAGTTTGCGGGTTAAGTTTTAAATCCACAAGATTATTAACAACTTCACCATTCGCATCAATCATTCAATTTTATTTGCATTTTTTTTGAAAAAAAATTTCTGAATAAATTTCCAATTATTATTTTTAGAGGAAAAATCTAACTGCTTAGCAATAACCTTTAAAAAAAATTATTATGTCAACCAAACTAACTTCCCCTTTTTTTATCGCTATTATATTTTTTTCAGCATGTACAAAATCCGGTGATGGCAATAACAACAATAGCAATAATAATGATAATAATACCCGCAACAATGGAGGAACTACTACTCCCGCCAGTTATCTTATACACACCAATATTTCATCAACGTATAACTCATCAGGTGTTTTGAATACAAAGCTTGAATATACTTTCAATTACGACAAGCCTAATAATACAATTATCGTTTACGAACATGATAGTTTGCAAACAAATAATGACTTTAAGGATACTGTTACATACAAGTTAAGTGGAGATTCAATAACTGTTCAACATAAAACCGTTTCATTTTCCGAAACCTATTATTTAAATCATGAACATACTTACCCTGACAGTTTAATTATTCTCAATAGCGGAACAAAGATTGTATATTACTATATAAATACTTTTGATGCAAACGGCAAAATACTTTCATCCAAACAAACAGGAACTGTTTATTCAAATGGTGCCACTACTTCCGCTACTAATTTAAATACAGAATTTACATGGCAAAACGGCAACCAGATAAAATCGTCTAACAGCAGTCTGGTATATAGCCGTACTTATAATGAAGATACTTTGGCTGCTCAACCAGATCCTATACTTATTGCATATAATCCCATGCAAAATGCACAAGCTTCCAAAAACATTTTAAAAACAGAAAGCATTACCTATCTTTTTAATAACAGCGTTCTTAGTGGTGTATGCACTTACGATGATAAACAAAGACTAATAAAAGAAACGACTATTAATAGTTTGGATGGCTCAACAACTATAGGTATTGCGACATACTATTAAATAGCTTGTATGAGTAGTTATTCAGTAAAAATCCGATCAAGTTTAAGAAAAGTATCTCTCCAACCCCTTTCATAATTATGCGCTGAAGCAAACCCAACATGTGCATGCTCAAACTGCATTAATGTATTCTCATCATTCGGTATTAGAACTATTGTTACGAATGATTCTACGTCAGGCTCGTTTTTCCACATCCAGATAAAGCTGAGTTTCTCATAAGGATGTACTTCTTTATAAACGCCGCTGCATATATGTTCAGCACCGTTAGATTAGCGAACGCTATTTCAAAATTGCCACTTGGTTGTACATCCATTTCTGCATGCAATCCTGAACCTTTAGGATATGATCCAAACCATTGCAATACCAATTTTGACAACGTCCATGCATCCCATACTTCATGAATACCCGCTTTAAATTCATGTTCAATAAATATATAGTATCGCTTTCAGAAGAATTAATTTTATTAACCTGTTATCGAAATAACGCAATAAAATTATGCGGGATCATAAGCAGGATATTGATAAGCACATGCAGCAGCATAATCATTCAAAAAAATTGAAAAAAATTTAATTCCTATTAATTTGGTAGGAATTAAATTAATTACTAATCTTGCCCTATGATTCATAGTAAAAGACCCGTGCTTGTATTTTCAAATATGCGATGTTGTCGCAAAAACTTTTAATGCTGATTTGGGCACCTGCTATTCGAATTTATCCTGTTAAATTTTAAGTATTCAATCTTAATATTATTAAACACACCAAAAATTTAAACAATGTCTGAACAAAAATTAGGTCAGCTAAATATTATTGCTGCCGTTTATGGCCTTCAAACTGTTACTGAACAAATACGCAACCTTATTACCGATGGCTCGCCACAAACGCTAAGCTTTATAGTTAATAATAAAAGTATAGGAGAAGATGGATGGGTTGGCCAAATGAAATCAATCACGATCGTTTATGATTATGATAATGGCGATCTTCATGTAGCAACTGCAATAGAAGGCGACACCATAAGTATTAATCCAGATAAACTTGGTAGCCAAAGGCCCTTTATTCCGGAACCTTTTTCAGGCAATAATAGTTTGTCCGTTCTCGCCGCAACCTACGGCCCGGATGATGTTACTTATAAAATAAAAAGCTTTATTTCTTCTTATAACACTTTGTCATTTCATGTTGACAATACTACGTTTGGAGATCCATGGTATGGTATAGCAAAGACACTTGTAATTGTTCTAGGAAAAGATCATGATGTGAGTGCAGTTGAAATTTTTACAGAAAGGGAAAACTGCTATATTGACCTTAATGAAGTTATACCAACAATTTAAATCACAACATTTTTAATATAGGATATTAGTTGCTTAACCAGTTCAGGTATCTGGCTTACTAAATTTTTTCCCGGTTTTGCCGCATATTTATTTATTTTGCGACCGCCAAAAAAATTGTTTAGTGAGTATGAAGTTACCCGTAACCTTATTATTATTGCTTGCTTTTGGTATTAAAGCCAGCGCCGGAAATTTTGCATCAAAAGATTCAAACATTATTATCAGTAATGCAAAAGATGTGTATGAGTTTGTTTATGACAAATCATCAAACAGCGTACAGGTAAAAGAATCATCAACCACAATTTATAACTGTAACGATTTCAGGAGCACATTGCCTGTTGTTGAATTTTACAACGAAAAGGTAACGATTGATGATGTTGACTTTTCGGTTGACGGCAAAAAACCCAAAGATGTAAAGCCTGTCTATTCTTATTACGAAATAGATGATTATTTTTATTCGGATGCACATATTTGTTACTTTCCTCTGCTGCTTGATAAAAAAGGAAGCGTTGCCCAGGTAAGCTTTCAGAAAACCATACAAGATCCACGTTATTTTACCAATGTATTTTTTGATGAGATCTTTCCGGTTGCTTTAAAACAAATTGTTTTTAAAGTACCAAAGTGGATGAACATTGAATTAAAGGAAATGAACTTCAATGGTTATACCATCAGCAAAACAAAAGACTACGATAGCAAAAATGATGAAGATGTTTATACTTATACTGCATCAAACATAGAATCACGCGACGGTGAAGCATCCTGCCCCGGCCCAACTTATATTTATCCGCATATATTGGTTATTTCAAAAGAAGCAAATCCCGCAGGTACAACGATTACTTATTTTAAGTCAACAGCAGATCAATATGCGTGGTATCGTTCTTTGCTGAAAGATATTTCCAACAACGAAACAATTATTAAAGCAAAAGCGGATGAAATAACTGCGGGTAAAACAAACGACATAGATAAAATAAAAGCTATCTTTTATTGGGTTCAAAACAATGTTAGGTATATAGCTTTTGAAGATGGTATTGCCGGTTTTTTGCCTGATAAAGCGGATGAAGTAATGCGCAAAAAATATGGCGATTGCAAAGGCATGGCAAATCTCACCAAAGAATTGCTGAAAGCAGAAGGTTTTGATGCAAGGCTTTGCTGGCTGGGCACCAATCATATTGCGTATGATTATTCAACGCCTTCGCTTGCTGTGGATAATCATATGATTTGTGCACTGATGTATAAAGGCAAAACATATTTTTTAGATGCAACAGAAAATTATCTCGCATTAAATAATTATGCAGAACGTATACAAGGCAGGCAGATATTGATTGAAGATGGCGATAAATATATTCTTACACATGTGCCTGAAGAAACATACACGCAAAATCTTGACTCAGAAAAAAGAGTGCTTACAATAAACGGCACTGATTTAAACGGAACCGTTAATCAAAGCTGGAAAGGCGAAGAGAAAGAATATATTTTGTACGAGTTGAACACAGTCAAGAAAGATAAATCGCAGGATGCATTGAAGCGGTATTTGGCAAATGGTAGTGCCGATTATAAAATAACCGATCTTAAAACATCAAGCCTTGACAGCATTGATGGCGATCTTACTGCAAGCTATTCAATGGTACACAGCAATGCTGTTACATCGTTTGGTAAAGATTATTATGTTGATCTTGATTTTAAAAAAGAGTTAAGCAGCAGTGATTTCGATACATCAAAGCGCAAGCTTGATTATTTGTTTCCTTACAAAACGCATATTGAACGTATAACCGAACTTACTGTTCCGGCAGGATATAAAATTAGTTCTGTGCCGCCGGATCTTTCCATCAGCAACAGCAACTATGATTTTAGTATCACATACAAACAACAACCGAATAAAGTTGTTTATCACAAAAGCATCATTCTTAAAAACACACATGTTGCCAAAGCAAATTTTAAGCAATGGAATGATGATATCGCAAAACTTACCGAAGCTTATAATCAACAATTAGTTTTAACCCAGCAATAATATGAGAACTAAATTTTTATTTATCGCAGCAATACTATGCATTGTAATAAATGCATCAGCGCAAAAAGATGAAGCTGAATACAAACAAAGATCACAGGATATTCAATCTGAGTTATGGAGCAATCCTGCAAAAGAGTTTGCAGTAAAAGCTATTCCTTCAACTATGGATAGCGAAAGTGCTGTAATTATTGCAACATCTTTTGATGTAGTGAACAGTGCTAAAATGAAAATGAAATTCGGTGCGCTTGGCTTTGGTTCTGTGCAACGCGTATTTTATCAAACAACATTTCACGAAAGAGTTAAGATAAACGATAAAGCCGCACTTGAAGATTATTCAACCATAGAATACCAGAAGAAGCTTGACAAATCAGTTTCTGTTGCTTTAATAAAAGTGTATAATAAAACAACAACATACATAGGTGCAAAAATTATTAAGCCCGACGGAAAAGAGATTGTTGTGAATACAGATGAAGAAGTGTTAACCAAAGATGAAACAAAAAATAAAGCAGGCAAGCTTGCTATTTCTGATCTGCAGGTTGGTGACATTCTTGATTATTATATACGCATAGAACAAATGCAGGAACTTAATTCTGACATGCAGGGCCCGTATACATTTTTTCTTGGCGGTGAATATCCTATTTTATACCAATCTATAAAATTGCAACTGGATGAAAAATCCGGTGTTGAATATATTACCGGCAATGGCGCGCCTGCAATGAAAGAAATGCGCGATGACGATGACAACATCATTCTTTTTTCAGAGCAGAGAAACCTGCCCAAAATTCAAAGCAGTTTATTTACTTCATCTTACAGGCAATATCCCTATATATCTATACAATACATGTTCATTACAAAAGGTGCAGATGCCAGCACGCATTTTAGTAAAGGTGAAGTAAAACATGGTTTTTTAAGTGACGCCTTGTTAGACCAGTTTCAGAAAATATTGCAAAGCAACGCAGTGCCAGTTAACTATTCGGCTTATATAAAAACAGCAAATTATTTTGGAGGTGAAAAACATTTGAAAGATCAGTCGCAGGATACACTTGTAAAAACTTTATACAATGCATGGCGGCTTACAACCTTCTGTGATTTTTCAACTACCAATATTGACATTACAAATGATAACAATTACGCACAGGCCAACAGCCTTATTTGCGCCATTAGTATGAGCCGTATGTTACGAACATTGGGTATCGATCATGAAATTGTGCTTTTGTGCCCGCGCAACTCAAACAAATTAAAAGATGTGATGAACCTTGGCGATTTTGAAGCAATGATCCATTTAAAAAATGGTAAAGATTATTGGCTGGCGTTTAATGATATTGTAACACAATTCAATGAAATACCTGCAAGATTCCAGGGAGAAGATGCACTTACATTCCGTCCCGATATGGATGCAAAAAATCTTGAGTACAATCCTATGGGTAAACAGAAAATTCCTGTGGCATCAGCTGATAAAAACACAGAAACAGAAAATATTAATGTTGCTTTCAATTCATCCAACATGCAGCAATTACAGATAGACAGGTCAACAACATTATCAGGTGCAACCAGGCATTACACACAAAAAGAATTATTAATGATGGAAGATATGCAGGCAGACCTTGCAACATCTGTAAATGAAAAAAAATTAACCGACAGGCTTGCTGATGATAAAAAACAACAGAAGCTTGTAACTGAATTCAGCGCTGCTTTCGCAAAAGAAAAAACAAACCAGAAATCTTATTTTGAAGATGAGATAAAAGAACAGTATGATCAATCAGCAAAAGATGTTAGTTCGTATGAAGTGAAAGATGCAGGCATGTTCAGTTCAAACTTTATGTATCATACCAATTTTACAATGGATAATTACGTAAAGAAAGCAGGCAACAATTATATAATTGAGGCAGGTAAGCTGTTAGGTTCTGTAACCAAGATTGAAGAGAAAGACCGCACAAGAACTTTAGATGTTTATATGCCTTATGCAAGAACATATACGTACA
The DNA here is from genome assembly GCA_013286425.1 of Bacteroidota bacterium. Taxonomy (GTDB): domain Bacteria; phylum Bacteroidota; class Bacteroidia; order Chitinophagales; family Chitinophagaceae; genus Parafilimonas. The sequence continues at coordinate 61,331 of JABDFS010000003.1, forward strand.
ATATTTCGCTCGCTTTGCCCGCAGGTTATAAAGTAAAAGGCCTTGAAAATTTCAATAAGAATGTAAGCAACGAAACAGGCTCATTAACTTCAACTGCAACAGCAGATGCCGCCGCTGTACATATCACTATCAAACAGCAATTCCTTAAAAATTTTGAAGTAGCTGCAAGCTGGCCAAAGCTGCTTGAGTTAATGGATGGCTTATATGATGTAAGCAATCAAAAATTATTGTTTGAAAAAAGCAATTAAAAAATTTATAGCATATAGTGAGGTAAGCATTCATAAAGTTTATCGTTAATAACTGCAAAGCCTGCGCATATTTTTGTGCAGGCTTTATATTTTCCTGCGCTTAAATGAAGAAATTATTTTCGGTCGCTTATTGAAATCATTTTTTGTCTTCTCATAAAATTCAGCCAGATTATTTTATTTTCATTTTTAATTATGAAACCGGTGCTTCGCCAGATTACTGCCACGCCAGAGTATTCTTTTCTGGTAAGAAAAGATGTTGGTGGAAATATGATTAATAACTGGCATTATCATCCTGAAATCGAATTGCTTTTTATTCAAAGAAGCGTTGGCACATGGCTGATAGGCGATCATATCGGGTATTATAAAAGTGGTGATGTAGTATTGATCGGGCCAAACCTGCCGCATTGTTTCAGGCATGAATATGATTATGTGATGAAGCGTGATGAAACAGCTGGTGAAACCATTTGCATAAAGTTTCTGCCTGATGTTTTCGGAAACCAGTTTTTAAATCTTCCTGAATGTAAAGACATAAAAGATCTGTTTGCAAAAAGCTCACGCGCATTAAAACTAACAGGCAAAACAAAAGTTTGTGTAGCCAACGCTATCGAAAAAATTACAAACCTGCCTCATAGTAAAAAACTTATACAGGTTTTATCTATTCTTGAAACAATTGCAGAAAGCAAAGAATATAAACCACTTTCATCTAACGGATTTGTACAGGCATACGACCATAATGATCAGAACAGGATCAAAACTATTTTTGAGTACACTTTTAATCATTATGATGAAAAAATTTCAATTGATAAAGTAGCGTCACTTTTAAATATGACAAGGCAATCTTTTTGCCGGTATTTTAAAAGTAAAACCAAAAAGACTTATGTGCAGTTTTTGATGGAAGTAAGAATTGGACAGGCATGCAGGCTATTGGTTGAAGAAGAAAAAAATGTTGCTGAAATAAGTTATGCTTGTGGGTATAATAATATATCACACTTCAATCACCAGTTTAAATTTATTACTGGCAAAAAACCACTGGAGTATAAGAAAGATTATTTAAAAGAAACCTGATTATTATACTTCGTTGATCGTTTATTGAGAATTAATTTGAGTTATTTATTTTTCAATGACAGGCCAGTTATTTATCCAGTCTAATTTCTCTATAATCAGTTTAGACTTTCCGTTATCAAATGCATCATAACCGTGAAAGACAATGTAATCAATATTATTGAAAGTAGCTACCGAATTATGCCCAACTCCATACCAGTTCTTATCGCCTTCTGCAACAAGTGATCCACCACCAAGATTCATAGGCACCCCATCTTTATCCGCATACGGCCCTTCAATTTTATCGCTTCTTCCCACCATTATTTTATATGTAATTTTCTCACCGCGGCAACAATAATCAAACGATACAAACAGGTAATAATATTTATCCTTTTTAAAAATAAAAGGCGCTTCAATGGCGCCATCTCCCGGCACAGAATCAGGCAACACAGCATTGCGCGGACGTGCAGCAACTGTATACCATTGTTCAGGCTGCGCTACTGATTTTAAATCGTTGCTGAGCTTAACAAGCTTTATACCATGCCAGAAAGAACCAAATACCAGCCAGTGATTTCCCTGCTCATCATCTGCTTCATTCGGATCAATAGCATTCCACAAATCTCTGTTAGGCACTGATTGTATTATTTTTCCTTCATCTTCCCATTTATAATCTTTAGATGAAGTATTCAACGTTTTATTAATCGCCAGCCCAATAACAGAAGTATTTTTTGCAAATGCGCTTGCTGCATAATACATGTAGTACATGCTATTGTGATAGCTTATATCAGGGGCCCACATAAAACCTTTAAAACCAGGCAAGGCTTCTAATATCCATTGAGGTGATTTGTCAAAAACAGGATTTTCTTTTTTCCAGTTTTTCATATTTGTTGAACTCCACATACTAATGCCGGGACCTGTACAGAAAATATAATAGGTGCTGTCCTGCCGTATAATTACTGGGTCATGCACAGAAATATTGGTTTGTGACTGTGCATTGCTTTGAATAAAAATGAATGTTGCGAGTATAATGTACGAGCGTTTAAGCATAATGAATATCTTATAATGAATGAAAGATTATTCAGCAAAAGTTATTTTATAAGCTGCTGCATTTGTAGAAGGGTATGCAATTAATGGCTTAATGATAAGCGCATCATCATTCTGTTTCCATTTAATAACAACATTACTGCCGAGTAATTTTACAGAAGCAATCTTTCCGTTACCGGACGATGAAGACAATGCCTTTATACTTATTGCTTCTTTGGGAATACCCAATGTTATTGCATATACAATTTTTCCTTTTGTTGTAAAACGAATGTCTTTTGCAGTAAACGGAATTTTCTGATCAGCAAAAGAGCCGCTTGCAGATTGCGTAGGGCCTTCACCAAAAATTTTCCATGGGCGCGTACCGTAAATTGCTTCGCCATTTACATTAAGCCATTTGCCTGTGCCCAATAAAACATTTGTTTCTTCATCTGTAATTATGCCATCAGGTTTTGGGCCGATGTTCAGTAAAAGATTTCCGTTCTTACTTACAATATCAACTAAATTGGTTACAACATACTGCACGCTTTTAAATGTATTGCCTTGTGCATAGCCCCATGAATTATTTCCGATGGCATCATCGGTTTGCCATGCAGGGTTTCTTATACCACTCAACTTACCACGTTCAAGATCAAGCACAGCTGCATCATCAGGATAAGATTTGTTTTTATAATTCAACACAACACCTTTATTCCATTCAAGGCCTTTGTTATAGTAATATGCAGCAAAAGATTTTCGATAAGGCTCCATTTCTTTTTGTTCAATCCACCAATCGAACCAAAACAATTGCGGATGATATTTATCAACCAGTTCAATATCGCGCATCAGCCAGTCATTCATATATTCAGTGGATATAGGTGGCTTATTTCCGGTTGTATCCCACGCATCTTCAACGGTTGCTGGCCCATAAAAATCTGCATACGCAGAATCGTTTACATCAGAATTAAATGCACGCCCGCCATTCATAAACCACCAATGTTCTATACGATGTGATGATACGCCGAATATCAGTCCTTGTTTTTTTGCTGCTTCCGCTATCTCACCAACAACATCTCTGTGCGGACTCATATTCACTGCATTCCATTTTGAAAGTGCTGTGTTATACATAGCAAAACCATCATGATGTTCAGCAACGGGCACAACATATTTTGCTCCTGCTTTTTTAAACAATGCAACCCACTTATCTGCATTAAATTTTTCTGCTTTGAACATTGGTATAAAATTTTTATAACCGAATGTATCTTCTGTGCCATATGTTTCAATATGATGCTTGTATTCTTTAGAATCTTTCTGATACATTTTTCGCGGATACCATTCGCTGCCAAATGCTGGCACTGAATAAACGCCCCAGTGAATAAAGATGCCAAACTTTGCATCGCGAAACCAATCAGGCACTTTGTATGTTTCCAGCGATTGCCATGTTGCCTGGTATTTTGATTGCTGTGCATGAAGACTCAATATAAAAAGAGCAATACATACAAGAATTAATAAGGCGCTTTTTTTTCATGTTGGTGATTGTTTAATTATGATTTGTATAATCATATTTTAAGGAAGTGATTTTACATGCGTATAAATCTCTGCAAAAAAATTATAGTTTTCGTATATACAAAGCTTTCACATCAATAATTGTGTGCTTATCACCATGGCAAAGTTGAAAGCCAATATTTCCATCACTAAAACCGGCTTCATGAATCGTATTAATTGTTTTCACTCCATTAAGCCAGGCCTGTATGTGATGGCCTTTTGCAATAATGTAATAATGATTCCAGTCATTTGCTTTCACTAATTTATCTGCAGCAGCTTTTGGATATTGCTGCACCATGCCGGCTCTTTTTTCTTCCCACAAACAACCCCAATAACCCGGCCCCATATCTGCCTGGTAACCGGGAACACTATCAGTATTTGCCGGGTGAATTCGAATACATACTCCTGAGTTAGCTTCTCTCCCGCTCATGCGTATCAATACATTCAATTCATAATCTTCATACACTGTTTTTGTATAGGCGTAATTATGATGCCTGCCGCCGTTATAATCACCGTTCAAAACACCGCTATTCCATTGCCAGTAAGGCTTTTCAGCGATCCAATTGTTTGAATCCGCAAGCAAATTCACTCAGCCTTTGCCTACAGGTTTATCATCAGCCATCTTTCCATTTTTCGGTAAAGTATTTTTTAATGATGTTGTATCAATTCCATTTGAAATTTCTGATTTATGTGTGCTGCTGCAATTATTTAAACTCAATAATATTGTTGCACATAATGCAGGTATTAATAAGCTTTTTTTCATAAATAATTATTTAAAGTATTAATGCCGATCAATCTTTAAACAACATCGGCGTAAAGAAAGCAAGGTATCTTCTTGTAAAGACAAATGAATGTGCACCGGGTAATTCTTTGTATTGGTATTTTATACCATACTGATCAAACATTTTTAATGTTGCCCTGCAATTAACAGCCGTTAAACTATCTGCCTCGCCTTTGCCGATATAAAATAATTTCCATTGATTGATGGCAGGATTCTTTAGCACATTGCTGTATGCAGAATCAAATGCTTTGATAGAGTTTGGAAAATAACCCGTTCCCATCGGGCACACATAACCAAACATTTCAGGATGCCATAATGCAAGATTTAATGTTTGAACACCACCCATAGAAAATCCTGCAATGGCACGGTCTTCTCTTTTATTTGATACGTTATATGTTTTCTCAATGAATGGAACAATGTCTTGCAAAAAGTCTTTACAGAAAGGATCCTGGTCTGGCCCTGTTCCCATAAAAACACCTTGCACCGGCGTGTGACCGGAAGGCATAACAACGATCATGTTCTTCAATTTTCCCTGAGCATATAAATTGTCAAGAATCAAGTTTGCTTTTGCAGCGCCTGTCCATGAAATATCATTATCGCCGCCGCCATGCAATAAATATAGCACAGGCAATTTGCCTTTTATATTTTCATAATTTGGCGGCAAATACACGTGCAGCCTGCGTTCTGCGTTCAATGAGTTTGAATGATACAATACACTTTCCACTCTTCCATGCGGTACATTCTTCAAAGCAAAGAAATCTGTTTCTTCACCGGGCATGATAAAATAATTGAATAAACCATTTGGATTTTCTTTAAACTCTGCACTCTTATTATCTAATGTATTCACACCATCAATAGTAAAATTGTATGTGTAAGAATCAACAGGAATGGGATCGGTTGTGTAAGTCCAGACACCATTATCCAGTTTGGTTAAATGAGCTGGTGGCTTGCCCAAAGTAAAGTCGCCACCAACAGTTACTTCAGTTGCTTTGGGTGCATAGATGCTGAATGTAACATGATGATCATTGCTTATCCTGATTGTCTGCAACGTGTCGTTGATAGTTGGTGCGCGTTGTTGCGGCTGTGCATTACAATAATTAATTATGGTGAATAGTATTGTTGTAAAGAGCAGTGTGATTTTTTTCATTGGTGTTATTTTTATTTATGTTGAATATTGTTTTGAATCACAAAGGCACAAAGGCGCTAAGCTTTGCGTTTCTTTGTGGTCTTTGTGGTCTTTGTGACTTCGTGGTTTTATTTGCTGAATAGCATTATTGTAGTACAAGGGAGTGACACAACCGTGATGCCATGAAATACTACAGCCGGTTATATAAAAATTTGCTTATTTAAAAATGCGTTGCGAGAACAAATACAAATCATTCGTCCAAACCTGTATGTTATGCTCGCCGGGAATTACTTCCCATATATGCGGAACATTGTTTTGTTTGAGATAGCGGTGCAGGTTTTGACCAATGCTTATCAATCCGTCTTTATCACCTGACGATAAATAAATCAGCTTCATTTGTTTTGCGGTTGCAGCAGGATCAGGAACAAGTTCGTCAGGTTTTTTTGTATCCGGCGCAGATGAAAATCCGCCCACATATGCAAACACATTCATGTGTTGCAAACCAAAATTTAAAGCTTGACCTCCGCCCATTGAAAAGCCTGCAATGGCTCGGCTTTCACGATTTTTGATAACAGCATAATGCGACTCAACAAAAGGTATTACATCATTCAACAGATCATTTTCAAAATTGGCAAATGCAGCAACTTTTTCCGGTGAGAAAATATTGCCGGTGTCTTCATCATGCGCCATTGCACGGCCGTTTGGAAATACAACGATCATAGGAACAATTTTTCCATCAGCATATAAATTATCAAGTATAACATTTGGCTCAGAATATTTATACCATTCCTTTTCATTGCCGCCAATGCCATGCAATAAATACAGCACAGGGTATTTTTTTGAAGCATCATAACCCGGTGGTGTATACACAAGCAACCGGCGCGTTATGCCAACAGTTGTTGAATGATATGTTACCGAATCTGTTTTGCCGCGTTGTATGTTATCACGTTTTTGATCGAAGCCAACAGGTGCATGCTGCAACATAGCTGTATCATCTGCAGTTAACACAACAGGTTGTTGCTGGCGCGGTGGCTGCGCTGTAACCGCTACACTAAACCAAATAAGTATTGCACTTATCAATGTCTTTAATACACTCGCTTTTTTAGTGTTTAATTTTTTCATGATTGTCATTTTATAATAGTAGAGCCTGTTGTATTTTCAACAGCATTCTTAGTTATCGCATTCTTATGATTTATTGCTTATAAAAACGCTTTGCATTTTTATATTTATGTTACGGGCAGATGTATTGCATGGCATCACGGTTGCGTCGCACACTGCAACTGTATACCTTTATTCATCGTTGGTTTCAAACAGTGTTTATAACCGGTGCTTATTTAATAAACTTTATTCTTTTACTTACTGCTGCTGTCCATTCAATTGCCATTAACTCATGGCCTGCAGGCATCGGATGAATGCCATCCCATATCCAATAATCAGCGGGCGCTTTTGATACTGCTTTATCAAATGCATTTTGAAATGGTACATAAACTGCATTAAACTCAGCAGCTAATTTTTTGCACGACGGGCTGCCGCTTTTTTATTTCAGTTAAATACACATCATATTTATCTTTTACTTTTCCAACCGGTAAAATAAAAGGTTCGCAAAGCACCAGCACAACATTGGGCAATTGTTGTTTTGTTTGTTGCAGAAGTGTTCTGTATTCCTGCTCGTAAGCATCAGCAGAAAAATTATTATCGCCATTTATAAAAGCTGATGTGTCGTTGATGCCGATAAGAATGCTTAGCACATCAGGCTTTAAATCTATTGCATCAGTTTGCCAGCGCGCTGCAAGGTCTGTAACCTTATTGCCACTGATACCGCGATTATAAAAATGAAAATGCTTCTGCGGAAAATCTTACCAAAGCTTACTTGCAATAATGTATTGATAGCCATGCCCCATTACATGATTCCAGTCATTATCGCGCGTTCTGTTGCCATCTGTAATTGAATCTCCCTGGAATAAAAAAGTGAAATTTTCGCCTGCATTATTTTCATCTTTATCAGCGGCATATATTATTTGAGGAACACTTATAGCTAATGCGCCTGACGCTGCAAAATTTTTTATAAACGTTCTTCTTGTTTTTGTTTGATGATTCATGCAGTTTGAATTTATATCAATCAATTTTTGTACAGAAGGTAATGTCAAAAATTATAATTGTAAAAAATACAGTTTAATATTATTAACTGTATTAACACGGCATAATAGAAATCAAGAATGGTTAAAATAATATCATCAACCAACTAAAACTTACAGGCAATTACTTTGCACTTAACCTCAATAACACTGAGCCATGTGCATTAATATTTTGCTTGTATTGTTTACTAAAAGAGCCAATATCTGCTTTCTTCCAAAGATCACGCACAGTAATTTTTCCTGTTAATCCAAGTGAGGTAAAATCAACTGCAACATCATGCACTGAATCTGCAATATTGAATAAGCCAACATACAGGTCTTTACTGTTTTCAACGTGTGAATACCAAACCATGCTGCCATCTTTTTTATACAACTGCTTTGGGTTTTCTCCATGTTGATTAACAGCAATCACTTCATCATTGGTAAATAGTTTTAATTCAAGCGGCCTGTTCTCGGGCTGGTTGCCGCCAAGCATTAACGGCGAACGATAGATACACCAGAAATTCATGTGCGTATATATTTCATCTTCTGTAAAACGGCTGTAACGTTCAGGCCCAACAGGGCCGCGTTTGGAAAGTTTTCCAATCTGTATCATATCGCAATCAGGCCAATGTCCGGGGCCACCAACACCTTCCCAGGTTTTGGCATAATCAAACATTTTTAAAACCTGTGACCAGTTATCCCAGAAATCATCAGCCATACGCCACATGTTTGAATATTCTTTTACATGCGCTGCATATTCAATATGTGTATCTCCTGGTGAAAGGCTAAGTACAATTGGCCTTCCACATTGATCAATTGCTTTTTTATAGCCTTCTATTTCTGCTTTGTGATAGGGACGTGCAATGTCATCCACTTTTATAAAATCAACACCCCACGATGCATATAAATT
>JABDFS010000004.1:0-66239 GCA_013286425.1 Bacteroidota bacterium
AGCTTTCGTCATGCCTAAAAAAGCACCGCGGCCATCCGGTGGCGTACCGGTTAAATGGTAAGCATCTGCGGCCATCCCTGTTCCTACAATCTCCGCAAAAATTGTTGCATTTCGTTTAATGGCATGTTCATATTCTTCCAGTATTAATGCAGCACCGCCTTCGCCCACAACAAAACCATCTCTCTCTTTATCAAAAGGCCGCGAGGCAGCCTGTGGGTCATCATTCCGTTTTGATAAGGCCTGTGCAGCACTGAAGCCACCTACACTTGAAGGTGTTATTCCTGCTTCAGACCCACCGGCAATCATCAAAATTGATTTTCCTATGCGTATGGTATCAAAAGCATTAATGATTGCCTGGTTTGAAGAAGCGCACGCAGATACCGGGCAATAATTCGGACCAAACAATTGATAACGGATGGAAATTACACCGGCTGCTATATCTTCTATTTTTTTGGGAACGAAAAATGGCGAGAACCTTGGTATTCCATCTCCACGATAGAATTCGGCAGCCTGTTCTTCAAAAGTGCTTATACCGCCATTTCCTGAGGCCCATATCACACCCATGTCGGCACGTTCTTCATCAGAAAAAACAGTGAAATCTATATTGCCGCTTGCTACTGCTTCTTCTGTTGCAGCCACTGCGTATTGAGAAAACAGGTCGTATTTACGGAGATCTTTTTTATCAAAATACTTTTCACCATTGAAATTTTTTACTTCGCAGGCAAACCTTGTCTTAAATTTTGTTGCGTCAAACTTTGTGATGGGTGCTGCAGCGCTTTTACCGGCTACTAAATTTTCCCATGAATCTTTAAGCGAATTACCAAGCGGCGTTACGGCACCGATGCCTGTTATAACTACTCTTCTCATGAAAATTTAATTTGAATTCATTATGGCTTATCAAGATTGTCGTTTATAATCGGGCTTTTTATTTGCCAATTGTAAACTGGCCTATAGAATTGTTTGATCAATCAGGTAATAAAAAAAACAAATATCAAAATAACTTTAGAAACCACAAATTTACTGTAGTTAATTTGATGTAATGCAATAAAAAAACCGCCAATGATGTTGGCGGTTTTTTCTTATATCTTTTTTAATTATGGATTTGACCCATTATTGTTGCTATCATTATTCAACGATAGCGGATAACCGTATGTACCATCATAACCAGGATAAACACCTTCAAGCCTTACTGTACCATTTGCACTGCTGAGAATGCTGTTAAGGTCTTCTACAGAATTTACATCTTGTCCATCAACACTTGTAATAATAAATCCTTCCTGTATACGTGTATTCTTCAATAAGCCGTTTCCAAGTTTCTGTACCTGCACACCTCCTGTAACATCATTCTTTTTTGCCGTTGCTTTATCAATGGTAACCAAAGTGCCGCCAAGCTGGTCAGTTACAGTTTCAGATTTAACCACTTCATAATTGCCGGACTTATTTTTCAGGGTTAAGCTGGTTGTATTTTCTTTTCCGTTTCTTATATATGTTACAGAAATTTTATCACCGGGTTTATAACTTGCTACCTGTTCCTGCAATTCTGAACTGCTGTTGATCTCAGTATTATTTATTTTAGTTATGAAATCGCCTTTTTCTATGCCGGCAGATTTTGCTGCACCGTCTGTAGCAACACCGGTTACATATATTCCGGGTCCGTCTTTAATGCCCATTGCTTTTTTCTGTTCATCTGACGCACCATCGGGTATGTAATTGATGCCTATATAACCTCTTTGTACTGCACCGAATTTAATAAGATCGTTCACCGCCTTCTTTACAATGTTTACAGGAATTGCGTATGAATACCCTGCATATGAACCTGTTGGCGAAGCAATAGCTGAATTAATGCCTATCAACTGGCCTTCTGTGTTTATCAATGCACCACCACTGTTACCCGGGTTAACAGCAGCATCTGTTTGAATAAAAGATTCAATAGCACGATCACTTTTATTTATGCCGATGCTTCTTGACTTAGCGCTTACTATACCTGCAGTAACTGTAACATCAAGGTTAAGCGGATAACCAACAGCTAATACCCATTGGCCAAGCTTAACATCATCACTGTTACCAAACATCATGTAAGGAAGATTAGTGGCATCAATTTTAATTACTGCCAGATCAGTATTCGGATCAGCCCCAACTACAGTTGCCTTGTAAGACTTACGATCACTGAGCGTAACATTTATATCACTCGCTCCATCAATTACGTGATTATTGGTGATGATATAACCATCGGCAGTAGTAATTACACCACTTCCGCTTGCCTGCTGGTCAGGCATTGAACGCGGACCGCCAAAGAATTGAAAGAAAGGATCATCATCTCCAAACATATCGCCGAAAGGAGACCTGCTTTTATTAGAAACAGTTGAACCTTTGATCTTGGTCTTTATATGAACAACTGCCGGAGTTGCAGATGTAGCAGCAGCAGTAAAATCCGGAATACCGGAAGGGGCATCTTTATCAAAAAAGCCCGCATAATTCACAGGTAATTTTCCATCGTTCTGAATTGTTACAGTTTGTTTACGCAACCAGGTGCCATAACCCCAAACGCTCAGCAATGAAGTTGCAATGCTGATGGCAACAATCAGGAAAACATTTTTTAATTTCATCTCTATAAAATTTTTGAATTAAAGTCTAAAGACGCTAACAAGCGTGCCATTGTGATAGCAAAGTAACAAACCTGTTTAAACGTCAGCTCATAACAAAAAACCATTTAACAAAGATTTGACGAAGGTTATCGTAGCTCTGAAATTATTACATAACTACAACCACTCTTCTAAGTTAATACGTATATCTGAAACCGAAGTATATGCAAAACAATTATTACAAATTTATTACGCACTGGCAAATTAAAGCGCCTTTAAATGATGTGTGGTTTGCCATATATGAATCTGCTGAATGGCCTGCATGGTGGAAGGGTGTACAAGCTGTAGAAATTATAAAAGAAAATGATGCCGGTGGCATTAACGGTGTACGCAGGTACACATGGAAAAGTGCTTTGCCTTATACGTTATCATTCAATATGCAGCTTACTGAAAAAGAAGATTTCAGCCTTTTAAAAGGTATTGCATTTGGTGAGCTGGAAGGCGATGGCACCTGGCATTTTAGTTATGATAACGGTACAACAAAAGTGCAATACAACTGGAACGTAAAAACCAATAAAGCCTGGATGAATTACCTGTCTTTTATTCTAAAGCCTTTGTTCAAACTGAACCATGATGTAGTGATGAAATGGGGCGCCGAATGCCTTGCAAAAAAACTAAATGCTGAGTTGATAAGCGTTTAATATTTTACTGAACGGCTTAGCTCGCGCTTGATGTCTTTTTCTTTTATTGATTCACGTTTATCGTGTGTTTTTTTGCCTCTTGCCAAACCAATCTCAACCTTTACAAAGTTCTTCTCGTTGAAGAAAAGACGCAACGGTATAAGCGTAAAACCTTTTTCTTTCATCTTCGTCTGCAGGCGTTTCAGTTCTCTTTGCGTAAGCAGCAATTTTCTGTCGTGAACTGCAATATGATTATTTACAGTGCCTAATTTATATTCAGCGATATATAAGCCGCGCAGCCACAATTCATTCTTATCAAACAAACAAAAAGCATCATTAAAGCTAACCTTACTTTCCCTTATTGATTTTATTTCTGTGCCAAGCAATACAATTCCCGCCACATATTTATCTTCTATCTGGTAATGAAAATAAGCCTGCCTGTTGTTCATTTCTTTTGCCATATATCTTGTTTCAAAGTTCCATAGTTCCAAAGTTCCATTGAATATTTTTCAACTCTGAAACTTTTGAAACGCTGAAACTTCTAAACTGTATCAATGCTGTAATAAAGTGATAAGTGTGGTGAGTTTGTTTTTTAAAACTTTACGGTCAACAATAAAATCGAGAAAGCCATGCTCCAGTAAAAAATTCGCTGCGCTGAAAACCTTCGGGCAAATCTTTTTTAATGGTTTCTTTAATCACGCGCGGGCCTGCGAAACCAATTAATGCTCCGGGCTCTGCAATATTAAAATCGCCGAGCATGCCAAAGCTTGCGGAAATACCACCAAAAGTAGGATCGGTTAACAGGGAAATATATGGTAATCCTGCATCACTCAGCTGTGAGAGTTTGCCACTTGTTTTTGCAAGCTGCATTAAACTGAAAGCGCTTTCCATCATACGCGCACCACCGCTTTTGCTTATTACAAGAAAAGGCAATTTATTTTGAATGCAATAATCTACAGCGCGACTAAATTTTTCACCCATCACACTTCCGAGAGAACCACCTATAAATTCAAAATCCATACAGGCAATAACTATTTCAGCATTGCTCATTTCCCCCACTGCTACACGCATACTGTCTTTAAGATCTGTTTTGGCGTGAATTTCATCCAGCCTTTTCTGGTAAGGTTTAAGATCGGTAAAGCCGAGAAAATCTATGCTTTCAATGTTATCAAACAGTTCTGTGTATTTGTTATTTTCAAACAGTATTTCAAAATAATCTTCGCTGCCAATGCGGTGATGATAATTGCATTTAGGGCATACGTATAAATTCTCTTTTAATTCGCTGGTGGTGCAGATATAGTGGCACTCAGGGCATTTGCTCCACAAGCCCTCAGGCATTTCTCTTTTTTCAGAAGTTGTAGTAGTAATGCCTTTGCGTAACCGTTTATACCACTTTGCTTTTGAATCTCCACTTCCCGCAATTTCTTTCGACGAATTTTCACCGGAAAGCGATTCGCTTAATTCATCTTCTTGTTCTGCCATAAATCATCAATAAGAGTAAAAATGGCGAACGGCTTATAATACAATAAGCTGTCCGCCATGCAATTTATGTTTTTTAACTAAGCAATGGTAATGCTTTCATCAAGGTAAACATCAATAATTTGCTGCAGCATATCAATACCTTCATTCATCGGGCGCTGGAAAGCTTTACGGCCAAGAATTAAACCCATGCCTCCTGCGCGCTTGTTTATAACAGCTGTAGTAACTGCATCTGCAAGATCAGATGCACCTTTACTTTCACCGCCGGAGTTTATCAACCCAACCCTGCCTGAATAGCAATTTAATGCCTGGTAACGGCAAAGGTCGATAGGATGATCCGTAGTTAATTTAGAATATACCAACGGGCTCGTTTTGCCAAATTTTACGGCATTATAACCACCGTTGTTGGTAGGTAATTTTTGTTTGATGATGTCTGCCTGTATAGTTACACCCAAATGGTTTGCCTGACCGGTAAGATCGGCAGAAGTATGATAATCCACGCCATCAACTTTGAAAGCATTGTTTCTTGTATAACACCAGAGAATGGTCATCATGCCCAACTCATGTGCATATTCAAATGCTTCTGCAATCTCTTTTAATTGTTTGCGGCTTTCTTCGCTTCCCCAATAAATAGTAGCACCAATGCCAACGGCACCCATATTCCACGCACTTTTAACGGTGCCGAATAAAGTCTGGTCGTATGTATTCGGGTAGCTTAAAAATTCGTTGTGGTTTATCTTAACTATGAAAGGAATTTTATGCGCATACTTGCGGCTCATTATTCCCAACACACCAAATGTAGATGCAACGCCATTACAGCCTGCTTCTATGGCAAGCTTAATAATATTTTCAGGATCAAAATAAACAGGGTTGATTGCAAATGAGGCGCCGGCGCTGTGTTCAATGCCCTGGTCAACAGGAAAAATGTTGCAATAGCCGCTATTTGCCAAACGGCCGCTGCCCAACAATTGCTGCATGCTGCGCAATACCTGGTTGCTGCGGTTGCTTTCTTTCCAGACTCTGTCTAAATGATCCGGCCCGGGAAGATGAAGCGTTGATTTATCAATCGCGGGTGTATTATAATTTAAAAAGTATTCGGCTTTATCGCCAAGCAGTTCTGTTATTTTGGAGTTTGCCATGTAAATTATTTAGAGGTAATAAATGAAAATGTATATAGTACACTTTAAACAGGGCAGCAAATATAGGCAGTAAATTTTTAAACATTTTTTATCTGCAAAAAATTGATGCTGCCAATATAATTAAGAGGCATTTTAAAACAAGAGTGTGCGTTTCGCCGCAACATTTTTTGTTTTAATCGAATTTGTATCTTTTGCATGCAGCACAAGTATAAAGTTTGTATTCATATTCCAATATTAAATGTGAACTATGAGGCATAAACTATTACTTTTTGCCATTTTACTTTCCCTGTTCGCACATTCATCCGCACAAAATAATGGTTCAATAAAAGGTGTACTGAGAGACAGCACTGAACACAGAACACTTAAACAGGCAACTGTAAGCATATTGCACAGCAAAGATTCATCAGTAGCTACTCAAGCTGTATCAGATAATACCGGCAGCTTTAATATCATCAATATCCCCGAAGGAAAATATATTTTAAAGCTGAGTTATACAGGATATGAAACACGCTTCAGCAATTTCAATATTGATAGCACAAACAAAACATTGAATGCGGGAATTATTTATTTGTACATGAGCGCACATGAACTGCAGGATGTGGTAGTACAAACTTCACCCATAACTATAAAAAAAGATACGTTTGAATACAATGCCAATGCCTTTGCAACAAAACCCAATGCTACTGCAGAAGACCTGCTCCAAAAATTACCGGGTGTGGATGTTGATAACAGCGGTAATGTAAAAGCGCAGGGAGAAACCGTACAGCGTGTATTGGTAAATGGTAAAAGGTTTTTTGGTGATGATCCTAAAACAGCCACACAAAATTTACCTGCAGATGTAATTGATAAAATACAGGTGTTCGATGACCAGAGCGATCAAAGCGCATTCACCGGTTTTGATGATGGCAACCGCGTAAAAACAATCAACATCATCACCAAAAAGAATTCAGGCTATTTTGGAAAGTTTGTGGCAGGCGCGGGTGATAAAGATTTATACAACGTAGCGGCAAGTGCAAATAGTTTTAAAGGCGATCAGCAGATAAGTTTTATCGGCCAGTTAAATAACACCAACAAACAGAATTTTACAGTGCAGGATATATTCGGTTCAGGTGGAGGTGGTGGTTCCCGTAGCGGCGGTAGCAGCAAAAGTGGCGGCAGCGGCAATTTTCGCGGAGGCGGTGGCGGTGGTTCTCAAATGCAGCAATTACAAAGCCTGAGTGCAAACAGCAATAACAACAATGGCATTGTAACCACGAGCGCTGCGGGTTTAAATTACCGTGATGTTTGGGGAAAGAATACCAATGTTTCAGGAAGCTATTTCTACAATAACCTTTTAACGTCAAAAGATCAGAAAACAAACACCGAAAACTTTATTCCGAATGACAGTTCTATATTTAAAAACCAGGATCAGTCTTCATTAAGAAGAAGCGTTAATCAGCGCATAAACCTGAATATTGAAACACAATTTGATTCATCAAATTCATTGATCATCCGCCCGAATGTTTCTTACCAGGAAACCACCGCTTCATCAAACACAATTACAAATACAACAAAGGGAGAATCTGTTCCGCTTAATAATTCCAACGCAAATGCAGACAGTTATAATGCGGGTTACAATGGCAATATTGATATGCTTTTCCGTCATAAGTTTCATAAAAAAGGAAGAACGTTTTCTTTGGATGTAAATGGAAGCGGCAGTTCAAATAACGGCAACGGCGATAATTATTCATTAACTGATTATATAAACGATGGCGTTGATTCCGTCAATAAAATAAACCAGCATTACACTTCAAACTCAAAGGCATCGGGCATAAACACTACAGCAGCTTACACTGAACCTGTTGGCCTGCATTCCCAGCTTCAGTTTGATTATAATTACAACTACAACAAAAACACTACGGATAAAATAACATACGACTTTGATTCTGCAACACAGAAGTTCACATCAATTGATTCTTTGCTTACCAATAATTATGAGAACACTTATATATCGAACAGGGTTACGCTGAATTACCTCTATCAAAAAGATAAAGTGAATTTTAGTATAGGCAATGGTGTTCAATTCGGCGATCTTACCAGCATCAACAATACAAAAGACCTTACGCTGACGCAGCATTACACAAACTTATATCCTACGGCAAATTTTACATACAGGTTTACGAAAAGTTCTAACCTGCGTTTTAATTATTCCGGCAGAACCAATCAGCCAAGTGTTTACCAGTTGCAACCTGTGATTGACAACAGTGATCCGTTGAATGTACAAATTGGTAATCCAACGCTTAAACAATCATTCACACATTCGTTCAGGGCTTTGTATAATATGTTTGACGTTACGCATTTCAGAAACATTTTTGCAACGGTTAATGCAAGCTTTATTCAAAACAATATTGTAAGCGCTGTGAGAGCAGATCCAAATACAGGTGCAGACACGATCACCTATGTTAACCTCAACGGCGCATATAATATTTCTGCTTTTTTTAATTATGGATTTCCGTTAAAGAAGCCCAAATCAAACTTAAACTTTACAACAAACTTTACTGATAACAGGAGTGTAAGTTTAATAAATAAAGAAGTGAATTATACCGATAATTATACCATTGGTGAAACAGCAAAATTTACAACGAATCTTAAGAAGAATTTCGATATGAATTTTTCTGCAACGCCAACATACAATATAGCCCGTTATTCCGTACAACCAGATCAGAATGAAAATTATTTTTCTCAGATATTAAGCGTAAGCGCAACATATTATTCAGCTTCAGGATGGATACTGGAAAGCGATTTTAATTACACTGCGTATGAAGGCCGTGCGGAAGGTTATAACACTTCTGTGCCTTTATT
Source organism: Bacteroidota bacterium (assembly GCA_013286425.1). GTDB lineage: Bacteria > Bacteroidota > Bacteroidia > Chitinophagales > Chitinophagaceae > Parafilimonas. Next base: position 8,722 of record JABDFS010000004.1, read on the forward strand.
GAATGCAGCAGTTGCAAAACAGTTTCTTAAAAACAAAAGAGGGGAATTAAGGTTTAGTGTGTTTGACCTGTTGAATCAAAATGTAAGCATTACAAGAAACGTTACTGAAAATTATATACAGGATGTGCAGACAAAAGTTTTAACGCGTTACTTCATGTTAACCTTTACGTATAACCTGCGCAGTTTTTCAGGCCAGCAAAAACAAATGCCCTCATTCAATAAACGTGATGGCGATATGCCGCCGCCAATGATGCCTCCGCCAGGTGGTAGTAATGATGGCAACAATACACCTCCGCCACCGGGTGCGGGCGGTCCGCCACCACAGCCGTAGTTGCCCCCATCCCCTAAGGGGAGAAAAGGGTTCTTTATTCCTTTACAAACTGTTTTGTCGGGCAGGGAACAGGTAAAGCGGTTGTGGTTTGCTATTGCTTTATCAACGATTAAGAATAAAAACGCACGCTCCCGCACGTCCTTTAGCTTTGTTTTCATAATAGTTCATAGATACTACTACTATTATTACTTTTTCTTTTTTGGTTCTTTTTTCTTTTAAAAATGCACATTAAGTTGTGAATAAACTAACCGGCAGCAAGGGCTCATTAACCGTTCGTCAAAGCTTTTTAATGCTTAAGACATGATAAAATCCCCTGCTGCTTTTTCCCTTAGTGTTCATATAGCAATTAGGGTTTTAATACCCATTATTAAGGACTATGAACGATGGGGCAAAATGGTTAGTTGACTTTAAAAAAATCACTGTAAAACTATGAAAGAAAGCAAACAGTTTTTTATTGGAATGGATGTATCCAAATTATGGTTTGATGTGTCATTAATGATTGTAATTAATTATCAAAAGCAAGCCATCCTAACCCAGCGGTTTAATAACACCATACAAGGTCTTCAGCAGCTGCATCAATGGCTTCAACAACACCAGGTATGTTTTAATGAAAACAGTATGATAGTAATAGAAAATACTGGCGTATATCACCGGCTTATCTGGCAATATTGCAGTACACATAATTTACCCTTACACATAGGAAATGCAGCAGCAATAAAATGGAGCCTTGGTATTACACGCGGTAAAAACGATAAAATAGACAGTCAGCGTTTATGCATGTATGCTGCAAGACAGGCAGATGAGCTGAAAGCCACGCCTGCGCTTGATCCTGTATTTATGCAGCTTAAAGATCTGATGACATCCAGAACCCGTTTGGTAAAGCAATTGCATAGTATTAAAACTTATCTTAAAGAGTTACACAGTGGCCCTGAAACAAGCCTGCTTACAATTATAGAACAAAGCCATAAGCAAGCCATTGAAGGCATTAAAAAATCTATTCATAAAATTGAAGAACATATTGCCGATACTATTGCAAACAATGCAGGCATAAAAAGAAACTATGAGCTGTTGCTTACGGTGCCGGGTATAGGTCGCTTTACTGCTGTATATCTTATATGCTGCACCAATAATTTTGCTGCTAAGCATACAGGTAAACAATTAGCCAGTTATGCCGGTGTAGTGCCGTTCGATCATACCAGCGGTACAAGCATAAAAGGAAAAAACAGGGTGCATAAAATGGCAAATAAAGATTTGAAAAAGATGTTGCATCTGTGTGCACTTACTGCCATAAAATATTATCCGGAATTTACTGAGTACTTTAATCGAAAGAAGGCAGAAGGCAAAAATGGAATGAGTGTATTAAATGCTATTAGAAATAAACTTATATTACGTGCAGTGGCTGTTGTGAATAAACAAACGTCCTATGTGGATTATACAAAGCAGGTCGCTTAAATTGATTTGATTTTTTTATTTTTTTTCCATAGCAATCATTTCCGCGAAGGCGGAAATCTCATCATCAACCGCTCAAAGCTTTTAATAATGAGATGCTCAATCAAGTTGAGCAGGACGGGCAAGTGGTTGTGATTTATACTTAAAGGCTTAAGTTTTTTAGAATTAATCAACCAGACTGCGAGTCTTTCCCACGACCTGTCCCGCTATTCGGGAAAGTGGGAATCTCATAATAAAGCTTTAAATAATTCTATTACTCTTTCACAAACTGCTTTGTAACCACTTCATCATTTGTTTCAATCTTCAGCAGATAATTACCTGCATATAATGAAGAAATGTTAAGATCATATGAAGAGTTCATAGCTGATAGTTCATGGCTCATGACTATGTTACCATTAAAATCAATGATAATAAGTTTTGTGTATTGTATTGATGATAAACCTTCCACATGCAATACATTTTGTGCAGGATTTGGATAGATGGAAATAGTATTTAATGTTGTTGCCTGCGCATTATTGTGTGTTTGTATGTGGTGTTTGATCTTTTGAACGATGATTTGTTTTTGGCTTTTATCATCATTGAGATACCGGGCAAAAGCAAAATTATTGGTATAAGTTCCGCCGGCAAGTAAAATTTTTCCATCATTTTGCAGTAGCGCGTCGGTGCAATACAACATAATTTTTGAACTTGTTGTGGTGCTGCCTTCTGTTCCAAAAGATGTATCAATATCGCCGGCTGGCAGGTAACGAACTATTTGAAAACTTGGATCATCCAGGCTTGGGTTTAAGGTGCCTGCTGCAACTATTTTCCCATCATTTTGAATCAGCAGTTTGTCCACTTCTGCATCTTCCTCAAATTGAGTTAATACTACTCCGTCTTTTCCAAAAGAAGAATCAACCACTCCTTTGTTTGTAAAACGCACTAATTTCATGGGGCCGGGTGCCTCAAAAGCGCCCTGGTAACCACCCGTTACAATGCTTCCATCTTTTTGAATGGCTATCGTTTTTAATTCATCGCTGTATTCTGCCTCTTTTGCTATGCCCGATGTTCCAAAGCTGCTTTCAGTAAGGCCATTTGGCAAATATCTTAATACCATAAATTTTGAATCAGTAAGGTAATCGTATGTGCCGCCTACTAAAATTTTGCCATCGTTTTGAAGGATAATATTTGAAATGAGTACATCGTCAAGATTTGTAAAAACTGTTCCACCAGTGCCAAATTCCTTATCAATGCTGCCGTCATTATTAAATCTTGTTATAAAAGCCTGTTGCGAAGCGCCTTTTCCTTTATCATCAGTGCCTGCTACAAGAATTTTTCCATCCGTTTGCAGTACCATATCCTGTGTATAAGCATTCACTTCTTCTTCTATACTATAATCAACAAGCCCATTTATTCCAAAAGACAGATCAAGGCTGCCATCCGTATTGTAACGTGCCAAAGCAATATGGCGGTATGGTATATCGTAAACCAAACCGCCGGCAATTATTTTGCCATCCGGCTGCACAGCAACTGAATTATTATAACCTCCTCCGGATGGAAAATTTGTGATTACAATACCTTGCTTTCCAAATGAAGAATCAATGCTTCCATCAATGTTATACCGGGCAAGAAGAAATTGACCATTGGTGCCTCCACCTGCAACATATTTACCATCTTTTTGTATTGCTACGCTCGTATTAGCGGCAGGATAGTTTCCTATAACAACTCCGGTATCTCCAAAGGTTTTATCCAGCGTACCCGCTTTTTGCGCCATCAATTCAAGAGAAAAACATAAAACAATAAGTGTAAAGGTTAGTTTCATAGTAAAAGAGTTTGGTGTTTTGAAGATAGGCTTATTTTCTAAAGAGATAATATCCTTTGAAGGAATGCCATCCCTGTAACTGTAAAGTTCATTCAGCAACATCCCCTGATCTGTAAAGTCTTTTGAGATAAGACACTATGATCAACAAGCTTATTTGTTCGATAGTTGTTCGATACTTCTTCGATAGTTGTTCGATCTATAAGACCGAACAACTACCGAAGTTATATCGTCGTTTTTTCGAATAAATGAGCTTCCTGCTCCCTTCCAGCATACTGTTGGTTAGCAGGATGTATTTGTGCAATAGTGTAGGCAAACCATGGTTTGTTGTTGCTTGTCACTAAGGTCTCTAAAGTCCCTGGAGATGATTAAAATTCAAAGGGATAAAAGCGACATCAGGCGACTTTTGCAGCGTATATTTTTATTAAGAGCAAATACAATGCTATCTGTGTTTTTCGTTTTTGCGCATCCTTTTAATGTACAAGGGGTAGATGACTACTTTTTTTTACAGTTATAAGCTTGTATTCAGACAGTTGCTGTAAACATTGTGCATTTGTTATAATTTGAGCCTTTTTATTTTCTGTGCAGAAGAATTATTTATACTAAAATGAAACTAAAAAACATTGCTTTTGTTATACTCAGCCATTGCTGCTTTTTCCAGGTACAGGCACAGCGATTTTATAAACAAACAGATGCATCGAAATATTGGGTTGACAGCGTGTTTAATTCATTAACGCCGCAACAACGCATTGCACAATTGATGGTAGTGAGAGAAAGCGGCTTGTCATCCGGAATGACTGTTTTTTATGCTGATAAAGTTGAACAGCTGATTCGCACTTATAACATCGGCTCGATATGTTTATTCCAGGGCGGACCGGTAAAGCAGGCAAACTATATCAATTATTTTCAACAGATAGCGCAAACACCTTTGATGGTTTGTATTGATGGTGAAACAGGTTTAGGCATGCGCATGACAGACAGCGTGTTTAAATTTCCTGACCAGCTAACCATTGGTGCAGTACAGGATGCAGCGATTGCACGCGAAGTGGGAAGAGCAATTGGCGCGCAATGCAAACGCGAAGGCATACAGGTTAATTATGCGCCGGTGATAGATGTAAATAATAATCCCAATAATCCTGTTATCAACTTTCGTTCGTTTGGTGAAGACAAGTATAAAGTGGCTTTGTTTGGAACACAAATAATGCGTGGCATACAGGAAAACAATGTAATGGCTTGTGCAAAACATTTTCCCGGCCATGGTGATGTAAGTGTTGATTCACATCTTGATCTTCCTGTCATCAGTAAGTCTTACAGTGCGCTTGATTCATTGGAATTATATCCTTTCAAAACTTTATTTAAAGAAGGCATCGGCAGCGTGATGATCGCGCATTTAAGTATTCCTGCAATTGATAACACGCCGCATCTTCCAACATCATTATCAAAAAAAAATGTAACAGATCTTTTAAGAGATACGCTCGGCTTTAATGGTATTTCATTTACAGATGCTTTAGAAATGCAGGGCGTTGCAAAATATTATCCGCAGGGCGATGCTGCGGTGCAATCGTTGGTGGCTGGCAATGATATGTTGTGTTTACCCGGTGATGTACCGCAGGCTATAGCAAAAATTCAAACAGCAATTGCTAATAAAATTCTTGATTCAGCTGACATTGCCAATCGCATTAAAAAAGTATTACTTGTAAAATATAATTTGGGATTGAACAATGTTGGTTACATCAATCCGCAAAATTTATATACTGAACTAAACAAAGATGTATTGCCTTTGAGAAGAAAGGTCGCAAGAAGTGCGATCACCGTTTTACGTTTAAAAGACACTGCGTTATTTCCATTAAAAGAAAATAAAAAAGTCGCTTATGTTGGTATCGGCCTTTACGATACAACTGCATTATCTACTTTTTTAAACATTGAGAAGAACGTTGATGTTTATTTAATGAATTACACTGATGGCGCTGCAGTTGCTGATTCAATTTTTAAACGCGTTGATAGTAATTACGACGCTGTAATTATCGGTGTGCACCAGTTCAATAAATATCCTGCAAAAAATTTTGGGTTCACTGCTAATGCAATTGGCCTTATAAAAAATTTACAGTCATCAACGCATGCGCTTACAATGGTTTTCGGCAACCCTTATGCATTAAAGAATTTTTGCGATGCAGATAATCTGATTGAATGTTATGAGGATGATGCCATCTTCCAGGAAGCTGCATTTAACTGGTTGAATGGCGAGTTTGTTGCTTCAGGAAAATTGCCTGTTACAGTTTGTGATGCTTTTCATTATGGTGATGGTATTGCTGATCTGGGCCTTCAAAAAATTCCTGGAGTAAGTGCCTCTGCTGTTGGAATTGACAGCGTAAAACTTTCAGCAATTGATAGCCTTGCAAACGATGCCATTGCAGAACATGCAACGCCGGGTTGTGTTGTTCTGGTTGAAAAAGATAATAAGATAGTATTGGATAAAGCGTATGGTAATTTGACATACAACAGCAATCAGCCTGTAACCATTCAGACAGTATACGACCTCGCATCGGTAACAAAAATTTCTTCTACACTGCTTGCAGTAATGAAGTTGTATGAACAGGGAAAACTTGACATCAGCAAAACGCTTGGCTATTATTTGCCCTGGGTGCGTGGCAGTAATAAAAGCAATTTACTGTTGCAGGATGTATTGATGCACCAGGCTGGTATGGTTGCATTTATTCCTTTTTACAAAGAGATAATTGATGCATTCGGCAAACCTTTTCCCGGTTTTTTTAAAACGGATGAAGACTCAGGTTATGATGTTCATGTTGCAGCAAATATGTATATGCGCAATGATTGGGTTGATACGATGTTCGCGCGCATATTGCAAAGCAACGTGTCGCACAAAAAAGAATATGTTTACAGCGATAATGATTTTATTTTTTTAGGCAAGATTGTAGAGCAGATAACAGGCCAGCCATTGAATGAATTTGTTGCTGATTCATTTTACAAACCCATGCACTTGTACAACACAACGTTTAAGCCAACTGATCATATTGCCATTAATAACATTGCGCCAACAGAAGATGAAAAACAATTTCGTTTACAGTTATTAAGAGGTTATGTGCATGATCCCGGCGCTGCCATGTTTGGCGGTGTTGCAGGCCACGCAGGTTTATTCAGCAATGCGCATGACCTTGCCATTTTATATACTATGTTGTTGAACGGCGGAGTATGGGATGGCAGACGTTACCTGAAAAAAGAAACCATTGATTACTTCACAGCGTATCACAGCAACATCAGCAGGCGAGGTTTTGGTTATGATAAGCCTGAAAAAGATAATGCAACACGCGCAGATCCTTATCCATGTATAAGCGCGTCGCCACAGGCATTCGGGCATTCAGGTTTTACAGGCATTTGGGTTTGGGTTGATCCGAAATATAATCTTGTTTTTATCTTTTTATCCAATCGCGTTAATCCTGATGGTGGTGATAACTCAAGGTTGATTTCATTAAACGTTCGCGGTAAAATACTGCAGGCTGTTTATGATGCCATGAAAACTAATTGAGTTCACTACAGGCATTCATATTATCTTTATTTTCCTGATAAAATAGTTTAGTAATTATGAATTTAAGCTTGCAAAACAAGATCATTCCGGTATCATACGGGGCGAAAGGAACGGGACAAGCCATCACAAAACTATTAGCTGCCGAAGGTGCAATACCGGTTATTATTGGCAGCAATGAAGAAGATAATCTTAAAACTGTTGATGAAATAAAATCTGCAGGCGGGCAATGCGCATATATAGTTGCAGAGCTTACAAATACTGATGAATGTAAAAATGCAATCGACCAGGTAATGCAATCATTTGGAAGGATTGACGGGCTTGTTAACAATGCTGATATTAATGGTGAAATTGAATCAGGGCAAAATGAGTATGTGAAATTTGTTGAGTCGCTATATAAAAACCTTGTGCCTTATTATTTACTGGCACATTATGCTTTACCTGCACTAAAAATTTCAAAAGGTGCGATCGTAAATATTGCTTCTCAAACAACAGATAGCGGCGGTAAAAATGCATTGGCAAGAGAATGGTCAGTTGAATTATTAAAATACAGCATACGGGTAAATGCAGTTGTAGCTGATAACCATACAACCACCGCAGATGAGATTGCCAATATGGTAGCATTTTTATTGTCGGAGAGAGCGAGTCATACAACCGGGCAGATCATACATTTAGACCGCGCTTTGGCAAATGCTTAGTTATAATTCCGGGAAGATTTTAAATGAATTTGGTTTTTTCCCTTTTAAACTTATTTTTGCCGTCCTTTTAAAAGGAACGGTGAGGTGGGTGAGTGGCTCAAACCAGTAGTTTGCTAAACTGCCGTACGGGTTAAACTGTACCGAGGGTTCGAATCCCTCCCTCACCGCAAAACAAAAACAAAGCCTTCGCACAAGCGGGGGCATTTTTATTTACGGGGCGTACGAAGCTTGCTTTGTTAAGCACTGGAAATAAAAATACCCACGGGCACGAACAGTGCCGGCTTGTTTTTGTTTTGACTACCCACTAACAGGATCAGTGTAGCTAATCCCTCCCTCACCGCTGGAAGCGGTTTTATACACTTCAATTAATTAAAGAAAGCTCGTGAAACGTAAGTGGGACGGGCTTTTTTGCATTTTTAGCACTTCCTGCTTAAAGCGAGTTTATTTCAATTTTCGTGTAATTTTTATGCGATATATGTAGCTGATAACAACAGCAATAATCTCCGGGAAGAAAAAAATAAATTAAAATATTGCCTATGAAATTGAATACGATGATGCTGCAAACACTTACCCTACCTGTCGCATATAACTTTCCAGGTATTCTTTAGGCGATTTTTTTACAACGCTCTTAAAAACGCGGTTAAAATTTGTTATACTGTTGAAGCCGGTATTGTAAGCAATACATGCCATGGTGTCGTTGCTGTTTTCCATGAGTTTTTTACAAGCTTCATTAACTCTTATTTGGTTTATAAAGCTAACCAAAGTGTTTTAAAGATCAATCATTCCAAAGTCATTACCGAATGAAGAAGCAGCTAAACAACAATATAAACGGGCGTGTAAAAACTACAATCGAGCTGGGTGCTTTTTTAAAAAGTTTTATGATTGCAAGCTTCTGATCGATGCGTTAAGGAAGAAGAGTATTTTACTTTCAGGCATGTAAACCAGCCACAGGGTATATTATAAAGTTGAAAGCACTATCCTCATGCCTTACGTTACCGGTTTTTAAATTATGATAAAATTTTTATAAAAAAATTTGCTTAAACGATTAAATGCTCATATTTTCGTTTTTCACTTTTTGAATAGTTGTTATAATTAATTGCTTAAACGATTAAACAATAGTAAACACTGACTGGATTTATTTTAAGAACGATTGAAGAACCCAATTGCTTAAACGATTAAATGAAAAACTTGCTATGCCTTTTCCTGTAACGGTTGAAAATGATCCCTGTCAATCTGCTTTGCTGCGGCCTGAAATATATTTCAGCGGGCTGCTGGTATTAAAAAAATAATTACCGAAGTGTCGATTGATTCCTGCTGTTAAATGAAGAAGTGCAAAGTGGCACATCTTATACTTATTCTCTCTTTAAAAAGAGGGTACAAACTCCTTTTGTCTTTAATGCAAAACAAAATAGCCATGAATCTAAATTTTATTGAACTGCATCCTGCGCTGCTTGTTACACGATGCTTAAAGCCGTTCATGCAAATGCGAAAAAAAATAACCGCATTGCTGCTTACAATGTTCTTATTAAACAGTTTTCTTTTTGCCCAGCAATCACCCGTTACGGGAAAAATAACCGATGAAAAATCAAATCCATTGATTGGTGTCGCTGTTAAAGTATCCGGTAGTCATACCGGTGTTATTACTGATGTAAATGGTAACTTTTCCATCAATGCATCCAAAGGGCAAACACTGGAAATAAGTTATGTTGGAAAGATGAATGAAAAAGTTATTGTTGGTGACAATTCTCTTATCAACATCACACTTAAAGACCAAACCGGATCTGACCTAAATGAAGTGGTTGTTACTGGTTACATGACACAAAAGAAGGCAGACCTTACAGGTGCTGTTGCTGTTGTTTCTGCAAAAGATCTAAGCAAAGATCATGGCACCACTAACATTATGCAATCATTGCAAGGTGTTGTGCCTGGTTTGCATATATCAACAGATGGTAATCCAACCGGCAATGTAGATGTTCAGATAAGAGGCCTTACATCATTAAATGGTGGCTCGCCTTTAATTGTAATTGATGGTGTGCCGAGCTATATGAACCTGCGCGATATTAATCCCGATAATATTGCTTCCATGCAGATTTTAAAAGATGCTTATTCTGCAAGTATTTATGGTACACAAGGTGGCGCCGGTGTTATATTAATTCAAACTAAAAAAGGCCAGGCAGGAAAAGCAAAAATTTCTTATGATGGTTCTGTAGGATTTGCTTCCTGGAATAATAAGCCGGCCATGTTAAATACCATGCAATACGGACAGGCATTGTGGCAGGCTGCCGTTAACGATGGACAAGATCCTAATGCAGTTACACAGATATATGATTATGACTGGCACAAAGATGCTAGCGGTATTCCTGTATTAGATAAAGCAACACCTATTGCATATTTAAATGCTGATTCAACAATGCCATCTGCCAATACAAATTGGTTAGATGCTATTTCGCAAAACGGCATTCAGCAAAATCATCAGCTTACTATCTCCGGTGGTAATGATAAATCAACTTCGTTACTGTCATTAAATTATATGGAGAACCAGGGCACACAGATATATACAGGATATAAAAGATTTACGCTACGTGTAAATACTGATTATAAAGTGATCAATGATCATTTTTCTATCGGTGAAAATGTGGAAGCATCGCATATGCTTGTAAATGATCAAAACGTAATGCATGATGCATTGGTTGAACCACCAATCATTCCTGTGCATACAACAGATGGTGGCTGGGGTGGTTCTGCCGTTGCTTTAGGAATGGACGATTACTGGAATCCTGTCAGAGAACTTACATTGAATAAAGACAATGGCGATAAATACAATAAACTTTATGGCGATGTACATGCCAATGTTTATCTCAAAAACTTCACTTTGCATTCACAGTTAGGGATGATCTATACTGATGGTTATCACCGCAACATTCAGTTCACATTTGAAGAAGGTGGTGGCAAGTTCAACCCGATTAGCAGTGTTGACCAATGGTATTGGAGAGAAACAACGCTTGATCTTACCAATACAATCGATTATAAATACAACAAAGGCAAACACAATCTTGATGTGTTGGGCGGTATGGAAGCTAATAAATATGTTACTGAAACAATGGATGCCAACAGGCAGGATATTGCTTTTCAAAATTATGATTATGCATATTTATCAACTGCAACCGGTAACATGTCAATGAGTGGAGGAGGCGATAAATATAACCTGATGTCTTACTTTGGTAAATTCAACTATTCTTATAACTCAAAATATCTTTTATCAGGTTCTTTAAGATATGATGGTTCATCAAAATTCGGATCTGATAACAGGTTCGCATTATTCCCGGCAATATCCGGCGGATGGCGTATAAGCCAGGAAGATTTTCTTGCAAACAATAATGTGATCTCAGATCTAAAATTAAGGGCAAGCTGGGGTAAGAACGGAAGCCTTGCAAATATTAATTCATTAAATGCACAAACATTCTTTGCCCCTGATTATAATGTTACTTCATATAGCATCGATGGTTCTGAAACCGGTAGTTTGCCTTCAGGATTTTATAAAGTACAAACAGGTAATCAGGATTTAAGATGGGAAGGAACAACGCAAACAAATATTGGTATAGACTTTGGCTTCTTCAAACAGGCACTATCCGGTTCGCTGGATTTTTATAAAAAGTATACAGACGGCATGTTGGTTTCACCTCCTTATCCAGGAGCTGAAGGTGAAGGTGCTAACCAATTCATCAACGCTGCTGATATGACGGATAAAGGTGTTGAACTTTCTGTTACTTATTCATCCAGATCGCACAAAGATTTTAATTACCAGATCAGCGGTAATATTGCTTATAATAAAAATGTTGTAGATGACCTGCCTGCTTCCGTTCAATATTCATGGGGCGGAAGCGCGTTGAAGGGTGATGGTATTGATGGGCATCCATGGGGTTCTTATTATGGATTTATTGCTGATGGAATTTATCAAAATCAACAACAGGTTGATGCTGGTCCTGATCAGCCCGGCAAAGGTATAGGCAGAATTCGCTATATGGATATTTCAGGCCCTGATGGAAAACCAGATGGGAAAATTGATTATGATTACGATCGTACCTGGATTGGTAATAACGTAGTAATACAAAATGGTGGCTTAGCGACTGTAGTTCCTAAAGTGGAATATGGTTTCTCAATCAATCTTTCTTATAAAAGTTTTGATCTCTCTATGTCATGGCAGGGTGTTGCCGGAATTGAAGAATACGATGGCTGGAAATCATACAGCGATTTCTGGAATGTTTGGGTACAAAATGGCTTCAATCATCCTACACGCGTGTTGGATGCATGGACGCCAACTAATACAAGTTCTACTATTCCTGCTTTATCATTAAACAATGTGAATGATGAATTAAGAATGTCAACTTATCTTATTGAACCGGGACAATATTTAAAACTTAGAAATATTCAGTTAGGGTATAATCTGCCAAAATCATTCAGCACAAGATTAGGCATGGAAAGGTTCTATATCTATGTAGTGGCTGAAAACCTTCTCATGTTTAAGAGCAGCCAATTCACCGGCCCTGATCCTGAAAATGCAGATGGCCAATCATACGCAAATCCTTACGTAAGGCCACAGGTATTTAAAACAGGTATAGAAGTTTCGTTCTAATCATTACACAAAAATCACAGCGTTTAAAATTACATGTGACGAAAAAATAAAAAGCATACACATGAAAAAGATATTAAGTTATATTCTGTTGCCGGGAATTATTCTTACGATAGCAAGCTGTCATAAGTTCCTGGATGTTAACCCGCAAGGAGTAGTTACAGAAGGAAATGTAAGCACACCTGATAATGTTGACGGGCTTGTAATTGCAGCTTATGCATGGTTGCCGCATGAAGGTATCCTTAATCAAAAAATGAGCCCCTGGTTAGCTGATATAAAATCAGATGATTCTTACAAAGGTGGTGGTGGTATCGGCGACCAGGAGCCATGGTATCAATGGGAAGTATTTTCACTCAATAATGCAAGCATTGGTAATAATGATGGTATATGGTATGCAGAGTATGAAGGTATTTCAAGGTGTAACACTGCACTAAGAGCATTGACCACGCTGGATGTCTCAACTTATCCTGATAAAGATCAAAGAATTGCGGAAATGAAATTCTTAAGAGGTTATTTCTTTTTAGATCTTAAGAGATGGTATAAATGGGTTCCTTACTTTGATGAAAATGTACCGAACGATTCAATTGCTAAAATTCCAAACCGCCCTGATACTGCGCAAAGTGATTTGTACCTCTGGCAAAATATTTATAATGATTTTTCTGCTGCCGCAGATGTTTTGCCGGTTACACAATCTGATGCCGGTCGCCCAACAAAATATGCTGCAGAAGGAGAAATGTTAGAGTGTTTAATGTGGATGTCTTATGAGCAGGATCTTAATAACAAAGTAATCAATGTTAATACTTCAAGATTGTCACAGGCATTAACGCTTGCAGATGACATCATCAACAGCGGTAAATACAGTTTGGCTCCGGATTATGCAGAAAACTTTTTGTATTCGTACGATAACAAATCACCTGAATCAATTTTTGAATGGCAGTACTCACATGATGATGGAACACCCAATGGTAATCTGAACGGCGGTACGCCTTTGAATGCACCATGGTGGCCGCCATATTTCAGTTGCTGCGATTTTCATAAAGCATCATACAACTTAGTAAATGCATTTAAAGTTGATGCGAATGGTATACCTGAGTTTACTACTTTCAATGATGAAGAAATAACTGATAAGAACACTTATTTCTCTCATAATACCTGGGACCCACGTTTTGGACATACAGTTGCTGTTCCGGGCATGCCATGGAAATACCAGCAGGATCTTTTATTTGATAGCAGCGGAGCAAGAGATCCTAACAACTTCGGTTATATGAATTCATTAAAAGAAAATGTTGAATCAGATTGCCCTGGCCTTGTAAATCTTTTCTGGATGTTTAATTCTAAAAATGAAATTGCCATTCGTTATGACAGAATCCTGTTGCAAAAAGCAGAAATTCTTATCAAGCTTAACAGGGAAAAAGAAGCGTTGCCTATAATCAACGACATTCGTCAGCGTGCAGCAAACAGTACAGCCCGTTTAAAATTTGCAAACGGCACATCCACATTAAACTATAAAATTAGTTTATACCAGGATGGTATTAACTGCACATGGACAAATGCTTTTGCATGGCAGGCTTTGATGTGGGAAGACCGTTTAGAGTTTGCAATGGAAGGTGTAAGATGGTATGATCTTGTTCGTTGGGGAATTGCAGAGCCTACACTTAATGCATACTTTGCAAAAGAATATCCACGCAACAGGCCATGGATGAAAGACGGGCATTTTACCGCAGGCCGCGATGAATTTATGCCAATACCTCAACCACAAATGAACTATTCATTTGGTGTGTATAAACAAAATCCTGGTTATTAATCAAACAAAAAATTAGTACACTTCCAGCGCATTCACTTTATATTTTGTAAATTAAACAGCCATTCCTGAAAACAAAAATATGCATATGAAAAAAATAGTATTGATTGCTTTAGCCAGTTGTTTATCGGCAGTAATTTTTGCTCAAACATTTAACGGCATTAATTCAGACATGAGTAATATATACATGTTGTCTGATGCTAAATCACGTTCCATCAGCCCGGAAAATTTCAACGGTGAGAAAGGAAAAGGCGGTATGGCAACAACAGGCACAGGTCAAAGTGCAGCAAGAGATTTAGGCAAAGGCTGGAAGGTAAGTCCAAGCGTTGTGATTAAAGCACACACAACATTTACGGTTGCAGAAATTACAGGTTCCGGTTCTATTCAACATATATGGATGACACCAACCGGTAACTGGCGTTTTTCAATATTGCGTTTTTATTGGGATGATGAAACAACACCTTCTGTTGAAGTGCCCGCTGGTGATTTCTTCGGCCAGGGCTGGGGCAAGTTTGCTCAAATAAATTCATTGGCAATATGCGCTAACCCGGGCAGTGGTTTTAATTGTTACTGGCCAATGCCTTTCAGAAAAAAATGCAGGATCACTATGGAAAATATAGACGATGAAGACATGGTTTTATATTACCAGGTTGATTATATACAAACTGGTGTTCCAAAAGATGCGGCTTATTTTCATGCACAATTCCGTCGTACAAATCCATTGCCATACAAACAAAATTATGTGTTGGTTGATAGCATAAAAGGTAAAGGCCAGTATGTTGGTACTTATATGGCGTATGGTTCTCATAACAATGGTTGGTGGGGTGAAGGAGAAATTAAATTCTTTATCGATGGCGATACTGATTATCCAACAATAAACGGTACAGGAACAGAAGATTATTTTTGCGGTGCATATGATTTCGATACACGCAAGAAAAATGCTCAGGGTATAGATGAAGTGAACTACACAGAATTTTCATCACCCTATACAGGATTACCACAGGTTATTGGAGGTGACGGTCACTACACTGTTGCCCAACGTTTCGGTTTATATCGCTGGCATCTGAAAGATCCTATTCGTTTTGATAAAGATTTAAAAGTAACAATACAGGCATTGGGCTGGCGCGATGGTGGGCGTTATCTTCCTTTGCAGGATGATATTGCAACAACTGTTTTCTGGTATCAGACAGAACCGCACAATCCTTTTCCGCCATTGCCTGATAAAGATCATCTTGAAGTGAACTAAAATTTATAATCCATACAGAATAAATTTCTAAATTGATTTGCAAAATGTTTTACAGTAAAGTTTAGATGGTATCGAAAATAGTTGTGATAATAGTTTTAATTGGTTTAGTTTCATATATACAAGCAGGTGCACAAAGGAGCAATGCTAATATTGCTCCTTTTAAAATAAAACTAACTAATGAGGAATGATATATTTATCAGCAATTGTAAAAGAATAAGCCTGTTATATTGATTTATTTTTCGCCAACCTGCGATCATTGTAAAACATTTACTGAAGCTATGTTGAGACGCATAAGCAGTTTGTGCAATGATCAATTGGTATTGATTTCTTATGAAAACATTAAAGAAGTAAAAGCCTGAAGCAATAGCCAATCAATTATAAAAATTTATTTTAAAGCGCAGCTTAATATTTAACCATTGGAAAAGAAAGTAGCACTTAAAGATGTAGCACAACATATCGGCGTGTCGGCGGCACTTGTTTCTTATGTATTGAATGGCAAAGAAAAAGAAGCAAGAGTAGGCGCTGAGATGGCGAAGAGAATTAAGAAAGCTGCTGCGGAATTAAACTATCAGCCCAACTTGATTGCGAAAAGTTTAAAGATGGGTAAAACAAAAACCATTGGTTTAATTGTAGCAGATATTTCAAACCCGTTCTTTTCAACCATTGCAAGAATTATAGAAGATGAAGCAAAGAAGCATGGTTATGTTGTAATATTTGGCAGCAGCGATGAAAGTGCAGACAAACAACTGGATCTGATCGATGTGTTTTCAACAAGATTGGTTGATGCATTTATAATTGCACCTGCTGCAGGCACAGAAGAACAAATTCAAAACATCATCAATCGCGGTGTGCCTGTTGTATTGATGGACCGTTTCTTTCCTAATCTTAAAGTTGATTGTGTACACATCAATAATCTGAATGCATCGGGTAAAGCGGTAAAGCAATTGATAAAGAATGGCCGCAAAAAGATAGGGATGTTGGCTTATGATACAACGCAATCGCACATGCAGGATAGAAAGCAGGGTTATAAAGCAGCATTAAAGGAAAAAAATATAAGGTTCAAAAAAGAATGGTTGATTGAAGCAAGCTATCAGCATCTTGAAAAAGATGTTGCAGATAAAATAAAACCATTATTAAAACCATTACAAATTGATGCATTGTTTTTTGCAACCAACTCATTGGCAGTTGCAGGTTTAAAAGAGATCAACAAACTTGGTATAAAAGTACCAGATGATCTGGCGATCATTTCTTTTGATGAAAGCGATGCATTCGATTTCTTTTATTCACCGGTTACTTATGTAAGTCAATCGTTGGCAGACATTGGTAAAGAAGCTATTAAACTTGTAATAAACAGGTTGCATAGTAAGAGCAAGAAAAATACAAACGTTATTGTTGAAGCAAAATTAATTGTGCGCGAAAGTTGTGGCAGTTTATAATTGCTTACAATGATGATTATAAATAAACTGATTGGATTTGCATGTTCAATAGAATACGATATATGTTGAGTGTTAGAAGCTGGTTGCCAGTTTTAATATTGATGATCTCTGTTCAGGTTCATGCACAAAAGAAGATAGAGCTTTCATCACCGGACGGAAATATTCAATTCAAATTTTTGTTTACAGACAGTTTGCCTGTTTACAGTGTTGCATACAACGGAAACACGATCATCGAACCATCATCATTAAGCTTATCATTTAATCAATCAGGAATATTTGGTAAGGCATTAAAAATTGGTAAAGCATTACATAGTTCCGGTGTTGATGATTACGAACTGGTTGTTGGCAAAACAAAAAAAGTTTATGATAATTATAATGAAGTTTCTATTCCTTTAGAAGAAAGCACTGGCGATAAAAGATTGATCAATTTAGTTGTAAGAGCTTTTAATGATGGTGTTGCTTTCAGATATGAAATGCCTCAGCAAAAAAACTGGTCTTCGTGTGAATTAACTTCAGAAAACACAACCTTTCATTTCAACGGCAATCCAATGGTGTTAACAGGTTTTTTACCTGATTATACATCGGCGCATGAATCACGTCATACATGGCTTTCATTAAATGATATCAAAGAAGATACATTAATGGATATGCCAACATTGATTGAGTTTCCGGGTAAAGTTTATATGGCAATCACGGAAGCCGAGCTGGTTGACTATGCAGGCATGTATTTGATAAAAAAAGATGGCATATTTGAAAGCAGTCTATCACCACTTCCGGATCAACCCAACATAAAGGTAAAAGCAACATTACCGCATAAATCTCCATGGCGTGTTATGTTGATAAGCAACAGGCCTGGTGCATTGATCGAATCAAACATCATCACCAGTTTAAATGAACCTTGCGCAATAAAAGATGTATCATGGATCAAGCCCGGCACATCAGATTTTCATTGGTGGAATGGCGATATATTGCCCGATACAACTTTTCCGCCGCAGGAAGATTTTTTATTCAATAAATACTATATAGATTTTTGTTCGCGCAATCACATCACCTATCATTCTGTAATTGGTTATGGTGGTTATCCCTGGTATACAAGTGATGCTGAAGGTTATGGTGTTATTGGTCTGCACACCGATGTTACCAAGCCAATTCCAACAATTGATATGGACCAGATTTGCGAATATGCAAAAAGTAAAAATGTTGATATAAGATTTTGGGTGCATTGGCAGGCGATCTATCCTGATCTTGAAAGATCATTTTCGCAATTTGAAAAATGGGGCGTAAAAGGAATGATGGTTGATTTTTTAAATCGCGATGACCAGGAAATGGTGAACATTCAAACAGAAATATTACAGGTTGCTGCTAAACATCATTTACATATTCAGTTTCATGGCGCATACAAACCAACGGGTTTAAGCAGAACATATCCAAATGAATTTACACGTGAAGGAACATTAAATTATGAGAACGATAAATGGGGCAATGTAATAACGCCTGATGATGATTTAGGCGTTGTGTTTACAAGAATGTTGTCAGGCCCAACAGATTATCATCTTGGTGGTTTCAGAGCTGTGTCGCCATCAAAATATAAAATTCAATATACAAAGCCATTGGTGGTTGGTACGCGTTGCCACATGCTGGCCATGTATGTTGTACTGGAAAGCTATTTACAAATGATCTGCGATTACCCGGCAGCTTATGAAGGGCAACCAGGTTTTGAGTTTTTAAAAGATATTCCCACAACTTGGGATGAAACAAAAGTGCTGGATGCAGAAGTAAATAATTATGTAGTTATCGCGCGCAGAAAAGATAATGATTGGTATGTTGGATCAATTACAAATCATGATACGAGAGCCCTAAAGATCAATTTTAATTTTTTATCTGAAGGAAAGTATAGAGCAGAAATTTATACAGATGCTGATGACACAGATGTGAATGCAAATGACCTGAACAAAAAAACTATAAACATTACAAATAAAGATGTAACCACCATAAAACTTTCAGCCGGTGGCGGTATGGTAATGCATATTTATAAAAGTTAGTTTGATGATAAAATCATAAATTTTTAAATAATACAATCAATCATAGCTTAAACGATTAAATTATGAACTTTAAAAAAACAAGCTTGTTATTAGTTTATCCAAAGAAGCAGAACAAACTCTTTAGCCTTTCAACCATCATCTTCACTTCAATTATTATAATTATTATGACGACAATACCTTCATGCACAACTACTGAAAAGAAACAGGCAACAAGTGATAATGATTCAACTGTATCATCAAATTTTGAAAAAGGAACTTTTGGTTACGATCTTAATTTTCTTCAGCAACATGACAGTGTTCTCGTTTTAAAATCCAATAATGATAACGCACAGATTATTGTATCACCAAAATACCAGGCGAAAGTTTTTACATCAACTGCAAATGGCAATGATGGTTTTAGTTTTGGCTGGGTAAACTACAAGGCATTTACCGGCCCCGAAGACGCGCACATGAACGCATACGGAGGTGAGAATCGTTTGTGGCTTGGTCCTGAAGGAGGCCGGTTTTCTTTGTTCTTTAAACCCGGCGATTCAATGGTATTTAATCATTGGAAAACACCTGCAGCATTTGATTCAGAACCATGGAAAGTAACTGCACAAACAAGCAGTTCTGTAACCATGCAAAAAGATATGCAGTTGATCAATTATCATAATACACAACTGCAATTATCTGTAACAAGAGCCATTGATATTTTGAGTAATGATGATATCAGCAGAAACACCGGTTTAACTTTGGATACAAGCATAAAAGTTGTCGGTTATCAAACGACAAATACATTAGCTAATACCGGTAAAGATGAATGGACAGAAACAACAGGAATGCCCTGCATCTGGATTTTAGACATGATGAAAAACACACCGTCAACTGTTATTGTTGTGCCGTATAAAAATGCTGCGGGCGCTAACTTTAATGATGTTGCTACAACAAATTATTTTGGTGAAATTTCTGTAGACAGGTTAAAGCATGATGACAATAAATTATTATTTAAAGCTGATGGAAAAAGCCGTGGAAAATTGGGCATCAAGCCAAAATTTGCAAAGCCTGTTTTAGGCAGTTATGATGCGCAGAATAAAGTATTAACCATTGCGATGTTTGAACCTGATGCATCGGCAAAATATTTAAACCAGGAATGGAACACAACCAAACCATCGTTCTCTGGTGATGCAGTGAATGCATACAATGATGGCCCATTAGCAGATGGTTCACAAATGGGACCATTCTATGAAATTGAAAGCGTATCACCTGCTGCATTTTTAAAACCCAATCAATCAATCGTACATAAACAGTCCGTATATCATTTCACAGGCGATGAAAAAGCATTGGATGCAATCAGTCAAAAAATATTAGGTGTTACATTAAACGAAGTGCAAACAACATTTAAATAGTGAATGGTGAATATTCAATTAGTGAATATCAACCATTCACTATTCATCATTGATTATTCACTACTCACAACTCACCATTCACAAATTTAATTATGAGTCAACAAACAGATTATCCAAAGATTGGCATTCGCCCGATTATCGACGGGCGTTTAGGTGGCATTCGTGAATCGTTGGAAGAAACTACAATGAAGATGGCGCAGAATGTTGCCGCCTTATACGAAAAAGAATTACGCTATCCTGATGGCTCTCCGGTGCAATGTGTTATTGCAGATACATGCATTGGCGGTGTGTATGAAGCTTCGCAATGTGCAAAGAAATTCGAAAGTAATAACGTCGGTGTGTCGTTGTCTGTTACACCTTGCTGGTGTTATGGAAGTGAAACAATGGATATGAATCCTTTGTTGCCAAAAGCAATCTGGGGCTTTAACGGAACAGAAAGACCGGGCGCTGTTTATCTTGCAGCAACGCTTGCAGCGCATAACCAGTTTGGTTTACCTGCATTTGGAATTTATGGAAGAGATGTGCAGGATCTGGGTGATGAAGCAATTCCTGCAGACGTAAAAGACCGCCTATTAAATTTTGCACAAGCTGGTTTAGCAGTAGCTATCATGCGCGGTAAATCTTATCTCGCAATTGGTTCTGTTTCGATGGGAATTGCAGGTTCTATTGTTGTGCCTGATTTCTTTCGCGAATATCTCGGCATGCGCAATGAATATGTTGATTCATCTGAAGTGTTGCGCCGTGTTGAAAAGAAAATTTATGATGAAACAGAATTTGAAAAAGCGTTAGACTGGGTTAAGAAAAATTGTAAAGAAGGTGATGACCTTGCGAATGAATCGAATAAACAATCATCAAGAGAACAAAAAGATAATGACTGGCAATTTGTTGTTAAGATGACATTGATCATGCGTGATCTTATGCAGGGAAATGCGCAGTTAAAAAATAAAGGTTTTGGTGAAGAAGCATTAGGGCATAATGCAATTGTATCGGGCTTCCAGGGGCAACGTCAATGGACAGATTTTTTGCCCAACGGTGATTTCTCTGAGGCCATATTGAATTCTTCTTTTGACTGGAATGGCATTCGCGCGCCATACATGGTAGCGACAGAAAATGATTGCTTTAATGGCATCAGCATGTTGTTTGGTTATTTGCTTACCAACACTGCACAAATATTTGCTGATGTAAGAACATACTGGAGTCCAGAGGCTGTTGAAAGGGTTACAGGATGGCAGCCTGATTCAGCAGCAGCCAATGGATTCATTCATCTTATCAACTCAGGTTCTGCAACATTAGATGGGACAGGACAGCAACAAAAAGATGGTAAGCCAGTTATGAAACCTTTCTGGGAAATTAATGCAGATGAAGCGGATGCTTGTTTGCAGGCAACAACATGGTATCCCGGTAACAAAGGTTATTTCAGAGGCGGTGGTTATTCATCAAAATTTGTAACAAAAGGTGGTATGCCTGTAACCATGTGCCGCATCAATTTAGTAAGAGGTGTTGGCCCTGTGTTGCAAATTGCAGAAGGTGAAACGATCGATCTTCCGCAAAATGTTCACGACACATTGGATAAACGAACAGATATTACATGGCCAACAACATGGTTTGTGCCACGTATAACAGGCAAAGGCGCGTTCACTGATGTATATAATGTGATGTTGCATTGGGGCTCAAATCATGGCGCTATAAGTTATGGTCATGTTGGCGATAAATTAATAACATTGGCTTCTATGTTACGCATTCCTGTTTGTATGCATAATGTAGATGACGAAAAAGTATTTCGCCCTTCTGCATGGAATGCATTTGGTTCAGAAACAGAAGGCGCAGATTATCGTGCCTGCAATAACTATGGAGCATTGTATAAATAAAAAAGTATCACCAAAATGAACAATAAAAGACCATCACTCTTTGTAAAAGACGGCATTAATTACCTTGGACCATTTGCAGCAATCAGCGCATTATTTTTTTTGTGGGGAATAGCGCATGGCATGCTCGATACACTGGATAAAAATTTTCAAATGATGCTGCATTTGCAAAAATGGCAATCCAGCTTTATCCAGTTTTCTTTGTATGGTGCTTATTTTGGTATGGCTATACCTGCAGGTATTTTTATAAAAAAATACGGCTATAAAAAAGGAATAATTTTCGGGCTTTCTCTTTTTGCAGCCGGTGCACTTATTGCTGCAGGAACGGCCACGCTTCAATCATTCATTTTATTTTTGTTTTGCCTGTTAATTATTGGTGCAGGATTGGCAACACTTGAAACAGCTGCTAATCCATATACAACAAAATTGGGTCCTCCTGAAACAGCGGAAAGAAGAATTAATTTTTCCCAATCTTTTAACGGGCTTGCCTGGATGATCGGCCCGCTGATCGCCT
The DNA here is from genome assembly GCA_013286425.1 of Bacteroidota bacterium. Classification (GTDB taxonomy): domain Bacteria; phylum Bacteroidota; class Bacteroidia; order Chitinophagales; family Chitinophagaceae; genus Parafilimonas. The sequence goes on from JABDFS010000004.1 coordinate 31,458, forward strand.
TGTATATTTATGGTAATCAGAGTCATGAAGAAGGTAAAAAAATGATTTCAATTATTTTACCTTTTGCTATAATCGGGCTGGTTGTTTTAGCGATTGCATTTGTTTTCATGCGCATAAAATTGCCTGAGATAACGGAAGCGGATGAAAATGCAGCACATGGCGCTATAGTAACACAAACTTCAGAAACAGGAATAGTTACAAGTGTTGACGATCCCGGATATATATCTCCAAAGCCATTATGGAAGAACCAGCATTTTACATTAGGTTTTGCTGCACAGGCTTGCTACGTAGCTGCACAAACCGGCGTGTTTAGTTACCTGATAAATTTTGTTACGGATCATGACATGCATCCTCGTTTTGATGTGGAATATGCTCCGTATTTTTTATCACTTGGGTTTTTATTATTTATGATAGGGCGATTTTCCGGCAGCAATTTGATGCGATTTTTTAAGCCTTCAAAAATGCTTGCTCTTTATTCACTTGCGGTTTGCATTCTTTTGCCCATAGTTTCTTTGGAACTTGGCTGGGCTTCACTTATAGCTTTGTATGGTGTTTTCTTTTTTATGTCGATTATGTTTCCTACGATTTTTGCACTGGCTATTAAATCGCTGGGATATAATACTAAAGAAGCTTCATCTTTTTTAGTGATGGCTGTTGCCGGTGGAGCAGTGTTTCCACCGTTAATGGGAGCTGTCGCTGATCACTATGGTATGGCAACAGGGTTTCTTGTGCCCATACCTTTATTTTTATTCATATTATACTATGCACTTAAGGGATATAAAATAACAGCGTGACGGAATCAAATGGAAAGTGTAATAGATGATGGGTATGTGATTAATAGCAGAGAGTTATCATACTGAAATCAGAGTAAAACTTTTACAAATAATATTCTCCATAATGAAATCGCCTTTTTTATGCATGATCTTTTTATGCATTACAACATGCATGTATGCACAAAAAACAATTACTGTTGTTGATGAACTGAAACAGTTTTATAACATTAGTGATTTACCGGCATATCGCTCAAACACTTACTCCGCTGAGGTTTCAAGCTATGATACAACAGGAGGCAACAACGATGGCTTTGGTGGCGAGTATTCTTTTATAAAAAGAAATGCCGACAGCTCTCTTGTAATTTTTGATGTAAAAGGCGCAGGTGTTGTAAATCGAATCTGGACACCAACACCAACACATGATACACTTGATTTTTATATTGATGATGCGAAGCAACCAACACTATCCATTAATTACATGGACCTTTTTTCCGGTAAAGTCTATCCGTTTGTTCAACCTATTTGTGGTAACCAGTTAGGTGGCTATTATTGTTACTATCCAATACTTTTTCAAAAGCATTGTGTTATCATAAGTCGTGGCAAGAAGATGATGTTTCACCAGATCGGTTATCGCTTATATGGCAAAGGAACAATTGTTCAGCCGTTCACAACAAACATCAACAATGATGTAAAAAATGCATTGGCTTTCATCAGCAGCTTATGGAACAACAGTGAAGTGAATAAAGCAAAAGCAATTGCATTAAACAATGTTGATGCAAAAGCTACAGATACAGTTTTTTCAATAAAGCCGGGTGATATGAAACAAGCATTTAAGTTGAATACTGGCGGAAGAATTACCGGAATTGAGATCAGTCCTTCAAGCAGTTTTGCATCGTTGTATAAGAACATTATCATACAGGTTTTTTGGGATGATGAAACAACTCCGGCAATTGATTGTCCTGTTGCAGATTTTTTTGGTTTCGCATTCGGAAAACCTTCTATGCAAGGCTTATTGATCGGTTCAGAAAATAATATTTGTTATAGTTTTTTACCAATGCCTTTTGACAAAAAAGCAAGAATAGAATTCAGTTATTTGAATGCAAAAGATAGTGTGCTACCCAAGATTGATCTGCATGCAAAAGTTTATTACACACTTCAACCACGCAATGCAGATAAAGAAGGAAAGTTTTATGCTTACAGAAACAGCAAAAGAACAAAAGATGGCGAGCCGCATGTGTTTTTAAATATACAAGGCAAAGGCCATTATGTGGGTTCTGCGTTGCAGGCACAAGGCGTAAAAACAGGCATGACAATATTTTTTGAAGGCGATGATTCAACCGTTATTGATAACGAAATGCGTTTTCATGGTACGGGCTCTGAAGATTATTTTAATGGTGGCTGGTATGCATTGTTAAATCGTTGGGATTCTAAACTGAGTTTGCCTTTGCATGGCGCGCTGGATTATTCATTGGCATTTGCAAGAACAGGTGGTTACCGTTTTTATATTACAGATAAAATGTCTTTTGAGAAAAGTATTTATCAAAGTATTGAACACGGCGGCGAACATAATGCTGTTCCTGCTTTATATACTTCTGTGAGTTATTTCTATTGCGACAGATCTCCTCAATTAGCATTATCAAACACAACTGAAAACACTAGGGTCTATATACCTGATACAATCAATATCTATCCGCAGTTTTCAAATGTTGTATTAGGTGAAGATATCGATGTAAAAACAGTTTGGGACAATACTGATGAAGGTCAAAGCTTTGATATAACTGCAATCGATAACAGCCTGTTGAAAGTTGTGCTGGGCGATATACCTGCCGGTAATTATAAGTTATTTATCTCTTATGCAAAACAACCGCACGGTTGTGATTTTTCTTTGTGGCAAAGGCAGACACAATTATCAGAGTGGCAATCATCTTCTACGACTGATAAACAAAAAATAAAAGAAATGTTTGTTGGAAATATTCATATAACTGAGTTGAACAATGCTGCTACTATTCAATTTAAAACAACAGCAGACAACAATAAATTTCTGTGGACTAAACTGATGCTTGTAAAGGCAATTGAGTAATGTAATTCAAAATTGTCTTGATCTAATGAAGTTTTTTTGCTTAAACGATTAAATAACCATATTTTCGTCAGGCTTTCTTTGAAATTGCTACTTATCATTGCTTAAACGATTAAACAAATAAATATAGGTAGTAATTTATTATTAAACCGATTGAAGAATCCAAATTGCTTAAACGATTAAATGGACCTTGCTATGCCTTTTCTTGTAACAGTTGAAAATGATTCCTGTCAATCAGCTTTGTTGCGGCCTGAAATATATTTCAGCGGGCTGCTGGTATTAAAAAAATAAGTACCAAAAGTATTGACTGAATTTCTTATTAAACAATGATGTGCAGTGCGGCGCATCCTAATTTATTTTCTTTATAAAAGGAGAGTACAATATTCTGTTGTTCTTAATTCAAAACAAAATAACCATGTATCTGAATTTAATCAAACTGCATCCGGCACTGCTTGCTGCGCGATGCTTAAAGCCTATCACGCAAATGCGAAAAAAAATAATCGCAGTGTTGCTTACGATGTTTTTATTAAACAGCTTTCTCTTTGCACAACAGCCAGGTGTTATGGGAAAAGTGACAGACGAAAAAGGTAATTCACTTACCGGGGCATCTGTTAAAATATCCGGCAGCCATGGAGGTGTAATTACAAATTCCGATGGTAGCTTTTCTATTAAAGCAGCTAAAGGACAGGTTTTAGAAATATCATATGTCGGTAAGACTGATGAAAGAGTTGTTGTTGGTGATAATACTACTATAAACATCATTTTAAAAGATCAAACTACATCTGGTTTAAATGATGTAGTGGTAGTAGGATATGGAACACAAGCGAAAAAAGACTTGACCGGATCAATAGGCGTCGTATCTCAAACCAAGATGGATAACCAGGCAACTGTGGGAATAGGGCAAAATCTTCAGGGTAAACTAGCCGGTGTCCAGGTGATTCAAAATGATGGAACACCATACAGCGGTACTTCAATCAGGATAAGAGGAACGGGCTCGTTTGGAGCATCAAGTGACCCGCTTGTTGTAATTGATGGTATGATCACCAATGATGGATTAACAAATCTTAATCCCAATGATGTTGAAAATATAACAGTGCTTAAAGATGCAGCTTCCGCTGCGATTTACGGTTCAAGAGGTGCTAACGGTGTAGTGATCGTAACAACTAAAAAAGGAAATTTTGAACAACCATTGCAGGTAAATTTCTCCACGTATGCCGGTGTTGATCAAATACGCTATAAGATACCAACATTAACTGCAAAGCAATATGCAGTTCAGATAAATGATTATTACGGTGCAGCTAATCTGCCTGTGCCTTTTACACAAGATGAGATTAATTCATATGGGCAAGGAACAAATTGGGTTGATGAAATAACACAGTCCGGAATGAAACAGAATTATTCTTTATCAATTTATGGCGGCACAAAAACTAATGCATTTGCTATAACTGCAAATTATTTTGATGGGAAAGGGGTTATAAAAAATACAGATTTTCAGCGCGGCAATATTAAGATAAGCAATGATACCCGTCTTTTACCAAATTTGAAATTAGGAATAAGCCTGAATGTAAATTATGGCGTTTCAAATAATACGGATTGGGGCCAGGCAATTGACCGCGCGTTGATATTTCCTCCTACAGAACCTGTTTATGATGCAAATGGCGATTACAGTGCTGCAATACATAATGGAGAGCCTGTTACTATGTTGAATCCGCTTATTGCAGTGAACTTATGGACATATAAACAAACCTGGAAAAAATTATTAGGAACAACTTATTTAGAATGGAACATTTTTAAAGATCTCACATTCAAAACTTCTTTCAATGCAGAATACTATGGATGGAATCAGGATCATTTTATACCTTCTTATACTTTCGGACCTAAAGGATTAATAGGTGATCATCCGATTGCAGAGCTTTATGAAGATGGGAATGATAACATCAATTGGGAATTTGATAATATCCTTACTTATTCGAAGCGCTTCAACAACGTTCATAACTTAACGGTTATGGCGGGTTATACATTCCAGGAAACCAATGGATCTAATATAAGCGGATCGAGGAATGATTTTTTGAATAATGATCCAAACATGCAGGTGTTGGATGCAGGTAACAGCAACATCAGTAATGGCGGTTCTAAATATTCGTGGGCCATACAATCTTATCTTGGTCGTATAAACTATAGTTATAAAGACAAATACTTATTGAGCAGCAGTTTAAGAGTTGATCAGACTTCACGTATCTCAAGCGATAACAGAACCGGAGTATTTCCTGGAGCATCAGCTGGCTGGGTTATTTCAAAGGAAAAATTTTTTGACAAAGTGCCTTTTATAAGCAATTTAAAACTTCGTGCAAGCTGGGGAATATTAGGAAACCAGGATATTGGAACATATCCTTACCAAACCACATTAAATTCTACTGGTTTGTATTATCCGTTTGGTGCCGGTGGCGAAGGAACAACATATACAGGTGTGGGTCCGACAAGTTTGGGCAACCCAAATATTCGCTGGGAAAAAACAACAACATATGGAGCAGGCCTGGAAGCTTCATTCTTAAACAACAGGTTAACTTTTATTGCTGATTACTATAAAAGAAATACTTCCGATATTCTTGTTCAGGTTCCTTTGCTTGCCACTTCAGGAGTTGATAATGCTCCTTATCAAAATGCAGGTAGTGTATCAAACAACGGTATAGAATTAACGTTAGGTTATTCTGATCAGATCGGCAAATCTTTTAAATATGATGTTAGCGTTAACTGGACTCACAATACAAACATTGTTACAAAAGTTCCATCACCTATAGTATATGATTTTAGCCAGACTGCAGAAGGTCAATCTATAAATGAATGGTACGGATATGTTCAGCAAGGTATTTTTCAAACCCAGGACGAGATTAATAAAGCTCCAACACAACCTAATGCCGCACCCGGCGATATAAGATTTAAAGATCTAAACAAAGATGGTGTTATTGATGCTAATGACCGAACTTTTTTAGGTGCTTCAGTAGCTCCGGATTATTACGGAGGCAATATTTCTTTAGCGTATAAAGGCTTTGATCTGGTTACAAGTTTTTATGGACAAATAGGCGCACTCAGAAGCATAGACCAGGTTGGTTTTGCAATCACTCGTGGTGGAGAACAAACTTCAGCATGGATGTATGATCAAAGATGGACCGGCCCAGGAACAAGCAATTATGTACCAAGAGTAGTTGCAGGTGATCCAAATGATAATTACCGCAGGTCTACTTTCTGGCTTCGCTCATCTGATTTTTTCAGGCTGCAAAATTTGCAGGTCGGTTATGATTTCCAGGGTTTATTAAATGGCTCAGCGGCAAGAACTATAAACAAGTTGCGTTTTTATGTTGCAGCTCAAAATTTGTTTTGTATCAATTCTTATCCTGGTTGGGATCCTGAACAAAGTATTAATGAAGGATATCCAATGCCCCGATCTTTTTATGCCGGTGTTAATGTAGGATTCTAAAAAAGTAAAAATCATAATTATGAAAAAGACAATTTTCTTCTTAATATTTCTAATCCCATTTGCTTCATGTAACAAGCAATTAGATAAGCAACCTTATGGTGTTGTTTCTACTGACAATTTTTATAAAACTGCAGATGATGCAGAAATGGCTGTTACAGCAGCTTATAAATCGTTCCAGATGTTAGATGGACAGAACGGGTGGAATACTCAGGCTGGTTATACACCTATGGGAGATATAACTGGCCCTGATGTGCAGGCTCATCCTGATTTGGTTGTATACTATCAAATTCAGCAGTCGATTATTACTCCAAGTTCTGATCAGATGGAAATGTTGTATCAACGTTGTTATAAAGCGCTTTTATTAGCTAATGAAGCAATAGAAAAGATACCTGCAATTGATATGGATGAAACTCTAAAATCCAGGTATATGGGAGAGCTTTATTTTATCAGGGGATTTTGGATGTTTCGTTTGGGATATATGTTTGGTACAGCACCTTTGGTTACTGGACCATTGGATATATCAGAATTAAATATTCCTAATTCTGTAAGAACAGCTGAATTCGATAATGGTAAAAACGTTAATAATTATAAGATCACAAAAAGCGATTTGTTTGACCAGGCTGAAGCTGATTTCAAACTGGCATTGCAATCACCAATTGCAGACAGGAATACCGGTGATTTAATGGGGAGAGCAGATAAAGGCGCTACAAGTGCGTACCTAGCTCAGATATATTTATATGAGCATAGATGGAGTGATGCCAAGCCTTTGTTGGAAAATATAATTTCTTATGGTTATGCATTGCTTCCTGATTATAACGATGTATTTAACGGCAGCCATGATAACAGTACTGAAGCAGTTTTTGAAGTGCAATACACAGCTTTAAATCAAAAAGGAACAGACAATTTTGGTACAGTGTTGAATGCGCCAAACGGGGAAGGATATGTTGCTGGTGGCGGTTGGGGATGGACGCGCCCAACACCGGATTTAGAGTGGGAATATGAAGCAGGTGATCCGCGCTTAACAGCTTCTATTTTCCGTAAAGGCCAGGACGATTTTTTCGGACAGATCTTTATGGATAAAGTAAACGGAACAGGCCTCGGAATCAGGAAATGGTGTATTGGTAATCCACCAAATAATGATGGCACTACGGTTGACCAGGTTAGCTGGAATAATTCAAGCAATTACACTTTGGTAAGATATGCTGAAGTATTGTTGTGGTATGCTGAAGTTATGAACGAGTTAGGAGACCAGGCAACAGCAGCAGCTTATGTAAATAAAGTAAGAGCACGTACAGGTACAACTACGGATCCTAATACTGTCAATAAAAATGATATCAAACAATTGTCTCCAATTTCTTCAACATTAAGCTATGAAGATATGTTTTGGGCTATTGTGCACGAGCGTAGAGTTGAATTTGCTTTTGAAGGAAAATTTGGTTGGGATTTAAGAAGATGGGGAATAGCAAGCGAATATCTTACTGATCCAAAAAGATGGCAAAACCAGGTAACACCAGGTTACTTCAAATATAAAGTTGGAAAGGATGAAATTTTTCCATTGCCACAAATTGAGATCGATAGATCAGCTGGTACTTTAAAACAAAATCCAGGATATTAAATTCAGAATAAAATAATTCATCCCGCTTATTATTACAAGCGTTGAAGATTAATTAAGCATTAGAAATAGTATCACTTTAGTTTAAACAAGCAGTTCTAATAAAGGAGCAATGCTCACATTGCTCCTTTCAAACAGAAGTGTTAGGTGAAACTATAATGATTAATACATCGGATCAGCAATAGTAACTGTTTGTTTTGTTAGAAAATGGATTAAAGTCAGACCATTGGAAAAGAAAGTAGCACTTAAGGATGTAGCACAACATATCGGCGTATCGGCAGCGCTTGTTTCTTACGTGCTCAACGGCAAAGAAAAGGAAGCAAGAGTAGGTGCAGATATGGCGAAGAGAATAAAGAAAGCTGCTGCGGAATTAAACTATCAGCCCAACTTGATTGCGAAGAGTTTAAAGATGGGTAAAACAAAAACGATCGGTTTAATTGTAGCAGTAATTAATGATGCATGCTTTGCATCACGTTAATCTAAATTCAAAAAATAGAGCATGAAAGAATCTTTTCTTGTTATAAGTTTTCTTGTTAGCGCAGTCATTACATTTTCACAGCCTGTTGATTCATCTCATCATGTTCCGGAAAATAAAAATCTTCCTGCGTCATGGAAAGCATCTTTATACAGCGATCAAAAAAAAAATTTTAAAGGGGATGAATTGTTAACCATTGGCATGCCTTGCGGTGGCATTGCTGCAGGCCAGTTGTATGTTAGAGGCGACGGAACTTTAGCAAACTGGTGGATCTACAATAATGCATACAATACAGGTTATGGTATTGATTCATTAACGCATTTTAATACAGCGCTTGGTCCATGGACTGTTTGTTATAATACATTCGAACCAAAAAGTTATATCGACCAGGGATTCAACGTCAAGATCAAACAGGATGGAAAAACAATAAGCGCTAATTTGAACAAGAAAGATTTTGATGATATATCATTCATTGGTGAGTATCCGATCGCTACCATCAACTATAATTCAACAACAAAAAAATTACCGGTAACAGTTTCATCAGAAGTGTATTCACCATTCATTCCAATGAATGCAAAAGAATCTGCAACACCGGGAACAATTTTAAAATATACAATTAAGAACACATCCGCAAAACCAATGCAGGTAAGCCTTTCAGGCTGGCTGCAAAATTTTGTTTGTTTAGATATTGAAGGTGGTATTCTTGCTGATCGCCGCAACAGGATCATTCATCATGATGGCATTACTTCTTTGGTAATGGATCTTACTCAAACCAATGCAAGCAATGCAGAAAAGAAACCAACCATACAAATGTTTGATGATTTTGAAAATGGTTATGGTAAATGGAAAGTAACAGGCACTGCATTTGGTACGACGCCTGCATCAGGAAGTTTTGGTGGTGATCAAAGCAGGCTTACAGGTTTTACCGGTAATGGTGTTGTCAATTCTTTTTTAAATGGTGATGGTTCAACCGGTAAAATGGTGTCTGATAATTTCACCATCAAAGACGATTATATCATTTTTAAAATTGGTGGTGGCAGGCATGCAACAACAACTTGTTTCAATCTTATAGCTGATAACAATATTGTAAGAACCATGACTGGTTCAAACACTGAAATACTCGAACAAAAATATTGGGATGTAAAAGATCTGAAAGGTAAGCAGGCACATTTTGAAATTGTTGATGCAGACAAAGGTGGCTGGGGCCATATTAATATGGATGATATTGGCTTTAGCGATATACCTGTTACAAAAGAAAAATATTATCCAATCAATCATCCGTATTTCGGTAATGGATCGTTGAGTGTTTTGTCAAACAATGCTTTTGCGGATGCAGATTATAAAGGTGTTGATGACAGCAACAATGTTGATTCAGCATCCACAACAGCTATTGATAAATTAACAGGCAGTGTTGGCGAATCATTCAATCTTAATCCCGGCGAAACAAAAGAAGTTACATTCCTGCTTACATGGTATTTTCCTAACCGTCCTTCTTATTATTTTGGAAGTGATGTTACCGATGTTATTCCAAACGATTGGAACCAGGCATTGCCAACAGACGGTGCAACAATCATCGGAAACATGTACAGCAACTGGTTCAACAGTTCAGAAGATGTTGCTTTATATCTTCAAAAAAATTATGATCGTCTTTCAAAAGCCACGCATCTTTTTCATGATACTTATTACAACAACACAACAGTTCCTTACTGGCTCACACAGCGTTTGCTGATGCCGCTTTCAACACTCGCAACGGAAACATGCGAATGGTGGGCGAATGATAAATTCTGGGCCTGGGAAGGTGTTGGCTCATGTGTTGGAACCTGTACGCATGTCTGGAATTATGAGCAGGCAATGTCACACTTCTTTCCTGAACTCGAGCGCAATGTGAGAGAGTGTACCGACTTTGGTACATCATTTCAAAAAGATGGTAGCGTACTCGCGCGTAATGGTTGGGGTGGTGTTTTAATTGATGGGCATGCTGGTGCTATTTTAAAAGCGTATCGTGAGTATCTCAATTCAAAAGATGATATTTTTTTAAACCGTAACTGGGACAGAATAAAACGTGCAACTGAATTTATTATTCATGAAGACAGCAACAACGATGGTTTGATTGAAAAAGTACAGGCCAACACATACGACATTGCATTTTATGGTGCGAATACTTATGTTGGCTCATTGTATCTCGCTTCATTAAAAGCCGCTTCAGCTATGGCAATTATTATGAATGACACTGCATTTGCAGAGCGCTGTTTAAAGATTGCACAGGCGGGAGAAGATAACACGGTAAAAAGATTATGGAACGGTGAATATTTTGTGCAGGATGTTGATCTGAAAGCGCATCCGGAATATCAATATAAAGATGGTTGTTTAAGTGATCAGCTGTTTGGGCAAACATGGAATCATCTAAATAATCTCGGCTACATTTATCCTGAAGAAAAAGTGAAGCAAACATTGCAATCAATCTGGAAATATAACTGGGCGCCTGATGTTGCAACACAAAATAGAATTCATCCACCGGAAAGAACATATGCAAGTTTTGGTGAGCCGGGTTTATTGGTTTGCACGTGGCCAAAGAGTGAACACATGGGTGAGAAAGGTGTTCGTTATCGTGATGAAGTTTGGACAGGACAGGAGTACCAGGTTGCAACGAATATGATCTATGATGATATGGTTGATGAAGGCTTGTCAATTGTAAAAGGAATTGATGAAAGATATAGTCCGCAAAAACATAATCCATGGAATGAGATCGAATGCGGCGATCACTATGCAAGAGCGATGGCTTCATGGGGTGTGATGCTGGCATTGGAAGATTATTTTTATGACGGTCCGCAAGGCATCATCAGTTTTAATCCAAAAATTCAGGCATCACATTTTGAAGGATTTTTTACAAGTGCCGAAGCTTGGGGAAACATTAAACAGGATCAGGCAAATAATCAGCAAAAAAATTCTATCGTTGTAAAGTATGGCAATGTTTGGTTACAACAAATACAATTGCATTGCGATAAAGAACCAAACAGTATAAAGCTGTTCATTAATAACAAGCAAATAAAAAATAGTTATGTTTTTAATGATAACATGGCTTCAATTATGTTTGATAAAACTACATTGAATGCAAATGATGTTATTGATGTAACAATTGCTTATTGATAATTTTGGCCTTGATAAAACAATATTGAAATGAATGAAGCTTATGTAATTGGTGTTGATTACGGAACTGATTCTGTAAGATCAATCATCGTGAACGCGCACAACGGTGAAGAAATTGCAGCTTCTGTTTTTGCTTACCCAAGATGGAAAAAACAATTGTATTGCAATGCAGAAACAAACCAGTTTCGTCAGCACCCTTTGGATTATATAGAAGGTTTTCAATACACTATAAAAGATTGTTTGCAAAATGTTGATGATACTGTACGCAGTAATATCAAAGCAATTTCTATTGATACAACAGGTTCATCGCCTGTTGCTGTTGATGAAACAGGAACACCGTTGGCATTGCATGAAAATTTTGCAAATGATCCTGATGCAATGTTTGTTTTATGGAAAGATCATTCATCTGCGCAGGAAGCAGAAGAGATCAATCAGCATGCAAAAAAATTCGACGTTAATTATTTAAAATATGTTGGTGGCGTATATTCTTCTGAATGGTACTGGAGCAAATTATTACATGTGTTGCGCAATAACAAACAAGTAAAAGAAGCTTGTTATAATTGGGTTGAACATGCAGACTGGATGCCGTTCTTGTTAACCGGCGGCAAACATATAAGTGAAATGAAACGTGGTGTTTGCACGGCTGGTCATAAAGGTTTGTGGGCAGAAGAATGGAATGGTTTTCCGCCTGAAGATTTTTTTACATCGTTAGACACCTCGCTTGCTGGTTATGCATCTGCGTTACCTTCCCAAACATATACTGCAGATAAAGCTGCAGGAAGTCTTTCGCACGAATGGGCTGACAAACTCGGTTTATCAACAAATGTTATTGTTGGCATTGGTGCAATGGATGCACACATGGGTGCTGTTGGTGGACAAATAGAACCTTATTATTTAAGTAAAGTGATGGGCACATCAACATGCGATATGTTGGTAGCACCTGTTGAAGACATACAAAGCAAATATGTGCAGGGTATTTGCGGTTTGGTGAATGGTTCTGTTATTCCAAATATGATCGGTATGGAAGCCGGTCAGTCCGCATTTGGTGATGTGTATGCATGGTTTAAAAATTTAATTGCATGGCCGTTGGAAAATATTGCACGCGGTGTGGTGGATGAAGAAATGATAAGATCGGTTACTGATAAAATTATTCCTGAATTAAACAAGCAAGCCGCTGCAGCGCCTTTCCATGAAAAAGATGAATTGAGCATGGATTGGTTCAATGGCCGTCGAACACCTAACGCGAATGCTTATTTAAAAAGTACTATCACAGGTTTGGATTTAGGCAGTGATGCAGTGAAAGTTTTTCGTTCATTGGCTGAAGCAACATGCTTTGGTGCAAAAGCAATCGTTGAATGTTTCATCAATCAGAATATTCCTGTTAAAGGTTTGATCGGTATTGGTGGCGTTGCAAAAAAATCTCCGTTCATTATGCAAATGATGGCAGATGTAATGAACATGCCGATCAAAATAAATAAGTCGGAGCAAACATGCGCATTAGGTGCGGCCATGTTTGCCGCAACGGCTGCAGGTATTTATGATAAAGTTGAAGATGCCATGCAGGCAATGGGCCAGGGTTTTGATGTTGAATATTATCCTGATGAGAACAAAGTATCAATGTATCAACATCGTTATAAAAAATATCTTGAATTAGGTAATTATATTGAAAGTAATGTGGCATCATCTATTAAAAACAAATGATAAACGCATAATTTTTTACTATGGACAAGACACAAAAACGCAGATCATTTTTAAAATCAGTTATGTTAGGTGGCACAGGTGTTGCCATCAGTCCGGCAATTTTAAAAGCAGGAACAACTGCAGATAATATTGATACAAAAAATAATGCTCAGCAAAAAGCACCAATAACAACAAGAAAATATAATAGTCCATATACAGGAGAGTATTTAACCCGTGTTGCGTTTCCTGTTGGTGGTTTGGGTGCAGGCATGTTTTGTCTGGAAGGAAGCGGAGCCATATCACACATGAGTGTGCGCAACAGGCCGGATATTTACAATGAACCTTCTTTGTTTTCGGCTATTGCAATAAAAGGCATACCAAATGGTGTGAAAGTATTGGAAGGACAAGTTCCTGACTGGAAAATGTTTGGCGCAAGAGGAACCGGGAATGGTGCTGCAGGAACTACTTACGGCCTGCCCCGTTTTCAAAATGCGACATTCAAAACACATTTTCCATTTGCAAGCCTTGAGTTGCAGGATAACGATATCCCTTTGCAAATAACAGTGAAGGGATGGAGCCCTTTTGTGCCAACAGATGAAGATAACAGCAGCCTTCCTGTTGGTGCGTTGGAATATACTTTTACCAATAAGACAACGCGCAGTGTTGAAGCTATCTTTTCATTCAACACAAAAAATTTTATTGCGGATACAGATGGCGCTGTAAATAAAATTGCAGGTACTAAAAATGGGTTTGTATTGAGGCAGGATGCTGTAAAAGATAAGCCTGAAACGGAAGGCAGCTTTGCTGTATTTACAAATGATGATAATACAATTGTTGATCATTGCTGGTTTCGTGGCGGTTGGTGGGATCCATTAACGATGGCATGGAATACAGTGCGTGATGGTAAAACAAGAGCCACTGATCCTGTTGAAAAAGATGCACCGGGTGCATCGTTGTTTGTTCCGTTTACATTGGCTGCAGGTGCATCAAAAACGGTGAAGCTGATGATGACCTGGTATATTCCTGAAAGCAATATTCATATTGGTGATGTGGTGATGGATGAAAAAAAAGATTGCAGCCCTGACAGTGGTTGTTGTGCTGCGCCGGAAGATTTAGGTGTTGCAAATGGAAAGAAAAGTCCATCGCCAAATTATAAACCATGGTACAGCAGCAGTTATGGAAATGTTGATGAAGTTGCAGATTACTGGCGAAAAAATTATGACGATCTGTATGCAAAAAGCAAATTGTTTTCAGATACATTTTATAATTCAACATTGCCTGCAGAAGTTATAGAAGCAGTCGCTGCTAATCTTACCATATTAAAATCGCCTACTGTTTTACGTCAGTATGATGGCAGGTTATGGAGCTGGGAAGGTTGTGGTGATGATGGCGGTTGTTGTCATGGCTCGTGCACCCATGTCTGGAATTATGCACAGGCAATGTCGCATCTTTTTCCAACGCTGGAAAAAACATTGCGGAATACAGAATTTTGCGAAAACCAAAATAAGGCAGGCCACCAGGGTTTCAGGGCAAATATGCCGATTAGTCCATTGAAACATGATTTTCATGCAGCATCAGATGGACAGCTTGGTGGCATCATGAAAGTGTATAGAGAGTGGCGCATCAGCGGCGATAATGAATGGTTGCGCAGAATATACCCTGTTGTTGTAACAAGCATGGATTATTGCATTGCTACGTGGGATCCGAAAAGCAAAGGCGTTGTTGAAGAGCCGCACCATAACACATACGATATTGAATTCTGGGGACCTGATGGAATGATCACTTCATTTTATTTAGGTGCCTTAACTGCCATTACTTTAATGGGTAAACATCTGGATAAAGATGTAAGTAAATATGAAGATCTATATACAAAAGGCAAGGTGCAGCTTGAAACAAATTTGTATGATGGTGAATATTTTTTCCAGGACATTGAATATAAGAATCTGAAAGCGCAGAATCCTGCTACAGCAAAATCTTTTGGCGGTGATTATTCTGCTGAAGCCATTGATATTTTAAAAGAAGAAGGACCTAAATATCAATATGGAAAAGGTTGTTTGAGTGATGGTATTTTAGGTGCATGGATTGGCAGCATGTGTGCATTGCCAACATTTGTTGATGATAAAAAAGTAAGCAGTCATTTGCTTGCTGTACATAAATACAATTTGAAAACAACATTGAAAGAACATGCTAACCCGCAGCGTCCTGCTTATGCTTTGAGTGATGAAGGTGGTTTGTTGTTATGCACATGGCCAAAAGGTGGCAAGTTATCCTTGCCTTTTGTTTATAGTGATGAAGTGTGGACCGGCATTGAGTACCAGGTTGCAGCGCATTTGATGGAGATGGGTCACGTGCAGCAGGGTTTGGATATTGTAAGGCTTTGCCGCAATCGTTATGATGGCAGAATCCGCAATCCTTTTAATGAGTATGAATGTGGTCATTGGTATGCACGTGCCATGAGCAGTTATGGCATGTTACAGGCATTAACCGGTGCGCGTTATGATGCAGTTGATAGATCATTACATATTGATTCCAAGGTTGGAGATTTTACATCTTTTCTTTCAACAGCAACCGGTTTTGGAACGGTCAGTTTTAAATCTGGCAAGCCTTCTGTGAAAGTGGTGTATGGTAAGATTGATATTGATAAAACTTTTATTGGTAATAAGGAAATATAAATACAAATGGCTTGTGTAGATAAAAATATGGTGGTGGCTTTGCGTTACACTATGCGTAATGGAAAAGGGGAAGTATTGGAAGATATGATGCAATCAACGCCGGTAAATTATTTACATGGATCAGATGGTATTTTGTCTTTGTTGCAGGATCAATTGCGAGGTTTAAAAGCCGGTGATAAGAAGCAGGTTTTTTTATCAAAACAGAACAGCGAAGCTGATGATGATTTTGTTTTCGATGTTATGATTGATAATGTGCGTGAAGCAATTGATGAAGAAATTATTTTAGGTTATCCTGTACAAATAACAACAGCTATTTGTAATGATGATTGTTATTGTTACGAGGAAAGTCAAAGGTAAAAATTCAAAATTCGAAAAGTCAAGCACGTCAATTTACGAGCAACCAATTTTTACCTTTTAAATTTTGACTTATTATGCAGATACATTTAATCAGCGGCTTTCTTGGCAGCGGAAAAACCACAGCTATTCAAACTGCATGTAAAGTATTAATAACAGAAAGTTTGAAAGTTGGTGTTATTACAAACGACCAGGGAATTAAATTGGTTGATACCGGTTATTTTGAAAGCAACGCAATTCCAAACAGGCAGGTTATTAATGGTTGCTTTTGTTGCAACTATAATTCACTGGATGAAAATATTCAATCGTTAATTGCAACAAACAATCCTGATGTAATTTTTGCTGAATCTGTTGGTTCATGTACGGATATTGTTGCAACTGTAATGAAGCCTTTGCTTCAATTTAAAAAAGATGTTGCAGTAACTGTTTCAACTTTTGCGGATGCACGTTTATTGCAAATGTTGTTTATTGAAAACAAGCAGTTGTTTAACGATGAAGTGAATTACATCTATACGAAACAACTGGAAGAAGCGGAAATAATTGTGGTGTCGAAAATTGATTTGATAACGCGGGAAACGCAAGATTCGGTTCAACAGTTTTTGCAAGCAAAATATCGAGGCAAGGAAATCATTTTTATTAATGGAACTGATGATGCAAGCATTTTGCAATGGTTAAACATCATTCAACAAACAAACAAACAAAGCAACACATCTTCATTAAATATCGACTATGATATTTATGGCGCGGGAGAAGCTGCGCTTGCATGGTTAGATGATGAATTTGAACTATACAATGATAAAGGCAATGCTGTTGAAGATGCACTTGTATTGGCGAATAATATTTTTCAGCAATTACAAAATAATAATCTTCCTATAGGGCATCTTAAGCTGTTGATCAACCAACAATTGAAAATAAGTTATACGGAACTACAAACACCGGATACTCCTGTAACAATATCATCCGCTGCAAAGGCACATGTTATTCTGAATGCAAGAGTTCAAACTGATCCTGTAACGTTAAGGAAGATCATTTCAGACGCTATGAATCATTTGCAAAAAGAAAAGAATTGTAGCATCAACATTATTGATTCTACTGCTTTTATACCAGGATATCCAAGACCAACGCACCGTATCACTGATAATATAAGTGCATGAAAAAATATTTAGCTGAAATGATGGGCACTTTCGCTGTTGTCTTTTGCGGAACCGGCGCTATTATTATAGATGGATTAACCAACGGAAGTATTACACATGCCGGTGTTGCAATTACATTTGGATTGATAGTTATGACGATGATCTATACATTTGGCAGCAATTCCGGCGCTCATTTTAATCCTGCCGTAAGTATTGCATTTGCATTAGCGAACAGGTTTCCGTACCGATCATTGTTACCATATATTATTAGCCAATGCGCAGGCGCTATTGCAGCGAGTGTGTTATTAAGAATATTATTTCCAAACGACATTTTACTTGGCGCAACATTACCTGCAGGCTCTGCTATGCAATCATTCATACTGGAATTGTTTTTATCATTTTTATTAATGCTGGTTATTTTACATGCCGCATGCGGCAGTAAAGAAAAAGGATTGTTTAGCGGAATAGTTATAGGCGGCGTGGTAGGTTTGGAAGCGATGTTTGCGGGACCTGTTTGTGGTGCTTCCATGAATCCGGCACGTTCACTTGGACCAGCTATTTTATCAGGCCATACAGAATTTTTATGGCTGTATTTACTTGCTCCATTAACCGGGATGGCGTTAGCAGTGCCGCTGTTTAAATTCATGAAAGAAGAAGTAGTGATTGGTTAAAAAGTCAACTATCAATATGGATTTTTGCATCATCTAAGCAATTACATTGTTGCAATCATTTTAAATTAAATAATTTATATTGGTGCACCATAATTAATTGTAAACATGGATTTAAACCTGGAGGATAAAGTAATAATTGTAACGGGTGGCGCAAGAGGAATAGGTGAAAGTATAGTAAGAAAACTTGCGGACGAAAATGCGATTCCATGTATTATTGATATTAATCAACAACTTGCTGATCAGCTTGTAAAAGCCTTGCATCAAAATAATAAGCGATGTTTTGCGGTTGTAGCAGACCTTACAAAACCTGATAAATGCGAAAACGCCGCTAATAAAATTCTCGCTGAATTCGGAAGCATTGATGGACTGGTAAACAACGCAGGTTTAAATGATGGTGTTGGTCTTGAAAACGGCAGCTATGAAAAATTTATTCAGTCGCTGCATATTAATGCTGTGCACTATTTTACTATTACACATTTTGCTTTAAGTGCATTAAAAAACAGCAAAGGAAATATTGTAAATATTTGTTCAAAGGTTGCACAAACAGGCCAGGGAAATACATCTGGTTATGCTGCGGCCAATGGCATAAGGCTTCAACTAATAACTCAATGGGCAAATGAATTGAACGGGTACGGTATTCGTTCCAATGCAATTGTTGTTGCTGAATGCTATACACCACAATATGAATGGTGGATCAATCAGCAGGCTGATCCGCAGGAAAAACTTAATGAGATCAACGCAAAAATCCCCTTAGAAAGAAGAATGACAAAATCAGATGAAATTGCAGATACCGCCATCTTCTTATTATCGTCAAAATCAAATCCGGTCAGTGGAGAATTTTTCTACGTTGATGGTGGTTATGTGCATTTGGATAGAAGTATTTGATAACTTGTTACATCTTTTTGCGTTGCTTAATGTAGTCCTAACCATTGGTACATACATCATCCAAACACTTTCAAACTGTTTTAAAAAGAGAAGTGATGTGTAGCTGCATCATCAAAATATTACCCATGCTTATGACTTCTATACATGTATTAAAAGCTATCAATTAATATTCATGATGCCCTTCATCAAGCCTGTCATCCAACACATCTTTTGGTATATTGATTTGCTTACCGATAGGTTTGCCATTACGATAGGCAATTACGTTTAAGTAGGTTGCTCCAACGGGAAACACAATTGGTTTGCCATCAAACTTTGCAGAGAAGTTATCAGGATTTGTATTATCAAATGTGTAGTAAATATCAAGACCTTTTACTTCTGTTGTAAGTGTTACGCCGAAATCGCTGTTCTTAATGCGTTCCGGTTTAAATACAACATTGTACATGCTTGTTGAATATTTTATATTAGCTGCATCCAGTCTCGGAAATTGTTTCTCCAACCTTGTTATAAAATCATTCCAGTTCTTGTTTGTTTTTGAGCTCCAGTACACTTCAGCCAATGCCATGCCTCTTGGCCATGTCATATATTCTGCATGTCTGAATGTTGGAATAGATTCACTCCATAAATTTCCTTGTCCGCCTAAAATCAATTTCTCGTCAACACTATCAGGAACCGGTTCATAATTATAAGAATCTGAAAGACGGCATAAGCCATACGTTGGTGGTTCGCCGATTGGTTCTGCCTGGTATAAATCAATGTAACAATAATCCCATGGTGTCATCACAACTTTGTGATTCATCTTTGCAGCAGCAATGCCGCCACTCATTCCGCGCCAGCTCATTACCGTTGCGTTTGGTGCAAGTCCGCCTTCTAAAATTTCGTCCCATCCAATTAATTTCTTTCCTTTTGATTCAACAATCTCCTCCACTCTTTTCACAAAATAACTTTGCAGTTCATCAACATTTTTCAAATGTTCATCCGCCATTCGCTTTTGGCATTTCGGGCATGCATCCCAAAAACCTTTGTATGCTTCATCTCCGCCAACGTGTATATATGGATTGGGGAACAGCGCTGCTATTTCTGTAAATATTTTATCAAGGATACTGAAAGTTGAATCATTACCCACACACAAAACATTGTCGTTTCGTTTATAACCTTTGCCACCAACGCTAACAGAATATTGTAATTGTGTACAGCTTAAGTTTGGATAAGAAGTGATAAGCGCAAGGCTGTGTGCAGGCACATCAATTTCAGGAAGGATAGTGATGAAACGATCCTGTGCGTACTTAATAATTTCTCTCATATCATCCTGCGTATAAAAGCCACCTTCTGTTGTTGGCTCGCCTGCGAAAGCAGGCATAAAAGTTCCCCAGCGACCAGTGCGTTTAACGCGCCATGCACCTGTTTGTGTAAGCTGTGGCAAACTCTTTATTTCTATGCGCCAGCCTTCATCATCTGCAAGATGTAAATGCAGTGTATTGAATTTATAGCGCGCCATTTGATCAATATATGCTTCTACTTCCTGCTTTGTGAAAAAATGGCGGCTAACATCAAGCATTAAACCACGCCATCCAAAACGTGGCACATCTTTTATATCAACACAAGGCATTGTCCATTGCATGTTTTGTATTGTTGTTACACTTTCAATTGAAGGCGGAAGCAATTGCAGCACTGTTTGCAAACCATAAAAAAGCCCGGCCGCTTTGTTTGCTGTGATTATTATGTTTGATTGTGCAACTTTTAAAGTATAACCTTCATCATGCAGTGAGGTATCTAGCTGTTTATTCAATAGTAAGCGTATTGAATTTCTAGATGACTGATTAGTTGAAAGATGAAAGCCCGTTGAAGTTGCGATCTTATTATTAAACCATTGAATGGTTTGTTGTATCGATGCATCAGAAGAAGAACTTGTTATGCTTGTTGCGTTTGTCAGCATGAAATGCCCATCATGCACCTGCATGCTCAACGGCTTTGGAATAATAGCGATTGAATCTGCTGCATTTACTTGTAATGCAGATACTAAAAAGAAAACAATAAAACAGATAAGCCTGTGCTTGGAAAGAAAATTTTTCATGTAATGGCATTTGGTGTGAGGATTCTAAGATAAAGATTAGTGATGAGTTTGAAAAGTTTGCAGAGTGAAGTCATAACTAAATCCAAAACCATGCAACCAAACTGGCAATAAAATTATTCGTATTTATCGCTTTAGCATCCTGTCTTTTACTATTTCCTTCATTACAGCCTCGTGCATGTTTTGGCTGATGATAACTTTTGCACTGCTCATATCAATAATGTTGCCTTCAATGCTTTTTATTTTACTGATATTAATGATGGTTGATTTGTGGATCTTTAAAAATAATTTTCCGGGCAATTGTTCTGCAATGCTTTTAATGGTGAGATAAACGATCATCTTTTTATCAGCAGTATGTAACACAATATAATTAAGCATAGCTTCTACATAAATCAAATCATCATACAAAACCTTTTCAATTTTACCATTGCACTTAACGAAGAAATAATTATTTGACTGATCAATTTGAACTGTTGCAGGTTTGTTTTGCAGTTCTATGTATTCTTTTGCTTTAGTTGCTGATTTTAAAAATCTTTCGAATGAAAATGGCTTCACCAAATAATCCAACACATTTAATTCAAAACCTTCAACTGCATATTCGCTGTAAGCAGTAGTAAGTATTGTTGCCGGAAGTTTTGATGCACTTCGTAAAAAATCAATGCCGCTCATGCGCGGCATATTTATATCGAGGAACATCAAATCAACTTTATTAGCCAAACAGAAAAATACATCTGCTGTTTTGAAGATAGAAATAAACAATGCTGTTTCCGCCTGATAAATTATTTAAGTATTGTCAGGATGAATTGATTTAATTATTAATTCATCCTTTACATATAAATAGAATGCTGAAATTTTACCTGTAACCAGCCGCCTGCAGTTGAAACAATTCTGCATAACGCCCATTCAACGCCAGTAATTCTTCGTGCGTTCCGATTTCAAGCAACTGGCCTTTATCTAAAACAAGAATACGATTTGCCATACGCACTGTTGAAAAACGATGTGATATTAATACTGCTGTTTTACCTTTTGTTAATTCAGCGAAACGTTGAAATACTTCATACTCGGCACGCGCGTCCAATGCACTTGTTGGCTCATCAAGAATTAGTAGCTGTGCATCCTTCATGTAGGCTCTTGCCAACGCAACTTTTTGCCATTCGCCCCCACTTAATTCAACGCCATTATTAAATCTTCTGCCCAAAGCCTGGTCGTATTGATTGGGTAATTTTTGTGCAAGTAAACTGGCCAGACTTTTTTCTGCGGATTGTTTAATTAATTCACGGTTATTCAATTCATCAATATTACCTACTGCAATGTTTTGCGCAAAACTCATTTGATAACGCAAATAGTCCTGGAAGATGATACCGATGTTACGGCGCAGTTCAAACAAATCATACTCACGCAGATCAATCCCATCTAATAAAATTCTTCCTTCTGTTGGTTCATATAAACGCGCTAACAATTTCACCAATGTTGTTTTGCCTGCACCGTTTTCGCCTACGAGTGCCAACTTTTCACCGGCCTTTAGTGTAAAACTTAAGTGACGATTTGCCCAGTTATCACTATTATGATATTTAAAACCAACGTCTTCAAAAACAAAACCTTGCTGAACAGGTTTTGGAAAAGGCAAAGGATATTTTGGTGTGATGATGTTAGGCTGTATCTCGAAAAAATCAAAGAAATCTTTTAAGTAAATAGCGCCTTGCGAAACAGAAGTAAAGCGAGATAAAATTCCCTCCAGCAAACTTCTCAGCTGCCTGAATGAACCTGCTAAAAATGTAAGCGTACCGATCGTTATTGCACCACCGATCGCCTGGATAATGATAGTTACGTAAGCTGCATAATAACCGGCGCTTCCGATCAAAGCAAACAGCGTTCCCCATGATGCGCGTTTAATGGAAAGCTTTTTATTGTCTTCATAAAACTTATTGCTGAGCATTTTAAATCGATCGATAATAAATCCTGAAAGATTAAACAGCTTTACTTCTTTCGCTGTTTCATCGCTGGCGCCGATGTATCGCAGATAATCCAGTTCACGGCGCTCCGGTGTTTGTCCGCGTGTTAATGCATACGTTCTGTCGTTGAAATATGATTCGCCCAAAAAAGCAGGTACAATTGCGATCAATAATAATAAAATCAACCAGGGATTAAATGCCATCAGACCTGCCGCCAGAAATCCCATCGTTATTAAATCCTGCACCTGTGCAAATACCTGTGATAACAAAACTGTGCGGCCAATAGTTTGTTGTCTTGCGCGTTCCAGTTTATCATAAAATTCAGAGTCTTCAAACTGGTCAAGATCAAGCGTGGCAGCATGTTCCATAATTCTTACCGAAGTATAGTTGCTGAACAGATCACCCAACAAACTATCTACCAGCAATGTTGCCCTGCCCAATGCATCAGATAAAACAGCCAGCGCAAATTCTGCTGCCACCAATTGCCATAAAAAAGTATGATCTGCTGCACGTGTTTTGCTGATGGAAACAACAGCATCAATAATTAATTTACCAACATACAAAATGGAAACCGGCAATGCTGAACGTATAAGCCGGAGCAATGCATCTAAAATAGTGTAGCCTTTATGCGTTTGCCAAACAAGCTTAAAAAATTTTGGAAGGTTACCAAGCGCATCAAACTTTTCTTTGAATGTAGGTTTATCAATTGTGTTGAATAATGCCCGTCGCGTTTCACCAGCCATGCCATTGCTTTTGCTCATAGCACACGAAGGTAGCCCGATAAATAAAATGCCTTTAATGTGCTTATTCATATAAGATGAATAAAGCAGGCAGACTTTTTCATGCACAGCATGGCTGCATAATTATAATCGTTCCTGGTAGTCGTAATAATGTATCGGTACCGCTTAGCAGACTGTTAAACGCCTTTGGCAGGGATTTGACAGCCTGTAACATCTCTATAAGGTCTCTGTAAGGTCTCTATAAAGTCTCTATAAGGTCTCTATAAGGTCTCTATAAGGTCAGTGGAATTCAGGCAGCCTGTATATTTTAAAAGCGATAATAATGTATGATTAAAAGTACTAAAAAAATTACAATTGCAGATACCTGGTACTGGTTTCCGGCAATTATAATGATCTTTTAAACAAAGCAAAATAGGTCTTATAAACAAAGTATATTTTATATATGCTTATGAAATTTGCCCATTAAATCAATAAAACGATTAATGATAGAAACGAAAATTAAAACAATGCAACAACCGATTCATTCAGGCTTCAATGCGTATACGACTGCGGAAGAAGTAATTAAAGGCATTGATTTAACAGGTAAAATTGTTATTGTAACAGGTGGTTATTCGGGGCTTGGAAAAGAAACGGTGCGTGTTATTCGCAATGCAGGTGCAACAGTAATTGTTCCAACAAGAGATATTAATAAAGCGACAGAAACTTTAAAAGACATTAACGGCATTGAAATAGAATACATGGACCTGTTGAATCCAACATCTATCGATGCATTTGCCGAAAAATTTTTAGCAAGTAACCGGCCTTTGCATTTGTTGATTAACAGTGCAGGCATCATGGCTAATCCTTTTACAAAAGACACACGTGGCTTTGAAAGCCAGTTTGCAACCAATCACCTAGGCCATTTTCAATTAACGGCAAAATTATTTCCTGCACTTGAAAAAGCGAAAGGGGCAAGAGTTGTGGCGCTTACTTCATGGGGCCATCACTTCTCACCAATCATATTTGGTGACATTAATTTTGAACATCGCGATTATAACAAATGGAAAGCATACGGGCAATCTAAAACTGCCAACAGTTTATTTGCGGTTGAACTGGATAAACGTGCAAAAAGTAAAAATGTTCGTGCTTATGCAGTACATCCGGGTGGTATTCTTGATACCAATTTGAACAAATATCTTGCAAAGGAAGAATTACAATCTGCGGGTGTTGTTGATGATGAAGGCAACATCATTCACGATCCTTCAAGAAATCGCAAAAATATACAGCAGGGTGCGGCTACTACAGTTTGGTGTGCAGTTAGCCCGCAATTAAAAAACATTGGTGGCGTGTATTGCGAGAATTGCGATATAGCAATTGTGTCTGATGGTGAAGGTGCGCATTCCATTACGGATAAAAGCATTCATGATAAAGTATTAGCCTATGCAGTTGATGAAGATGAAGCTACCCGTTTATGGAATGTTACTGAAGAGATGACCGGCGTGAAGTTCCCTATAAGTGAGAAGTGAAAAGCGGGAAGTGAAAGGCCTCGATGTTGCTTTGATGAATAGTGATATGAATGTAAGTACCTGCCTGGCAGCAGGCAGACAAATGAGTGACACAAGAGACAATGCCACCAGTACAAAAGCTGGCCAACAAAAAAATTAAAAACATTATGTCATTACAATCTTATAAAATTTTAGGAAGATCCGGACTCAGAGTCAGCCCTTTATGTTTGGGCTCAATGACCTTTGGTGAAGATTGGGGCTGGGGCGCCAGCGTTGATGAATCAACAAAAATGATCAACACCTACGTTGAGCGGGGTGGCAATTTTATTGATACGGCAAATATTTATACCAACAATCATTCAGAAAAAATTATTGGTGATGTTATTGGCAGGAATTCATCATTAAGAACACAATTGGTAATTGCAACAAAGTTTGCGAACAATGCATTTCCGGGCAATCCAAACACAGGTGGTACAGGAAATAAATCCTTACTGGCAAACCTTGAGCATTCATTAAGAAGATTGCAAACTGACCATATTGATCTGTACTGGATTCATTCATGGGATTTTTTAACGCCTGTTGAAGAAACCATGCGTTCATTAGATAATGCTGTGAAGAGTGGAAAAGTCCGTTATATCGGTGTCAGCGATGCGCCTGCATGGAAAGTAGCACAGGCCCAGACCATGGCCTGGCTTAAAGACTGGACGCCATTTATTGGTTTGCAAATTGAATATTCGTTATTACAAAGAACAGTGGAAGATGAATTAGTGCCTATGGCGTTGGAATCAGGTTTAGGCATTACACCCTGGGGGCCGTTAAAAGGCGGGTTGTTATCGGGAAAATATAACCGCGCAAATAACGGTAAAGTAAGTGGTACAAGAATAGCAGCAAGAGGCGGAGATTTTTCATTAACAGGAAAGCAATTAAGCATTATTGATGAACTGGAGCGTATAGCACAATTGCATAACACAACACCGGCAGCCATTGCTTTATCATGGGTGAATAATAAGCCCGGTGTAACATCAACCATTATTGGTGTAAGAAGTGTAAAGCAACTGGAAGATAATATTGCTGCGGTTAAGGTGCATTTAACTACTGATGAAATGGCATTACTGGATAAGCTATCAACGCCGCCATTAAGTTTTTTAAATGAGTACAAAGATTTAATTCCAACGATGCAACATGGTGGTATCGAGATCAATGGATTTAAACCGGAAGCAGCACCGCAGCTTGCAAATATGCACCCGGGTAAATATTGATTAAGCTTTAATTTTGACGCATGATATCGCATACATCACAGCCTGTTGCGAAAGCCAGTATTTTTCTTACCTGCACAGAAGAAAAATATTACAGCAATGAGTTGGTTGTTGATAAGAATACATTGATAAGAATGATATCAGGCGAAATGAAAATCATCCTGCCTGATATTACTTATGTTTTGGGTGCCGGTGATACCATTTTCTTTCCACGCAATGAGCTGGCCAAAGTGATGAAGTCATCCAAAGATGGAAGGCCCTATAAATCTGTTGCAATCTATTTTACAACAGAAGCTGTACAACAATATTTTTTAAAGCATGATGCCAGGCCAAAGCATCATCAAAATAAAGCATCTATAAAAGTGTTGAATGAACACCCGTTGCTGGAAAGCTTATTCAATTCTTTGCTGCCTTATTTCAATTTAAAAAATGATTTGCCTTTGAGCATTGCGGATGGCAAAGTAGATGAAGCAATAACTATTCTTAAAACTATTGATGAAGAGCTGTTTAACACGATCGGCAATTTTGAAGAACCGGGAAAAATGAATTTAGCTGAGTTCATGGAGAAGAATTTTATGTTTAATATGCCAATGGAAAAGTTTGGCTATTTAACCGGCAGAAGCTTAACAACTTTTAAGCGTGATTTTAAGAAAGCATTTAATACCACGCCTCAAAAATGGTTAACACAAAAACGTTTGGCACTGGCGTATCATCAAATAAACGATCTTAATAAAAAACCTGTTGATGTATATTATGAAGCAGGTTTTGAAAACTTATCCCACTTCTCTTTTGCATTTAAGAAACAGTTTGGATACAGTCCAAGCTTATTGCCTTTAAATTGATTTTTATAAAAATGATTAAGGTAATGTTACCATCCATATTTCACAGAGATAAGGTTTTGTTCTTTCCCGTTAGTTTATACTTTATCAAAGCCTGTCCAGCCATTACCATTACGTGCGCTTATTTATAATTCGTTGCAGCAGCAAAAACTCCCCGCCTATATATAAAAAAGGGTTACGCCATTGTTTCGCGGGAATTGACATTGCTCTACCATCAACAAAAGAAAAAAATATTACACTGTGTGCATAGGTTTTCGTATCCTGCAAGGCACAATCAGCCGGGCAGAAAGCATAGCGACCTATACTTACGGCAGCATGAATAATGCTGATAAATAAAGCCATTTTAAGATGCTTATCAATATAAAGGATAAACCACGTTAAACTTTTTCAACTACAACATAGCGGCATAATTATGGTTTTATATTTTTAAAATAAAAGATATGGATACAATCATTCAGCATCTCGGTTTTGAAACAAGTGAAACACTTGATCAATTTATTCGTGAGAAAGTAAATACATTAAAAAGTGATAAGATCGTTCGTGCCAATGTGGCCCTGTATTTAGCATCGGAAGGTAACCCTGAAAACCAGGTTTGCGAAATAAGGCTTGAAGTTCCGGGCAATGACCTGTTTGTTAAAAAAGGCGCTGTACATTTTGAAACAGCTGTTACAGAATGTGTGGATATTTTGCAAAACAAATTGAAGAAGCAACATGATAAGAATATTGATCACCGTCATGCAAATGAAGATATGATCCAGGACGAATTAATTGCAGGCGAAGATGATGAAGAAGAAACAGAGCTGGAAGATGTGGTAAAATAATTGAGAGGATTGAGCTTTGCAAAACCGCCGGATCATTTGTCTGACGGTTTTTGTTTTAGGTAATGATGAATACTCGATACACTAACAATCTAATCTAATGATCAAATTATGGTTGCTTATAGAAATGCATTGATGCAGCAACCAACTTCCATTCGCCGTTAATTTTTTCAACCATCCACACTTCATAAGAATAAGTTTTTGTTCCGTCTTTAGCGGTTGATATTTCATCAAAGCTTGTCCAACCATTATCGCTGTGTATGCTCATCCTGTAGTTTGATACTGTAACATAACCACCGTGGCCCATCGCTGAAGAAGATTTACCCAGTGCCTCCGCAGGTATTGTTATTGCTTTTCCATCAACAGTTGAAATAAGTATAACACTGTATGGTTGCACATGCCAGCAATCGGCATATGCTTTTGCATCACCTGATCTGAAGGTAGTGGCTGCTTTGTCCAAAAGGTTTACAATGGCTATAGAATCATTGTTGGTTTGGCTATGAGCAAATGTGTATGTTAGAAACAGGCAAAGTGTTAGTGTAAACTTCATGTTGGTTTTGTTTTGATTGAAGATATGTAATGTAAACCGTTGTACGATTAATCATCTTTTTACGATCACTGATATGTGTGACCTGGCAGCTTACAGGGCAAACGTCAGCGCAGGTTGTAGAAGACAATGTGGTTTAGTTTCAACCCGGAACATTCAAAACTTGCCTTACCTGTTCATTTGCCATGGGTATGCCTGCCTTTACCACGGGAATTAATTAGCTATAAGTTAGTTATAACTTAGCTATATGTTGGCTATAAGTAAGCTTTAGAGGATAGGATATTCAAAGTCTTTTCTCAAAAAAGCCAGATAAGATAAATTCGCTTCTTTTAAACCTGCTTTGCTTAATTTAAGAAATTTATTTTAGTTACAAAGGCACAAGTATTACCAGCTCACAAGCTATGCTACCAAACCTGCACCGGCATATCTTTGATATACCTGCCCCATCAGCCTTTCGTAACAGCACAAAGCAATAATTTTTCTCCCAAAAATAAATGCCGGATATTCGTTTGTACTTTTTTATTAAAACCTGATAGTTATTAAAAAGAGTACAATACTCCAAATTGCCATCATGATACTGAGTACCGGAATGGGTATTTATGCCCAACCTGATGCCGGCCACCAACCATCTGTAAACAAGCCTGTAAACTATCAATATGTATTTACCACTCCTTTTCCCAAACAATACCAGGTAGCAGATTCGGTTTTTTTTTGAACTCGCAAAAACAGACACTGCAATTGCTACCCGGGCCATTGATGAAATGCATTCCGTTGCAATGCAGAGCGGCGATGAGCAGACGCAGCTCAATTTTGCACGATCGCTCATCAGGTACAGGTATATGAGGTATTACTATTCACAGGACAGCGTTGCCATTAAGAAGCTTATCAGTGATGCGGAAACGCTGCTGAAATCAGTTGATGAAAAAAGATACCCCGTTATTGCCGCACTTATTCACACAACGCTGGGAAACACGCTTAATTATAAAACGTACAGATACAATGATGCATTTGCGCATTACCTGAAAGCGTACAACCTGTATAAAAACATACCTGTAGAACAATATCCTGACAGGCAATATTCACAATATTCCATAGCCCTGGCGTATTACCAGTTTGGCGATTATGAAAATGCTTTGAAGCTCGGGAAGGAAATAAACAGCCTGTATACCGAAAAAAATCACACCACTGTTTTTATTGTGGATTTAATTGGTATGTGTTACCTCAGAATGGAAAATTTTACCGATGCGATTCCCTATTTCCAATGGATACTCGATAACTATCAAAAATGCGAAGTTTCTGCTTCGTGGGAAGGTATTGCCCTGGGTAATATCGGGAATGCCCTGTATTTACAAGGGAGAAGTGATGAAGCTATTAATTATCTCAAAAGGGCGGTAACGATAACCATGAAAGGCAACGTTCCTGATAATGCGGCAAATTTTGCAGCATTGCTTTCGTCGATATATATGAGGCAAAAAAACATGCCGGCGGCAAAACTGTATGTGAAAATTGCCTTGGACGAGGCATACAAATCGAATGATGTTTCAAATTACCAGGTTGTATATACTGCACTGGCATCTTATTATAAAGAAACGGGAAATGCACAAAAAGCGTTGCATTACCAGGATTCTGCCATTGTTTATAAAGACAGCCTGCAGAAAATGAATGATGTGCGTTTAAAGTACCGGGGTGAAATGGCAGTTGAAAGAGAGCGGTTGATACACCAGCAACAGGTTTTTGAAGCCGAGAGCTCAAGGAATATACTAATAAGGAACACCTCCATTTTATTTGCAGCATTAATAATATTAATTATTTTATTGGTTTTTAACAGCAGGAGGTCAAAATTTAAATACGAAAAGCAGAAAATGCTTATTCAGCAGCAACTGGCAGAATCTGAATTGAATATTGCAAGGGAACAACTGAATAGTTTTACAAAATCTATCATAGAAAAAAATGAGCTGATAGATAAGGCCAATGCCGAAATTCTGCGGATTACAAATGATTTTTATCAGCTACAAAACAAACAGGAGGCAACAGGAGTTGCAGATAATGGGAAACTAAAACACTTGTATGAATCTGTTATATTAACAGACCTTGACTGGGACAACTTTACTTCATTATTTGACAAAGTGTATCCTGAATTTTTTATCCGCCTCAAATACAAATTCCCCCAGTTATCCCTTTCAGAAAAAAAATTTATCGCCCTTTCCAAATTAAAACTGGATAACAAAGAAATGGCAGCTATGCTTGGTGTAGGCACCGATGCCATTCGGCAAAACCGTAGCCGGTTGAAAAAGAAGCTAAATTTTACCGAAGAAGTTTTCCTCGAAGAAATTATTGATCAAATCTAAAATCCCTACTCTTATGAAATTGTTTTTGGTATCAGCCGAACCAAAGCTGGTATAAAAAATTTACACCCCTAAAGCTTTTATTACCCTATTATGCCTGCATTTTTAAAGGTGTCACATTTGTGTCACGGTAATAATTTGGTTCCTCTTTACTCATCATATTACATTTAATTCTTCTGCTGTAGGCTCATTTAATCATTAATAAATTAATTTATCAAAACTTAATTCGCTGACATGAAAGCTACAATTTCAAAAGCTATCAATTATTACATTTTTTTGATTATAGCAGTTGCTTGTCATTTTGCATTTCTTACAAAGACAATTGCACAGAACAAGTCTATTGCTTTTAATATTTCATCCTATTTGAGCGCTATTACCAAACAACAGGCTTATTCACAATCTTATTCATCAAATACACCACACACCTTAACAGCCACCACCACGTCTTTAGTCTCCAGCATGAATCCATCATCAATTGAACAGAATGTTACTTTTACTGCAACCGTAACTGGTCAGTCGCAAAGTATGCCACCTCCAACAGGATCTGTTGACTTTTTCGACCAGACTACAGGTATCGATCTTGGTATGATAAGTTTGGATAATGACGGCAATGCATCTGTCAGCATCGCTACACTAACAATGGGTACACACCTCATCAATGCTGTTTATAGCGGAGATTCCAATTACGATGCCAGTATAGGACAGTTAGATAACCTTAATCAAGTTGTGACCGACTTTCCTACAAGAATTACTACTACTTCTGTGGGTTCTGATGCGATTGATAAAAGCATAGCCCTTGGACAGAATGTTACTTTTACTGCTACGGTAAGTTTTCCGTCATATGTTGCCCCTTGGCCGACAGGATCTGTTGACTTTTTCGACCAGAGTACAGGTATCGACCTTGGCATGGCAAGTTTGGATAATCAAGAACATGCATCTATTAATATTAGTACACTTGCGTTAGGTACGCATATCATCGCGGCTCATTATAGCGGGGATGCAAATTTTGATACCAGTACAGGATATTATAGTAATCCGGGGCTTGGCGTGTACCAGGCTACAGTTACATCTGTCGGCTCCGACCTCAATCCATCGATCTTTGGGCATAGTGTTACTTTTACTGCAACCGTAACTGTTCCACCACCTGGTACAGGTACACCGACCGGGTCCGTTGACTTTTTTTGATCAAAGTACCGGTGGCGACCTTGGTGTGGTAAGTTTGGATAATGAAGGCCACGCATCTGTTAGTATTGCTACCCTTACAGAAGGTACGCATATTATTGAGGCTCGTTATAGCGGGGATGCCAACTATATATTTACCACAGGATATTACGACAATCCGGGGCAGGTTGTAACAAAATTAGCCACCACTACATTTGTCAGCTCCAGCATGAACCCATCGCCCGTTGGGCAGAACGTTACTTTTACTGCTACCGTAACTGCTCAGTCGCAAGATACACCCGGCCCAACGGGAATCGTTACCTTTTATGACATGAGCACAAGTACGTATGTTGGTAAAGTAAGTTTGGATAATAACGGTAATGCATCTATCAGCATCGCCACACTAACGGCAGGTACACATATCATTAGTGCCATGTACAGCGGTGATAACGTCTTTAGTGTAAGCACCGGGTACTATAATAACCCGGGGCAGGTTGTGAACGCGGTACAAACTTCAAGAGTTACCACTACTGCTGTGGGTTTTGATGGGATGGGCTTATTTTTCCTCGGGCAGCCTGTTACTTTGAATGCTACCGTAACCGGTGAACTGTCTGTTGTGCCCGGCCCATCTGGCTCTGTTGATTTTTTCGACCAAAGTTCCGGTACCGATCTCGGTATGGTAAGTTTGGATAATGACGGCCACGCATCTATCACTATTAACACACTGGCATTTGGTTCGCATATCATCGTGGCTCATTATAGCGGTGATGCCAATTTTGATTCAAGCACGGGAAACACAGATCAAACCCTAAACGTGTTTCAGGCCGCTATCATAGCTATAAGCTCAAACCACAATCCATCCTATAGCGGGCAGAATGTAACATTTACTGCAGCCGTAACTGTTCCTTCACCCGGTACAGGTACACCAACCGGATATGTTGATTTTTTTGACGAAAGCACAGGTAGCGATCTTGGTATGGCAAGCCTGGATAATCAAGGCAACGCATCTATCAGCATTGATGCGCTAACAATAGGTACGCATACCATACAGGTTAATTATGCCGATTATACCAACTATATATTGGGGACAGGATATTATGATAACCCGGGACAGGTAGTGACTGTACAAGATGCAAGAGCTACCGTTACATCTATAAGTTCAAGTGAGAACCCATCGGTTTTTGGGCAGCCTGTTACTTTTACTGCAATCGTAACTGCTCCCTCACTTATCACTCCTGGCCCAACCGGACCCGTTGTGTTTTCTGACGTAGATAGTGTACTTGGTACTGTAAATCTGGATAGTAACGGCACTGCATCTATCACCACCGCTACACTAACAGCAGGAACGCATTACATCAATGCTTATTATAGCGGTGATGCAAATTTTGATCCCAGCACAGGGTATATGGACAAAACCGGGCAGGTTGTAAATCCATCAACAACTTTCTACCGGGATGCCGATGGGGATGGTTATGGAGACCCCAATGTAACAATACAGGCATCTTCCGTACCAACAGGCTATGTAAGTAATAACACAGATTGTGATGACACTCATGCAACGGTTTATCCCGGCGCACCGGAATTGTGTGATGGCCTGGACAACAATTGCAACGGTCAAATTGATGAAGGATGTGCTATCAAAAACGTTCTCATAAGCATAAACGATAAATCAGTAAAAGAAGGTAATAAAGGGCAAAAGATTATGAGATTCCAGGTATTACTGAATAAAAAATCACGCCAGGCAGTAACTGTAAATTATGCAACACAGGACAGCACAGCCATTTCCCCCGGTGATTATATTGCAACATCAGGCACGTTAACATTTACTGCAGGCGTGAAAAGACAATCCATCAGCGTTTATATAAATGGCGACAAAAGCATTGAACCTGATGAAACATTTACGGTACGTTTAAGCAACCCTGTTAATGCAGCCATTCTTGATGGAACAGCTGTAGGTACAATTTTAAATAATGATGGAACCAGCATTGCCGTAAATGCAATTGGTGCGGAAGAAAATGTTGTTGCAAACACCATGCAACTACAGGTATCACCCAACCCTGCTTCCGGTAAAGTAAATATTACGCTTAAAGGTTATAAAGGCAATGTTGTAATACAATTAAGCACCATTGAAGGTAAAACCCTGCGCCAGGATAAAGTACAGGTATTATCAGGGGGTTATGCACAGCAATCCATAAATGTCTCGGGTTATGCAAACGGTATTTACTTTGTAACGGTAACTGATGAAACAGGTAACAGGCAAACCGCCAAACTTATAGTGCAGCATTAACCGGCAGCTTTTTCAATGATCTCTAAAACATAAAAGGCCTCCTCTATGTCGAGGAGGCTTTTAGTATTTTGAAGGTGCTGTTTTCGTTGTGTGTATTTAGTTTATTAATGAGTTCATCAACATTTGTGTAGCCGTTTTCATCTAATACAATTTCGTATGCTGAGGGCTTGTGGCGAAGAATGTTGCTGAAATAAGTTGTTTTTTTCTCTTAAAACATAAGCTGAAGATAATATCGAATCTGGCAATAAATAAAATCATTAAATTTAATCTGGTCAAATTCTAATAAAATAAAGTTCGCAAAAAGAGAACTTTTGAAAATCACCTTTACCTT
>JABDFS010000004.1:66249-68283 GCA_013286425.1 Bacteroidota bacterium
AATGCAAGAAGCAGAGTTTCATTTGAAGAATGGCTTGCTAAATTGAAATACGCTGATTGGAAAATACCAGCAGATATGATCGCAACATTTGGCAGCACAGACTTGCTTGGTAAAAATTCTAATCGTGTGGTATTTGATATTGCTGGCAATACCTACCGCATGATTTGCAAATATGCTTTTGGTGATAAACAACTGCACTTATTTGTTTGCTGGATCGGTACGCATGCTGAATATGATAAGCTCTGTAAGATGAATGAACAATATACTGCGAGCGATTATTAAAATTTATTTTATGGCAGAATTGAAATACACTATCATTAAAAACAAAACACAGTACAAAGATTATTCTAATAAACTGGAAGAGCTTGTTTTCTCCAATTCAAAAAAAAAGGCGGTTAAAGATGAGATTGACCTGCTTACTTTATTGATTGAAAGATGGGATACAGCGCATAACAGCTTTCATGAAGTTGATCCTGTAACGTTGCTGCGTTCTTTTATGAACGAACAACAATTAAAAGCTACTGACCTTGTTGAATTGCTGGCTGTAAGCAAAGGTTATGTTTCTGAAATACTGAATTATAAAAAGGGAATGAGTAAAGAAGTGATACGTAAACTCGCAGAACGTTTTAAAGTTTCGCATGAAGCGTTTAACAGGTATTATGAATTGAAAGCTGCTGATGATATTCCTTCGAAGAAACAAACAGTTAGATTAAAAAGAAAGAAGACAGCAATTGTTTAAAATTTACAAGGCAACAAGTAGCTGCACACAAGACTTAACGACTTATACTTGCGCGAGGAGGATAATCTTCTTCTACATGTGGTATCTACAATGTATTGCAGTATTTAGAAGTTGATGTTTTCGTTGTATGCATGAGTTCATCAACATTTGCGCAGTCGTTTTCATCTGGCACAGGGATGATATTTATTCAGTATCATCCTCCCAATACCATACTGTAACTATTCCATCATTTCTATCTTCCGAATGAGAAATGGTAATTAATTTGTCCTTACCTAGCTGGCTTGCAAAAGCTGCAGCCTCGGAGAATAAAGAATCCCATGAACTAAAAATACCTCCGAAGTATTCAAAGCTTACTTTTTGCTTTTTCTCAGATATACTATTTTCCATATGAGCAAATTATGCATAACAAGTTAGTTAAAAAAAATGGCAGGCACATGATCTGTTAACCAAACACCATTATCTGAAAGATAAAATGTATAACCTGCTGAAAACATTTCACCGGCTTTTATTTGAAGTATGATCGGCTTGCCTCTGCGTTCTGCAACTTTTATTGCTGTTGCTTTATCTACACTTAAATGAACATGATGGCGTTGCATTTTTCGCAAGCCGTCTTTTAAAATAGAGGTAAGAAATTTTTCTACTGTACCGTGGTATAAAATTGACGGCGGCTGTTGTTCTGTATAACCTAATTCAACATCAACTGAATGACCCTGACTTGCTCTTATTTTGGTTAGATCTTCATTGAATGCAAAACGTTTTTTTGTTGTTGGTATCTACAATGTGTTGCAGTATTTCGAAGCTGATGTTTTCGTTGTGCGCATTTAGTTTGCTGATGAGTATATCAACGTTTGTATAGCCGTTTTCATCTAATATAATTCCATATTCATCTGGTTTGTGGCGAAGAATGTAGGAGAGGAGTTTGGAGAGATGAATATTTTCTTTCTCATTCATTTTTTAATATTAAAAGTCAGTAAAACTGCTTTTAAAAAAAGCTTCTTTTCTGTTTGAAACATTTTTATCAGCGTAAGTAATAGAAAAATGATGTCCGAATAATTTCTTTTCATGTTCAGTTGCTGTTCTATTAAAAAGCTTTTTGCAAGTATCATTGAAAAGAGTTTTAAAGAAACCCATATTTTGTTCAGCCATGAAATTTAAAGTGTAATTAATGATTTTTTCTATTTTGTAGCTAGGCAAAATGCAAATTTTCATCTCCATTGAAATGTCTCTTCTCGCATATTCTGAATAATCTAAAGTCTGTGAGAATCCAAATAAGTACTCTGTAGATGAAACTATAT
>JABDFS010000005.1:0-1466 GCA_013286425.1 Bacteroidota bacterium
TTTTGCAGGTGATCCGAACCCGCATACTATTTATGGTTTTAATACAACATTGACATTCAATAAGCTTTCATTAACCATTAATGCAGGTGGTGCAGGTGGTTATGTTATTTATAACAACACTGCTACCTCTGTAACTAACTTATCAGGTATTGTACAAGGTAGAAATGTAGATCAGGCAGCTTATAATCCACCGGAAATGCCAACCAGCAGTGTAGGTGCTTCAACGAGGTTCCTTGAAAGTGGTGATTATTTCAAATTGAGAAATGCGACTTTGAGGTACGATTTCGGTAATGTAGGAAGCTATCTTAAAGGATTGAACGTTTTTGTTTCAGGAACGAACTTATTTGTTCTTACCAAGTTTACCGGCTTCGACCCTGAAGTAAATATTGATAAAAGCAATAACGGGTATCCTTCAAGATCAATTGAATACATCCCTTATCCAACACCGAGGATAATTACTTTCGGATTCAACTTTTCACTGTAACAGCAAACTTTAAAACATTATTATATTATGACACAAAATAAAGCGATTGCCATTTTCTCCCTGGTTGCAACCATAATTTGCGGCTGTACCAAGCTGGACGAGAATCTGGGCAACAATTTTACAAACCAGCAGACAGCATCAGGCTTAGGCTCCAGTGGAACAGCTTTGATCTTACAAGGTGCTTATGTTGACTTAGCAGCACCATTTAACAACCAGGACAGGGTTTTTTCACTGGAAGAAAATTCCACTGATGAGTCGCTGGTTCCTACAAGAGGTGGTGACTGGGATGATAATGGTGTTTGGCGTGTAGTTCACAATCATACATGGACTGCTGATCACGACCAGCTTTTACAAACATTTAATTTGCTTAATAAATTAAACTTTGATGCAACCAATGTGCTTGCATTTAATCCAAGCCCGGAACAGGCTGCTGAAGCAAGATTTCTAAGAGCGTATTCTTTGTATTACCTGTTGGATCTGTTTGGTCAATATCCATTTAGGAATCCGGGCGATAATCTTTTAAATGCGCCAAAGGTATATACAGGTGACAGTGCTATTAGTTTTATTATTTCTGAACTAACTACAATATTGCCTGATCTTAGTACAGCAAATGATATGACGAAAGCAAACCAGGATGCAGCAAAAGTATTATTGATGAGATGCTACTTAAATCGCGGTGCTTTCCTAAATCGTCAAAGCCCAACTTTCGATGCTGGTGATTTGCAACAGGTAATTAC
The DNA here is from genome assembly GCA_013286425.1 of Bacteroidota bacterium. Classification (GTDB taxonomy): domain Bacteria; phylum Bacteroidota; class Bacteroidia; order Chitinophagales; family Chitinophagaceae; genus Parafilimonas. Next base: position 1,222 of record JABDFS010000005.1, read on the forward strand.
ATTAGGCAATGAAATTATAAATAGCAACAAGTATTCTTATATGCCTGAATACTTTGATAATTTTAATGCTACCAATGATACTTCGCATGAGGCCATTTTTGCATATCCAAATCATTCTGGTGTTAGCACCAATAATAGCGGCATTGATGCCCGCTGGATGATGACGTTGCATTATAATTCATACACAGCGCAAGCTCCGAATGCAGGCTGGAATGGATTTTCTACCGGATCTCATTTCTGCTTCA
>JABDFS010000005.1:1476-17068 GCA_013286425.1 Bacteroidota bacterium
GCCGTATTGTTATCAGGTACAATAAAAGCAGTACTCCTTATTCAGGTATTAAACCTGGTATGTTAATAGGCCAGCAATATGATGCATATGGAAAGCCTGAAAAAGATAGAAAAGGCAATCCTCTTTCATTTGATCCAAATATTGCTTCCACTATGATTGAACAAGGTACAAATCTTGAAGTTACCGGTATAAGGGTTGTGAAATATGTTCCTGATTTTTCAGATAAACCAGATTCAGGTTCGATTGGTAAATATTACTCAGCCAATTCAGGTAACTGGCTTATGTTGATGAGATATCCTGAAGTTGTATTAATGGTTGCTGAAGCAGAAATGAGATCCGGTAATGCTGGAGGTGCTTTAGCATTAGTTAACGGGCTTAGAACTGCAAGGCATGCTTCTACTTTAAGTTCTATATCTTTAGTTAACGGAAGCAATGTTGACGATCCAAATACTTTATTGGCAGAAACAGGCAGAGAATTATATTGGGAATCTTTAAGAAGAACGAACTTAATCCGCTTCGGTGTGTTTAACGTATTATGGCAGTACAAACCATCTGATGATCCAAAATACCTTGTGTATCCGGTTCCAAATCAGTCATTGGCTGCTAATCCAAATCTTAAACAGAATCCTGGTTATAATTAATCATAATTGTTAAGTTTTATAAAAAGGTCATTTTAATTGAATGGCCTTTTTTTATTTTGTATAATTAGGTATGCGTATTCTACTGCTATATATTTTGCTTGGGTTCTTCTTTTTTTCGTGCCAGCCAAAACAGACAGCGCTTTTTTCTCTCCAGGAAAATACGGGGATTGATTTTAATAATAATGTAACTGACGGCCAGCTTGAGAACGGATTCACTTACCGCAATTATTACAATGGTGGCGGAGTTGCTATTGGCGATTTAAATAATGATGGGTTGCCCGATGTATTCTTTACATCAAACATGGGCGACAACAAATTATACCTGAATAAAGGTAATTTTAAATTTAAAGATATCACTACATCATCAGGTATTAAGCCGGATAGCATGTGGAGCACAGGTGTTGTAATGGTTGATATAAATCATGATGGCTGGCTGGATATTTATGTTTGTGCTGCAGGCCACATGAAAGACCGCAATCGCACGAACAAGCTCTACATTAACAATCATGATCTCACATTTACCGAAGAAGGTGCTAAATACGGGTTGGATATTTCTGCTTATACAACGCAGGTTTCTTTTTTTGATTATGATCATGACGGTGATCTGGATTGCTTTATGATCGATAACAGCCCGATGCCTATCAATGATCTTGGTTTCGTAAACCGTCGTGACCTTCCTGATAAAGACTGGCCGATTGCAGATTTTTTAAAGGGTGGCGGAGATCATTTATACCGAAATGATAATGGTCATTTTACCGAAGTAACAAAACAGGCAGGCATTCATGGCGGATTAATTAGTTTCGGACTAGGTATTTCTATCGGTGATATAAACAATGATGGCTGGCCTGATATTTATGTTTCCAACGATTCTTATGAACGTGATTATTGTTACATCAATCAAAAAGATGGAACATTTAAGGATGAGTTCGAGAACTGCTTTTCGCATACGAGCCTCTCTTCTATGGGTTCTGATATGGCCGATATAAATAATGATGGTTATCCTGAATTATTTACTACAGATATGTTACCTGATGATGATTATCGTTTAAAAACATTAGGTTCATTTGAAAATATTGATCTGCTGCGCAAAAAGGTAAAACAGGGGTTTTATTATCAATACATGAAAAATTGTTTGCAGTTAAATAATAAGAACGGAACCTTTTCAGATGTTGCGAATCTTTGCGGTGTTTCGGCTACAGACTGGAGCTGGGGCGCTTTGCTATTTGATGCAGATAATGATGGCCTGAATGATATTTATGTTTGCAATGGTGTAAATCGCGATGTTACTGATCTGGATTTTACTGACTTCTTTGCTAACGAAGAAGTGCAGAAACAAGTATTATCCAACAATCAACAGAATGTTGATGAAGTATTGAAACATCTGCCCCAAAATGCTTTGATAAATAAAGCTTTTAGAAACAAAGGCAATTTAGCGTTTGAAGATGTTGGCAAAAGCTGGGGCTTTACGCAATCATCTTTTTCTAATGGTGCTGCTTATGCTGATTTAGATAACGATGGCGATCTTGATCTCATAATTAACAATGAAAATGGCCCTGCATTTATTTATAAGAACAATGCAAGGCAGATGAACAAGAATAGCTACTTTGCTGTAAAGCTTAAAGGCGATAGAGAAAACACATTTGCAATTGGAAGTGTCATCAAATTATATGCAGACAACCAGGTGTTCAGCCGTGAAGTTATGCCAAGCCGTGGCTTCCAATCATCTGTAGACTATAAACAAATCATTGGTTTAGGCAATCTCAATAAAATAGATTCAATGATTATTGTATGGCCAAATCTTTCTTATTCAAAATTTATTCATCCTTCAATCGATACAACTTATTTAATTCAACAACCGGATTCATCAAACAGTTATAGTTTGCCAATACCATCAGCAAATGTTTTGATCGATTCAGTAAAATCTAATTTTGAAAAGCATGTCGAAGATGATTGCATAGATTTTTACTATGAACGCAATGTGCCCGAAATGCTTTCGCGCGAAGGCCCGAAAGCTGCAACCGGCGATGTGAATGGTGATGGCTTAACGGATATTTATATTGGCGGAACCCAGGATCATCCGGGACAAATTTATTTGCAGACAAAGGATGGAAATTTTGTGAAAAAAGACGAGCCTGCTTTCAGCCAGTTTTCAGATTTTGAAGACGATGCTGTTTTATTATTTGATGCAGATGGCGATGGCGATCTTGATTTGTTTGTTGGTCCCGGTGGCAATAATAATCCGCCTTTCAGCAGGCAAACACAGATGCGTTTTTTCAGGAATGATGGCAAAGGAAATTTTACTTTAGATGCATCAGCATTTCCAAATAACGGAGTAGATATATCGGTTGCTGTTGCTTATGACTTTGATCATGATGGTGATCTTGATCTGTTTGTTGGTGGAAGAAATGAGCCACGCAATTATGGTGTTGATCCGCGCAGTTATATTTTTCAAAATGATGGCAAAGGCCATTTCACTGATGTTACAAAAACAATCGCACCTGAAATTGAAAACATCGGGATGGTTACAAGTGCTGCATGGGCAGATGTTGCAGGCAGCAGTGATAAAGAGTTAATTGTTTGCGGTGAATGGATGACACCGCGAATTTTTCAATACAGCAATAACCAATTCAAAGAAGTAAAAACAAATCTTTCTGATATGTTTGGCTGGTGGCGTAGTGTAAGTGTTGCAGATATAAATGGCGATGGAAAGCAAGATTTGATATTAGGCAATATTGGCGAAAATTTTTATCTCAATCCAAACAAACAAAACCCTGTAAAACTTTGGGTGAACGATTTTAATCAGAACGGAAACACAGATAAAATTCTTACACGCACTGTTGATGAAAGAGATGTTCCTGTTTTCTTAAAGCATGATTTACAGGATGAAGTTCCATTGATCAAAAAGCAAAATTTGCAGCACGCTGATTATGCAAAAAAATCTATACAGGATTTATTTCCTCCTGATCTTTTAAATAAAAGCCTGGTAAAACAATTTAATTATACAAGCTCTTGTGTTGCTATCAATAACGGTAATGGAAATTTTACTGTTGAAAAATTACCGGCATTGGCGCAGATATCTTCCATTAACGCAATTAATTGTACTGATATAAACGATGATGGTAAAATTGATCTGGTAATTGGTGGCAACGAAGATAACTTCTTTCCGCAGTTTGGAAGACTGGATGCAAGCTTTGGAAATGTTTTGATAAATGATGGTAAAGGGAATTTCACTTGCATGGATTGTATAAAATCAGGGCTTTCAGTACGCGGACAGGTAAAAGACATCAAAGAAATTAATGCAGATAACAAACGATATTTATTATTTCTGCGGAATGATGATTTTCCTGTGTTGTATAAAATTCATAATAATTAAAACTTAAATAAAGCTCATTCACGATCGCTACAATTTATGATACTGTATAAAAAATATGAGCTTTATATTTTATTGTGCTTTGTATTATGTGCAGCATGTTCGTCTAAAAAAACACCTGTTGCATTTGAAGTGCTCGATGCAAAACAAACAGGTTTGGATTTTGTAAATAAACTTACGCCTACAAACGACTTCAACGTTTTTCATTACATGTACTATTATAATGGTGCAGGCGTTGCTGCAGGTGATTTTAATAATGATGGATTGATCGATCTTTTCTTTTCTTCAAACCAGGGGCAGAATAAATTATATCTCAACACCGGCAATATGCATTTTAAAGATGTAACCGCTGAAGCACGTATTCCAAATGACGGCGGATGGAGCACAGGCGTTTCTGTTGTTGATATAAATAATGATGGTTTGCTTGATCTATATGTTTGTCGCGTTGGAAAATATGAAACCTTAAATAGCCATAATGAATTCCTCATCTGCATAGGCATTGATAAAAATGGTGTGCCTCAATATGAAGATGAAGCAAAACAGTTAGGTGTTGATTTTTCAGGTTTCAGTACACAAGCTGCATTTTTTGATTATGATGGCGATGGTGACCTGGATATGTATTTGCTGAATCATTCAATTCATCAGAATGGAACATTCGGTTTGCGTTCGTTACTCATCAACCAGAAAAGCGATGTTTCAGGCGATCATTTTTACAGGAATGATAATGGCCACTTTACTGATATAACTAAACAGACCGGTATCAATAGTTCCGTATTAGGTTATGGTCTTGGGCTTTCTATCGCTGATATAAATATGGATGGCTGGCCTGATATTTATGTGGGCAACGATTTCCATGAGAAAGATTATTTATACATCAACAATCATGATGGAACTTTTAAAGAAGAAGATTCAACAAGCTTCATGCATACAAGCCAATATACAATGGGCGTTGATATAGCCGATGTAAACAATGATGCATTGCCTGAAGTTATAAGCATGGATATGTTGCCTTCTGATCCTTATATTTTAAAACGGTCATTGGGCGAAGATGAAAATGATCTCTTCAAGCAGAAGGTTAAGTTGGGTTACAGTTATCAATATACGCGCAACAATCTTCAATACAATCGTGGCAATGGTGTATTTAGTGAAGTTGGTTTATATGCAGGCATTGCAGCAACAGATTGGAGCTGGTCTCCTTTGTGGGTTGATTTTGATAATGATGGGTTGAAAGATCTCTTTATTTCAAACGGAATTCCCAAACGCCTTAACGACATTGATTATGTAAACTATATCTCAAACGACCAGGTGCAAATGGATATGCGTTTGAATAATAACGAATCGAAAGACATATCGCTGATTGATAAATTTCCTGAGATAAAAATTCCCAATAAATTTTTTAAGAATGATGGCTCGTTGTCGTTTACAGATATTGCATCATCAATAAAAAATACGCAGCCAACATTTTCAAACGGATCGCTTGCAGCAGATTTTGATGGCGATGGTGATTTGGATATTGTTGTAAACAATATTGGTTCGCAGGCAATGATCTACGAAAACAAAGCAAACGATAACAATCAAAAAGATTTTATAGAATTTAAATTGAAAGGCTCTGCACAAAATATAAATGCCATCGGTTCAAAAGTTATTGTGTTTACGAAGAATGATATCAGAACATATGAAAAGTTTCCGTTGCATGGTTTTTTATCAAGCTCAGAAATTCCAGTACACATTGGTTTGAAAAATGCAAGCGTTGATTCTATTTTGCTCATCTGGCCGGATAATTCTTATCAAAAAATAAACTGGCAAAGCGACACAGGAAAAATTGTTCCGATCAAATACACTTTGGGTCTTCCAAAGTTTAATTATGATGAACTTAAAAAGTACAATGTTAATCCTTCAAAACCTGTTGAAGACGTCACGCGTAACGTTGGGCTTAATTATAAACATGAAGAAAATGATTTTCCTGAATTTGATCGCGAGCCATTGATCCCGCACATGAATTCAACTGAAGGCCCTGCATTAGCTGTTAGTGATATCAATCATGATGGTCTTGATGATGTTTTTATTGGTGCATCAAAGCTTGGTAAACCTGCAGTATTTATTCAAACCTTATCAGGAAAATTTGTGAAAGTAAATGAACCTGCTTTAGACAGGGATAGTGTGTATGAAGATGTTGATGCATGTTGGGCAGATGTAAACAATGATAATAAGCCTGATCTGATTATTGCCAGCGGCGGCAATGAATATTATGGAACAGATTCCAATTTATTGCCGCGTGTTTATTTAAACGACGGCAAAGGAAATCTTAAGCGTAAATACGACGCCTTCTCAAATATATTTACTACGCAGGCTTGTGTTGTGCCTTATGATTTTAATCATGATGGTTATGTTGATCTGTTCATTGGCAGCAGGGTTGTTCCGTTTCATTACGGCGATACTCCGCAATCTTATTTATTAATGAATGACGGAACAGGAAAGTTTAAAGATGTAACCAATCAATATGCAAAAGACCTTGCAAATGTTGGAATGGTCACCAATGCCGTTTGGTATGATATAGATAAAGATGGTGATAAAGATCTGATCATTTCACTTGATTGGGGCGGTATTGTTGCATTCATGAATGATAACGGCCATTTCACAAAAAAGGTTCTTACCGATAAACATGGCTGGTGGAATTTTGTTTATCCATGCGATATAGATAATGATGGGGATATAGATTTGGTTGCAGGTAATCTCGGTTTGAACAGCCGCTTAAAAGCAAGCGATGCGCAACCTGTGCGTTTATACATGAACGATTTTGATGATAACGGCAATAAAGAACAGATACTAACTTATTACCTCGCCAATAAAGAGATTCCGTTTGCCAATAAAGATGAATTGCAAAAGCAAATGCCTTCTTTAAAAAAGAAATATTTATATGCAAGCGATTTTGCAAAAGCATCTTTGTCTGATATTTTTACTGAAGAGAAATTGAAATCATCCACTACATTAACTGCTAACTGGTTTTATAATACAATATTCATTAATGATGGAAAGATGAATTTTAAAGCTGTTCCTATGCCCATGCAGGCGCAGATTACACCATACAGAACAGCAACAGTTGTTGATGCGAACGGCGATAATCTTCCTGATATTTTGTTAGGCGGAAATTATTATGATAACAATATTCAGATGGGAAGATATGATGCAGATTATGGAACCATCCTGATAAATAAGGGCAATGATAATTTTGTTGCAACTACATTAAATGGCTTAACTGTAAAAGGCCAGGTGCGATCAATAAAACCAATCAAGCTCACAAATAATAAGCAGGCGTTTATTCTTGCACGGAATAATGATAGTACAATGGTGATTGATTTCAAATGATCAACAGCTTTTAATAAACAGGTATATAGATTTTAGTAATCCACTTTGTTGTATCAGGTTCATTAATTCTGTTTGTTACCAAATAAGAAAATGATATTGCCATAGTTGTTTTATTGTTATCCGAAATAAAGTTTTGCATTTGGGCAAGCGCTTCTCTTACTGTTGCTTCCCCTCCTGAAACCTGTGTTATTAAAAAATTTCCGGGTATCATTCTCATCTGCATAATAGAGTTCGTTTGTCGTAATAATTTATTTACAGGAAGCGCTGTCATTAGTCTTACAGAATCTTTTTCATCAGGCGTAACATTATACATGGGGTTACCTGTTACCAACGCATCCGACTTAACTGCATAATCATTCAGCTTATTTACCAAACTATAAATTTCATTTGTTGAAGGATAATGGTTAAACATTGTTTTGGTTGAAATTAATATAGTGTCTTTTGTAGAAGCTTTAGTAATGTGAATGCCATAAATATTTGCAGGATCGTTAGTTAATGATTTTAATTTCGATAATACACTGTCCATGCTCTTTTTAATATCAACAGCTTTATTATAAGCATGCAATCTTGAAAAAGGATTTGCGCCTGCAACCAATGAACAATCCCAATGAACGATCGTTGAATCACCGCCGGGAAATATTAAGATCAGCTTAGTATTTACTGTATCATTTCCATCGCGCAGTACAACGTCAACTGCATTTTGAACACTGCTGCTAACTGTATATTCTTTGAACAAAGAATTATTCGGTACAAGTTTTTCACTCCAGGTATTTTTATTGTTTACATAACGATATAAACTACTTGCGGGTGCGTTTGCAGTAGTTACCGCAGATACAGTAATGTTCGATGGTATAAAAATGTAAATGCATGTAATAGCAACTGCAGCCAGCAACAGCAGAACAATAAAAAAATTCTTCATCACAGTAAACTTTGGGCAGCGATATTACAGTATAACTGCATTATTATTTTAGATTTAGCCGCAGGTGAATTGTTTTAACTTTACTTTGGTTCTATATGTTGCTCCTGCATTTAATTTACAGAATAGCAGTACACATCATACAATACATTACTTCAACAAATTTTTTATTTCATTCAATTTCATTAATGCTTCAACAGGTGTTAAACGGTTGATATCAATATTGTCAAGCATTTCACGTATTGATTGAAAGGTTGCAGAGTGTTCATCAAAAATAGAAAGCTGCAATTGTGGTGCAGTAATTTTTTTAAGATTGATAGCAGGCGTTTCGTTTTGCTTTGCTTCCAGTTGTTTTAAAACATCATTTGCACGATTAATTAATTCAGGCGGCATACCTGCCATTTTTGCCACATGAATGCCAAAGCTATGTGTGCTTCCACCCGGCGCAAGCTTTCGCAGAAAAATTATTTTATTGCCAACTTCTTTATTGGTGATATGATAATTTTTTATTCGCTGAAATTTATTCTCCAATTCATTCAACTCATGGTAATGTGTAGCGAATAAAGTTTTAGGCACGCATGATGAATTATGTAAAAATTCTGCAATGCTCCACGCAATTGAAATGCCATCATAGGTAGAAGTGCCGCGGCCAATCTCATCCAATAAAATCAAACTGCGTTGCGAAATATTATTGATGATGCTTGCGGTTTCATTCATCTCTACCATGAATGTACTTTCACCGCCGCTTAAATTATCGCTCGCACCAACGCGCGTAAATATTTTATCTGTTAGCGGAACTCTTGCTTCATCAGCCGGGACAAAACTGCCCATGTGTGTGAGCAATGTTATTAATGCAGTTTGTCGCAGCAATGCACTTTTACCACTCATGTTTGGCCCTGTAAGAATAATAATTTGTTGAGATGAATTATCAAGCAACACATCATTGGCAACATATTGTTCGCCTGCAGGTAAATTGCGTTCAATTACAGGATGACGGCTTGCTTTTAATTCCAATTCGAAGCCTTCATGTACATGCGGTTTTTTATAATTGTATTGAATGGCATTCTGTGCAAAACAACAAAGGCAATCAAGAATCGCTAACAAGCTTCCGTTGTGTTGAATGGGTGCAATAAAATCATGCAACTCTATTAAGAGTTTATCATACAATAGTGCCTCAAGCTGTAAAATCTTATCTTCTGCGCCTGTAATTTTTTCTTCGTATTCTTTTAGTTCAGGTGTTATGTAACGTTCAGCATTAGCAAGCGTTTGCTTGCGTATCCAAACATCAGGCACTTTTGGTTTTTGTGAATTTGTTACTTCAAGATAATAACCAAACACATTATTAAAACCAATCTTCAACGTAGTGATACCTGTTTGTTCCGCTTCTCTTTGCTGAATATTGATAAGGTATTGTTTGCCCCCGCTTGCAATGGCTCTTAATTCATCCAGCGACGCATCAACACCTTTTTTTATTGCACCGCCTTTATTTACTGCAACAGGTGGTGTATCTGATATTTCATTCAATATTTTTTCAGCGATATAATTGCATGGATTAATAGCTGCATCTATCCTTTTTAAATATTCATTGGATGATGTTGTGCACAAAGTTTTTATTTGTTCAGCGTATTGCAACCCTTTTGCAATATGCATTACATCTCTTGGGTTTATTTTTTTAGATGGAATTTTACTTACCAATCTTTCAATATCGCCGCACTGTTTTATCAATTGTTGCAGTTGCTTGCGCAGATCTGTTTGAAGAATTAAATATTCAACAGCATTTAATCTTTCATTTATTTTATTGATGTCTTTTAACGGCAACAATAGCCAGCGTTTTAATAAACGCGCACCCATCGGGCTAACCGTATTATCTGAAATTTTCAGCAAACTGTTTTGCTGATCATTACCTGTGTTTAATAATTCAAGATTGCGAATGGTGAAGCGATCCATCCATAAATAATCTTCTTTTTCTAACCGCTGAATGGTTGTTATATGCTGAAGATTGGGATGCTCTGTTTCTTTTAAATAATGCAATACAGCACCTGCAGCGATAATGCCGCAATGGAGTGCATCAATACCAAACCCTTTCAGCGAATGTGTTTGAAAATGCTTCAACAAATTCTCTGTTGCAAAGGCTTCATCAAAAATCCATGCATCTAAAGTGTAGGTGTAAAACTTTGTTCCGAATTTTTCTTTGAATAATTTTTGATTACTGCGTTGATAAATTACTTCAGCAGGCTTTAAAGTTTGCAACAGTTTATCAGCATATTCCTGGTTGCCTTCTGCTACAAAAAATTCACCTGTTGATATGTCAAGAAATGCAAGTCCGTATACATTGTCATCAGTAAAATGAATACCTGTTAAAAAATTATTGCTGTTTAATTCAAGCAGTTTATCATTAGTGGCAATGCCAGGCGTTACCATTTCTGTTACGCCACGTTTTACAATACCTTTTACTGTTTTTGGGTCTTCCAACTGGTCACAAATGGCAACACGGTAGCCTGCTTTCACCAGCTTATGCAAATAAGTATCTAAAGCATGATGCGGAAAACCTGCCAATTCATTTGATGCAGCAGCACCATTATTTCGTTTGGTTAGTGTAATGCCTAAAACTTGTGAAGCAGTAATAGCATCATTGCCGAAAGTCTCATAAAAATCTCCCACACGAAACAACAAAATGGCATCAGGATATTTTTGTTTGATTGCCTTGTGTTGCTGCATTAATGGAGTATCGTCAGAAGCCTTTGCCATTGAGGCAAATATAATGAGGAATAGCTATGAGCTTTGAGCAATGAGCTTTCAGCTTAGCCTTGTGAATAATAAATGTGGATTATTTGTTTGTTGAAGTGATTATTTAAAAATCAGTTATTCAACTTTACCTTCAACTCCTTGCAGCAAAACAGGGTTTTTCTTTTTATCGAGCCAACGGATAAGTTTCAACATGTTTTCTTTGGCCATTGCGGTGCAGCCCGCAGTTCCTGAATTTTCATTTCGCCATATATGTAGGAAGATGCATGAACCGTTACCTGCAATTATAGGATCGCTATTATACAAAACCCAAACACCATATTCATAAAGATCATCGTTTCGTTTCATGTATTCAAAACTGTTGAAATTATGTTTGGCAGTATCCTGTTTAATTAAAGTATTATAATATGATGAAGTTGCATCATCAACACAATAAAAATTTGTATCAACCTGTACAAAAGGCATCTTTAATTTTTTTACATCGTGATAGCTAAACACAGCACCTAATTTAAAAATACCTGCTGGCGATTTGCCGTCACCTTCGTGTTTTAAAGAAGAATCCTTCAAAGGAATTTTAGTTTCGCCACTTTCTGCTAAACCATTTCGACCAACAACTACAGGGAAAGAATCAAACAGTTTCCATTTTTTACGATTGTTCTTTTGTTCATATAAAAACATTGTTCCGTGAATTGAATTTGAAGAAAGTGGTTTTACCAATAAAATTTGTTTACTTGTTTTAAGATAAGTGTTGAGTGTAGCGATAGATTGCGCACTGGCTGTAATAACCAACACAGAAAAAAGTATTATAGCTAATATTTTCAAGTGATTGAATTTATTATGAGTTGATGAATCGAAAATAAAACACTTAAAGTTTTATCTTCTAAGAAATTGTGCCAGATGATTAATCTTTAGACTCAATTGTTACTGGACCTAACAATCCTGATGATGTTAACGGAGAATCCTTATCAAAATAATTCCAGGTTATAAAGCAATATCTTTTTGTTGGCCGGGGTTTGTTTTCAAGAAACCAGTCAGGAAATGTTTTTAATGATCTTCCGCTGTTATAAAAATAGGCGTTGGGCAACCATTCCATATCATCGGGTTGTTGTTCATCACCAATTAAACGGTTAGCCCAAACATTGGTTACTTCAATTTTTAGTTTGTTTGTTGATCGCAGCCATGCTGTTGGAATATTTATTTTCCATGGGGCTGTCCATACAATACCTGCATCTTTATCATTAATAAAAATACGTGCAATACAATCAACCTTGCCAAGATCAAGCGATATGTTTTTGTATTGATGCAACATTGCAGCAGGCAAGGAAAATGTTTTTGAGTACTCAGCAGTGCCGCTGTAATATTTAATGCCTTCATCTGCGTTCAATGTCCAATCACTCAAGGTTGAAAATTGAGCTGCATGTACAGGTCCGCCCCAAACACTATCAAATGTTACTGACCAGTTGCTATCAAGTGATAATAATGTTTTGCTCTTTACAACATCATGTTTTAATGATGATGGATAGGTTGTAATTTTTTTCCTGAAGACAATAAAAAAACTTTGGGCATCTGCAAATGATAATGGTATAACTGTTTTATCATCCTGCTTAGTAAAAGATCTGACAGGTTGTATTGTTCCTGTTACAGGATCCCATAATTCAGGTTGTTTACCTGTAATATTAAAGGTACAAGTTGCATCGCCCACATAATGTGTTGTGTTGGCAATAAAATAAATATCTGCATCATTGCTTTTGCGATGAATAGATTTTATCTCGAGGTTTATACTGTCCGGCTTTACCATAAAATCATCTAACGTTTTTGGAACGTACTGCCCCCATTGTAGTACAGCCTGGCATCTTTGCAGATAAAGCACAAAAGCCTTTGCAGGCTTCCACCAGGTTTGTGTACGGTCGAAATGTGTTCCCCATTGGCCCATTGCTTCACCGGGTTTGTATTTATCATCCCATGGCTGGTGCACAAAACGATGTATCATAAGTTTGTTGATACCTGTGCAAAAGGCTTCATCACCTATCGGTTTTAACCATGCAGGTGTTTCATTCCATTTGCTGTAAACAGGCTGGCCTGTAAATGCTTCTGCTGCAAATATGTTTTGCCCGCTGCTTCGCAAAGGCTTGATCAAATCATCAAGATCATAAGGAGTAAATGTGCCATCGTTCGTCCAGAACTCGCCCATCATATTTGATACAAGCGGAACCACTTCATCAACTTTCCATGGGCCGCCATAAGGTTCACAATGAAAATTCAAATGTGCAGCTTTTAGTTTTTTTGCGATAGTAGTAAAATAAACATCGCGATATAAATCATGAATAGTTTCTGTAAAATCTGATTTAAACCTAAATGTTTGTTGAAGGCCTTCAATAGTGCGGCCTGCAAATGTTGGAAGATAAGGCAGCAAATCATAACCACGCCTCGCTAAAAATTCTTCACGCATCTTCGGTGTCCATGTAGCGTCGTTCTCTTCATAACTATCAAAATAAATATGATCTACTGTTGTTCCTACTAAGTTGCCAAGATGATTTTTCATTTCATTTATTACATGATCCAAATGAAATGAAACAGCTTTCTCACTCATTTTATCACATTCAAAACCTGATGCCTGCCATTGTGCAGGTTGACCTTTCTCTCCTAAAACAGTATGGCCAAAGCGATAGATTATCCATGCACCATCGGGCACACGCCATTGCAAACTGCCATCAGCCTGCATAGAATCTGTAAGAAAGATGACAGAGCTTTTATACACAGTATCTTTTGAAGGAACGGCTATTACTGCGATGTCATCATAATAAGTTGAGCGTTCTTTAATTTCAGGAATTTCTATTTTGCCTGTTTCGGGATTGTATGTTGGAAAACGTGCGTTGGCGTGAAGATCAACTAAAGGTTTATTTAATTTGATTTGTTGATCGCTGCCATTGCCCGTAACATTTATTTGAGACCAGCATAATTGCTGCATGGAAAGCTCAGGTGTTATCCATGTGCCGCCGCTTGTTGAATAACCTGCACCATCAAACAAACCCATTGTCATATTCAATCGCTGCGATTCTTTTGCTGCATGCTGCACCATATGCCACCAGGGTTCTGTCCAAGCAATTACATCCGGTGTTGGATCTTTTTCAATAGGAACACCCCAGGGATTTGTTGCATCTGCAAGACTAATAACAGTAGTGGAATTAAATCCTTCTTCTTTTAAAGCTTCGAGGTCTTTTGTTATGCCGGTTGCGCTGATATTGGCACCCATCCACATATATAATATACCGGGCTTTGCTGATTCAGGCGGTTGTAAAAAAAGTTGCTCAGGGTCTGATAATGTTTTTGCTGAAGTTTGTTTTACCTGCGCAAATAATGTTACAGTAAAGGTTAACAGCACCACAATTAGCAGTATAGAAACAATGTGTTTTATCATTTTATAAAAGATAGATGCAAAGTATTTTTTATAACGGACGAAACAAAATCAGGGAAGTATAAATTTCATTAAAACTGTTTAGATTGATAAGAGAAGAAGAAATTGAGATTAGCAAACCTGAGTTGATTAAAAATATGCAGTACAAGGGAGTGACACAACCGTAAAACATCGGAGTTCATTGGTTGATAACAAAAAATAATTCAAAGCATTTTATATCTTATCTCCCTTTGCATAACAAACCCTGCATCTTGGTTCATAAATATCCAGCTCGCCTAATACAACCTGTGCACTTTGTTTTGTTTTACGATACGAAATGCTTGCAATATTTCCGCAATGCACACAGATTGCATGCAACTTGGTTATATAATCTGCAATGGCAAGCAACTGCGGCACAGGACCGAAAGGCCTCCCTAAATAATCCATATCAAGTCCTGTAACAATTACGCGTTTACCACTTATAGCAAGGTGTTCGCAAACATGTACAATACCATCGTCAAAAAACTGTGCTTCATCAATACCAATTACATCAGCATCGTGTATCAGCAACAAAATATTTTGTGAATGCTGCACGGGCTGCGATACAATTATGTTCTCATCATGACTCACCACATTCATTTCATCATAACGGTTATCAATTGCAGGTTTGAATATTTCTGTTTTAAGATTGGCAATGCGTGCGCGTTTCATCCTGCGAATAAGTTCTTCTGTTTTACCGCTGAACATAGAGCCGCAGATCACTTCGATCCATCCGCGTTTCTCGTTATTAATATGTGGTTCGATAAACATTGATAATATTGGCTAACTTAGTTCGTTATAATGATTGTATAAACCTCCAAATGTAATTATCTTATGGATAAAGCAGGCGCATTGATAGAGCGGTTGCTTGAGCAACAACGCAATAATGCCGGCAAAGACCAGTTGGCCATTACCGCGCGGTTATTGTTAAGCGAATTAGAGAAAGAAGAAATAAAAAGTTTTCAAAATAATGTTTCTGTTTTTTTCCCTTCAGCCATTCATTTAGATGTAAACGAACCTGATAAAATTGATGCTGAAAATATTACTCCTCTGCAGGCAGTGAAAGAGAAAGAAGTTGTGCAGCCACAGGTTGTTGTTGCACCTGCGATTGAAGAAAAACC